>NZ_AEPB01000029.1 GCF_000189395.1 Planococcus donghaensis MPA1U2 | reverse complement strand
TAAGTAAGTAGTAGTNTTTTTTATGGCTTTAAATCCGAGAGTTTCTTCGTTCTTTTATTTTGTTTCTTACATTCCTACTGTCATTCAGTAACCCGATAATGAGTGAAAAAAATGACCTACTATAAGAACTTCTCCTCTGTTTGAGGCAATAAAAAAATTAACTCATTTATAAAATGTCTTTTTCAGGAAGTCGAGTGCGATTTTAAACAAAAAAAGGACGGTCTATTCGTAATCGAATAGACCGTCCTTTTTCGTTTCATCTTTATATACTTCAATCTTCATCTATTTTTCTACGTCGCCTTCCCATGAAGACATCCCTTGAGCCACATTTACAAACTCATAGCCTTCTTCAAGCATCAATTCACTCGCTTGTTGAGACCGGTTGCCAGACTGGCAAATAACAACGTATTTTTCGTCTTGTTGAAGACCATCAAAATCACCATTTTGCATTCCTGTGAGCGGCTTGTTTTGCGCCCCTGGGATATGCCCTTGATCAAATTCAGACGGCTCACGAACGTCTAATACAGTATAACCAGCATCTTGCTTTTCAGCTACTTGATCAATTTGGATTGTTTCATAGTCTGCTTCTTGTCCGCACGCAGCTAACAGTAGCGTACTAACTATTGCGAGCATTAGTATGAGTCGCTTCATCATTACTCGACGTCGCCTTCCCATGCATTCATACCGCCTTCAACGTTTGTTACATTGTAACCTTGGTTATCTAAAAATTTGCATGCTGAACTACTACGTCCGCCAGCTTGGCAATTTACATAGTATTCTTCTTTTTTGTCTAATTCGTTCATCTTGAATTCCAACAAACTTAAAGGTACGTTGACAGCTCCAGGAATTTTACCAGTTGCCACTTCCGACGCTTCACGCACATCAATCACATTTACTTGTTTGCCTTCTGCTAATAATGTTTGTAGTTCTTGTGTAGAAATTGATTTCATTTAAAATTCCTCCTAATAATTTGGTTATTCATTAATAATTCATTCTTAACATAAATCGTTTATGCGTTCAATAATTCCGATACGCGAGTCGGATCGAATCCGAGAACCCACTCACCGTTAATATTCGTTTGTGGCACGCCCATTTGACCAGTTGCTTGGACGAGACGATTAGCAGCAGCTTGATCGTGCTGAACATTTACTTCAGTGTAAGCAACATCATTCTGTTCTAGAAAATTCTTCATCATTGTGCAATAAGGGCACGTATCTGTTGAGTATACTGTAACTTGGTTTGTCATAATCGCTTCCTCCTAATAAATAATGTCTTTTGAAAGTAATTAAAATATACCATAGGGGGTATATCATTTTCAAGAGATTTGCTTAGTATTGATTTTCTTTTTCTGTTTTATTATTTACATGTCAGCTAAACAAAATAAAATAGCATCCCATTGTCGCCAGATTTTAAACCTGGCGACAATAGATGCTATTACCATTTTTATTGATTAGTTATTTTCTTGCGGAAGTATGATCACACCGTAATGAAATTTAGTATTCGGTCGCACGCGTCGTACAAAACCAAAGTTCTCAAAATCTGGTGAACGAAAATGCGCTTTCAAGACAATGCTTTTTCGCGCAACACGTCTAGCTTCAGCTACCCACTGCTCTGTTAACTGCCCTTGATCAGCCAAGCCTTTAAGCGCTGTAAAGTTTGTTGCTTCTGCAATTTCTTCTGTAAACATGGGATCCATGTAAATAACATCGATCGAGTTTGATTCAAGCTTTTGTAGAAACAAAACAGCATCAGAAGCAACCACTTCAATTCGTTTCATGGCGTCTATTAAATGGGGCATTTCACTATACTGTTTTAATCCTTGTTGAACGACGTAAGCAAGTATCGGATGACTTTCACAACCAATAACGCGCCCAGCTTTTCCTACGCGCTGAGACGCGACTAAAGAGTCTGATGCAAGACCTAATGTACAATCTAAAAAAGAATCACCTGGCTTTAAATTCGAAACTACTACTAGTGGATCTTCCTCGAGCGGTCTCTTCGTCCGGTACGCAGCTGAATTCGGATGAAAAAAGAACGGCTCTGTTTTACCCAATGGATAAAACTCAAGCCGTTCTTTTAAACAGATCAACAAATCAGCCGATTCAACTGCATGCATTTTCTCGATAGAGCGCTTATTGCGCGCTACTTGTTGAAGCGACAGTTCTGTTGAAACACGCTCCGCCCACTCCATCATAGATGAAGTAGCGCGGTAGGCTGTTGTGACGACCGTTTTCACTGAGCAGCCACCTGTTCAAGCGCTTGTGCCAAATGATCACGAATTTGCTCCATTGGATAGCCCTCAATTTGTTCGCGCGGAATAAAATGAGCCAACTCACCATCTTTTAACACCGCAATTGAAGGTGACGACGGAGCTACTTCTTCAAAATAATGACGCATTTGCGCTGTTGCTTCTTTATCTTGTCCTGCAAAGACCGTTACCAAATGTTCTGGCTTTGCTTCTACCGTTTGAAGTGCTTCTATAACTGCTGGACGCGCCAACCCTGCTGCACATCCACAAATTGAGTTAATTACTACAAGACTAGTTCCTTTAGCAGTGCTCATATGTTCGTTGACTTCCTCGGCCGTCAACAATTCGGTAAATCCTGCTGCCGTTAATTCTTGGCGCATTGGCACCACAATGCCCTTCATGTATTCATCATATGCGTTCATGCTTTTCGCCCCTTTTCGTTTAAACTTATTCTCAAAACTCTAAGTTTTATCTAGTTAAGTGTAACCTAGATGTTCCATAATTTCATAGTATGTCGATTTAAATGTGATTTTTTTATGAATTTATTAGTTTAGTTCTGTATGATTAAACTTAAGTAATATAAATGAGGATGATAATAGATGGATTTACTAAAACAAATTAACGAATTAGACTTTGCACTTTTACAATCCTTTTCCACTAAGCTTGATCGTCCGTGGGGAGCTTTGTTTTTAAACAGAGACCAACCAGATTATTACGACGCAAATCATGCATATATAAACACACAACCCGAACATCCTAAAAAAGTAATTAACGAAGTGGTATCCTTTTATAGATCGCACTCCATTACGCCGCGGTTTTATTTGGATCACGTCAATTCGTTGACAAGTTTTATTACCTTATTAAAAGAAGAAGGATTTCAGTACGAAGATCTGCCTCAGTCTATTCAGTTATGGAACAAAAAAGTAACGTCGCTATCAATACCTGAACTTGTTACGGTTGAAAAAGTCGACGACACGAATTATCAAGACGCATCATGGGTCGAGTGTCAGATTAACGAATTTGGTGGAAAAGCAGTTCGCGAAAAGGCTTTTGAAACAGAGTTCAAAGACAGTCGTTATACGCATTTCTTATTAAAAGTTAATGGCAGACCGAGTTCGACAGCATGCTTGTTTGTACATAACAATCAAGGTCGCATTGAAAGTGTTGCAACAATTGAAAAATTTAGAGGGCAAGGATTGATAGGTTTTGTATTACAACAAATACAAATAGAAGCTCAAGCGATGAAGCTAGAAAATTTATGGGTTCATCCGATAAATAAGCAAGTTGAAAAAGTTTATAACCGCTACGGCTTTGACACAATTCATACCTTGCAATCTGGACATGCCTTTTTAGATGGAAAGAGCATTAAAGAAATTCGTGACTAAATGAGTATGATAGATTTTAAATGACAGGAGAATTTTATGAAGGAAAAAAAGAAGAAAGATCATTGTTTTGCTGATTTTCTAAAAGATCTTAGTGTCGGTTTAGTACTAGAAATGCTTTTCGCTGCTGTTTGGAATATATTATTGTTCATTCCTAGACAGTTGATTAGCTTGTATAGGAATAGTTAACTTCAAGACAATTTAAAAAGCCACCCATTAGGATGACTTGAATAGTGATATTTGAATACCTTCAGCTGATGGTGGGCGAAGAGTAAGAATATTTCCTATTTCTTCTACCGTATAATCTTTTAAATACTCTTCTACGTCTTTTGCATGCTCAGCTACTGATTCACGAATAAGTTCTCTAATAACTAATGTACTTCTTTTTTGACCTAATACTATTCCATTGACCGTAAGATTCACCTGAAACCCTCCTATGTATACTTAAAAGATATCATAAATTTATTAACAAAAAACGTATACATGGACCTAATATTTTTAAATTTTTTTGAGGAAACGAGTAAATTATTGTCTTTTGTATCATTAAATGATTTTATATACCTACTTCATCCTATATTTATAATAGTTTTCATCATATAACGACGTTTTCTGACAAAGTAAAAAACTACCCAAATGGGTAGTTTTTTTTATTTCACCTTTTATAAACCTATACGAAATGATTTTAATTGAGCTTTTACCAGCTATTATATGCACAAACAAGATGCCTTACTAATTCTAAGTTGCTTTGTTTTAGCCAAATACTGATCACTTAAAGTCGTTTTGACGCTTACTAGGTCCAAAGACTTTATTTAGTCAAATTCGTGATTAATAAAATCCAGCATTTTGCTAAAGATATCGTAATCGAACCATTCAATAGTCATATTTTGAGCATACTCACCGTCTTCTTGAAGTTCGAGATTATTTGATGATAATTGGACAATTTTTGTGTCATCTACTTCATCATCTTGTTTGTTGACTTTTTGGTCATTAAACTCATGAATCACTTTTTCATAAAAAGAATCCCGTTTTTCTCGACTTGCAAATTCCCAAGATTCATATTTTCCACTATATAAAATTTCTATTGAGTAAACATTTGTATTCATTCGATATTCCCCCTTGTAAATGATGATTGCCTGAACGAATCAACTAAAAGCTCTTTACCTCTTTAACCCTTGTTAAAAACATATTATTGAAAATCTAGGTAAAATAAAAAACCGGCGACTCAAAAAGTCACCGGTTTTTTCTATTCACCTTTCATTGCTTGTCGCGCTTCGGTCATTTGTTTCCAAACTGAACCTTTTGCATCTTCGCCTTCTGCAATACGTGCAATGGCCATTTTAATCTGCAATTTCACTTCAAACTCAGGATCATTTTCTGCTTGCTTTAACGCTGGCAATGCTGATTCTGTACCCGTTTCATATAGGAACATTGCCGCTCTCCAGCGAACCAATTTGTTTTTATCGTTTAACGTTTCAATCATAATTGGCTCAAATTCTTCAAATCCCAAATCACTTATGGTGTCCCCTGCAGTTCTACGGACAGCCCAGCTTTTGTCTTTCATTGCACGTTCTACATAAGGAACTACTGCTTTGTCATCGATGTCTCCAAGAAAAATGGCCGCTTGTCGACGAATCGACATTTTTTCGTCATCAAGTGCCAACGACAATAATGACAAATCATCAAGGTCTGCTTCAATCATTTGATCGAGTAGCTGAAAACGGGTTTCCCAGTCAGGCGCATTAAATTCTTCAGGAGTTATTCTACGTCCGCGCGGCGTTGCTTCGTGCTGTTCTTCATCTTTTTTCGTCGTAAGTGCATCCAAGCGTTCTCGTGGATACGTTGCTTCAATTTCTTCTACTATATTTTTACCAATTTCAGATTTATCCCCGTAACGGACACCATAATCTGCCCATTTACGCTGCATCAAGTAGTTTTCTTCTGTCGGGTCCATTACTCTCTTCATCGCTGCAATAAAACGGTCAGGCATACCAAAGCGTTCCTCTGATACGTTATCAAACACTTTCACTTGCAACGGAATGCCTTTGAATTCCTGAACATGAACATACACTTCACCGAAATGTTCATCTAATTCAATTTCGTCACCTGTATGCTCGCGATCTTCCCCGAAGACATTGCGTACTTGTGCTAATATGGCTTCCCAATCAAATTTCGAAATGCGTTCAACGGCTAAGAAATCAGCAACGTGATAAACGCCTTTGACACCGTCAATCGTCAGTAATTCTTGAACTTCTTTTGGAGCAGCTTCTATATTGTCTTTATTGTAATTATGGCTTTTGCCAAACGGCAACTCTTGATCAATGATTACTTTCATCGTATTCGGGCTTGGTGTCGGTTCTATGGTTAAAATTTTCACAAAAATCCCTCCTGCAATTGGTCGATCACGCTTCTGCGATTTCTTGAAGATATGTCCATCGTTCGATTAAGGCATCATACTCTGCAGTTAGCGTGTTCACTTCTTCTGTTAGCTTTTGCAACTTATCATAATCTGCACCCGCTAAGGCCATTTCTTCTTCACGAGCTTCAATCTTTGCTTCAGCTTCAGCGATTTTACCTAAGATGCCATCATACTCTAGTTGATCTTTATAGCTCATCTTTTTTTTCGTTTTAACGGGCTCGGGTACGACTGTTTCCACTAACTCTTGTTCAGCAAGAGCTACCGGGTTGTTTTTCTCTTTTATAAATTCCGAATACAGTCCTTGGTATTCTTCGATTTTCCCAGTACCGGTGGTCCACAATTTCTGTGCAATACGATCTAAGAAAAAGCGATCATGCGAAATTGTGATGACAACGCCTGGGAAGTTTTCTAAGAAATCTTCCAACACAGAAAGTGTTTGAATATCCAAGTCGTTTGTCGGCTCATCTAAAAACAAAATATTGGGCTGTTCCATTAACAATTTTAACAAGTAGAGACGTTTCCGCTCGCCACCCGATAATTTGCCAATTTGTGTGCCGTGACCGTTTGATGGAAACAAGAAACGCTCAAGCATTTGCGTTGCAGATAACCGAACGCCTTTTTCCGCTTCAAAATCACTCGACGTTTCTTGAATATATTCAATCATTCGTTGTGATTCGTCCATTTCAGGTAAATGTTGCGTAAAGTGAGCAATTTTCACTGTGCTGCCGTATTCCATTTTGCCAGTTGTCGGCTCAAGTTCTCCGGCTAACATTTTCATTAGCGTAGACTTTCCTGCTCCGTTTGGGCCGACTATTCCAATGCGATCTCCACCTTGTAAGAGAAAATCGAATCCGCTGAAAATTTGTTTGTCGCCATAAGCAACGCCCATATCTTTGCCTTCAATAATTTTTTACCAAGACGCTGGCTTTGCATTGATAGTTCAAGCGACGTATTGTCGTTTTCTTTTTGAACGCTTTCTTTAATTTCGTCAAAACGTTGAATCCGTGCTTTTTGTTTGGTTGAACGAGCTTTTGCACCGCGGCGAATCCATTTTAATTCTGAACGGAAACGGTTTTCAAGTTTTTGTTGAGACGAAGCATTCATTTCGTCGCGAATGGCTTTGTTTTCTAAATAATCGCCATAGTTTCCTTTATGCGTATACATCGTTTGATCCGCAATTTCGAAAATATGAGTAGATACCGCATCTAAGAAGTAGCGATCATGCGTTACGAAAAGCATAGCTGATCCCATACGTAAAAGAGTTTCTTGTAACCATTCTGTTGAAACCGCATCAAGATGGTTGGTTGGCTCATCCAGAAGTATTAAATCAGCTGGTTCGATTAATGCTTTTGCAAGCGCGACACGTTTACGCTGACCACCTGATAATTCACCTACTGCTTGGTCGTACATATCGATACCCAATTTTGACAAAGCTGTTTTAGCAAGCGCGTTAATGTCCCACGCGTTTTGCTGCTCCATTTTTTCTTGAATATCCATCAATTCGTCTTGAAGTTGTGTCGAACTTGAATCGACCATCATATTTTTTAACGCATTTTCATATGCACGGTTTAATGCGAGAATTGGAGATTTGCCTGAGAATACTGTTTCTAATACTGTTAATGACTCATCAAACTCAGGTTCTTGCATCAAATACGTAATTTGATATTTTTTTGGATGATCCATGACAACACTGTCTGCATCCATTGATCCTGCTAATATCGACATCAAGGTCGATTTTCCTGTTCCGTTTACGCCGATCAATCCGGCACGTTCGCCGGGATACAATGAAAATTCGACATCCTTGAATAATGTTTTGGCTCCAACTGTTTTTGTTAATTTCGTAATATTTAAGTGGCTCATTTATTCCCATCCGTTTCTGTTTGAAGTTGCTTTAAAAAGGATAGCATAAATTCATGGCGTTCTTCAGCCATCTGCTTACCAGTTTCCGTTGTCATTTGATCTTTTAGCAATAAAAGCTTTTCGTAAAAATGCGTAACACTGCTTGGCTGTGCTTCCCGGTATTCCTGCTCGGTCATTTTTGTTCGTGCTATTTCGTTCCAATCGTATAGTTTACGTCCTTTAGCTCCCCCGTATGCAAAAGCTCTCGCAATGCCAATCGCACCAATTGCATCTAAGCGGTCTGCATCTTGAACAATTTTGGCTTCGATGCTAGTTGCGAGCTTACCGTTTCCGCCTTTAAAAGAGACAGATGCAATAACATCTTGTATTTCTTGGCGTTGGTTATTGGTTAAGTCTAAACGCTCTAATATTTCACTCTCTAAATCTTCACCTGGCTTTTTGTACTTTGGATCTGACACATCGTGTAGCAGTACCGCTAACTCAACGATAAAGACATCTGCGTTTTCGTGCGCCAAAATCATTTTGGCGTTTTTCATGACGCGTTCAATATGCTGCCAGTCGTGGCTCGCATCAAACTGCTCATAAATTTTCTTTACTTCATTTTGACATTGGTTGATTTTTTCCTGATCCATTCTCCCGCTCCTATCGCTTGTTTCTTCTATTATAACCTGAAGTGACTCCAAAATGCCTGTATTCCCAACGATTATTGACGTATACATAGGCTTCATGTATAGTATAGCCATCCATAACATGGCGTCTATAGGTCCATGACATACTCAATACTAGGGGGAACTTGTATGAACCAAGGAACAGTAAAATGGTTTAACTCAGAAAAAGGTTACGGATTTATTGAGTATAATGATGGCGATGATGTATTTGTCCATTTTACAGGCATCCAAGGTGACGGGTTTCGTACATTAACTGAAGGCAAAACTGTATCTTTCGATATTATTGATGGCAACCGTGGACCACAGGCTGCAAATGTTATCGAAGTTGACCCAGAATAACAAATAAAAAAAAGCAGGGACGGATTTCCGTTCCTGCTTTTTGTATGCCAGTAGAACACAGTTATTGTTTTGTGCTGGTTCCAATTTTATTAAGTTCTTCCCCAAGAAATTGCAGTTGAGTGCCAACTGTACAATTGCTAATACAGAACCTGTGAGCAGCCGTTTTCCCTTCATCTTTTCGAATTTGGGACCTCACAAAGCAGCCGTCACAATACGTCGTCAGCATTTCATCAATTTCATTGATAATAGAAATTTTCTTCACTTTGTCACCTCTTAGCAAAACATCATTTTCTCATTCTACTACGCATTTGTTTTTTATACCAACAATAGTTATACTAGCTGAGGATATTTTAAGATATGAAGCGGTTCGCGAATTCCCGCTTTACCAAAACTAAGGAGGAAGTTTTTTGTTTAATGAATTTTGGGGACTTGGTTTTGCCTTGTTCAATTTTGTTCTTTTATTAATTATGTATAAATTTTTCGGAAAAACAGGTTTGTTTGCATGGGTGGCGATTTCCACAGTCCTAGCCAACATTCAAGTTACGAAAACCATTGAAATCATTGGCTTGACTGCTACACTTGGCAACAGTTTATATGCTTCCACATTTTTAGCAACCGATATTTTAAATGAAAAATACGGCAAAAAAGAAGCAAAAAAAGCGGTATGGCTCGGCTTTTCTTCACTGCTAATCATGGTGTTAGTGATGCAATTTGGCATTAAATTTATACCTGCTGACAGTGATTTTGCACAAAGCTCTTTAGAAACGATTTTTGGTCTCATCCCGCAAATCGCCATTGGCAGCATGATTGCTTATCTAGCTAGTCAACATTTAGACGTTATTATTTTCGGTGCGCTTCGCAAAATTTTTCCGAAAGATAGTCAATTTTGGATTCGCAATAACGGTTCTACTTTATTAAGCCAATTATTAGATACTTTAATCTTTACTTCGATTGCATTTTGGGGAGTCTTTCCCTTTGATATATGGCTCCAAATTTTCTTCTCAACTTATGTGTTGAAGTTTATTGTTTCTATCTTGGATACCCCATTTGGCTATTTAGCAAAAATAATTACGCCCATTGACGAAAAGTAGGTGATTGGATGTTAGAAGTGTTTGTAGATGCCGCAAGTGCTGGTATACCACAAGTAAGTGCTGTTGGTGTTTTTATTCGCGGGGAAGGCCATGTTATTCACTGGAGCGAATATGTGGGTGAAATGGACAATCACACTGCGGAATTTACGGCGCTCGTTAAAGGCTTGGAACTTGCCAAAGAATTGGCGCCTCAAATGATTTCAATCAAATCAGATTCACAAGTAACGGTTGATGCATTTGAAAGACGGTTTATCAAAAACCCGAAATTCAAGCCTTTACTGGAGCGCGCGTTAGAAATTGGCGACCAGTTTGAGTATTGTTTTATTAAATGGATTCCAGACTCTCAAAACCGAGCGGCGGATGCTCTTGCTAGAACTGAACTTCGCGCACATAAATAATGGTACAAACCTGCAGTTGCCCTTGAGTTTTATGGGCGGCTGTTTTTCTTTCTATGCATACGTCAGTGCTAAAGTCTGATAAGATTAAATTATCATCTTTTATTGGAGGAAGCTCATGAGAACAAAACTTGGTACCGCACTTGATATTTTTATACTGGTCATTGGACCATGGATCGTCTACACACGAATCAATGAAATGATGCAAAATGGAGTATCCGTTTATCCTATGGTTTCAGTAGTGATTGTAACTGTTGCAGTTATATTCTCAATTTACAATTTGTATTTACTATTTGGTCGTAAACAACAAAACAACATGAAAAAATAAGCAGAAAAGAGGCTTTTCACGTGAAATCGCTTTTGTTTTATTTTATTCCGCTCGTGCTTTTCGCAATAATCAATAATGTGTTTTCCGTTTTCTCATGGCCTCATTATTTGGTTTTATTGCTGGCTTTTCTTGTTTTTCAGTTGGCACGTACTCGCTACCCAAAAGACGCGATTCCGTTTATTGCAAAACTCACCCAAGCTGCTTTCTACATTTTGACAGTCGCAACTATTTTCCGCGACCAATATTTAAATCCGTTGATCATTAATGTGTTATTAGGCGTTACGCTCGGATTTGTCATCGTAGAAATTATGCAAACAAAAAAAAAGCCAGTTTAAATTACTGAAGACCTTAGCCACATCAAGTCGGCTAAAGTCTTCTTTTTATGTGGAAAAAATTAATAAACTAACATTTACTCGATCCAAGACCACTCTTTATTTTGTTTCCTATCAACGTCCAATTCCATTAAAATAATAAAAAGGAGGTTTTTTTCGTGAAAAAGATTTTAATGACTTCACTAACGTTACTGTTTTTAGCCGGCTGCAATAACTCAGCTGCGGACCCTGAAAAAGCAACGGCACCTTTTGAAGAAATTGCCACAGGACTAGAGACACCATGGGCAATCAACAAATTGGGGGATGAGTTTTATATTTCAGAGCGAACTGGCAACGTCGCTTATATTGATGAAGATGGTACAGTGACACATCAACCAGTTAGTTTTTCGGATAAACTTTCCGGTGCATCAGAAGCTGGTTTTTTAGGGTTTGTCTTAAAACAAGATTTTGAAACCAACCAAGAAGCATATGGTTATTATGTTTACGAACGCAACGGCAAAGATTTCAATAAAATTATCACACTTGTGTTAGAAAATGGTGAATGGCGAGAAAGCCAAGTTTTACTAGAAGGCATTCCAACAGGTAATGTTCATCACGGCGGGCGTTTAGCATTAGATGAAGACGGTACACTTTTTGCAACGGTTGGCGATGCCTCTACTCCAGAGCTTGCTCAAGACTTAGGCTCCGTGAATGGCAAAATTTTAAAGCTCAATTCTTCCGATGAATTTGAAATTTACTCATCAGGTCACCGAAACCCTCAAGGTATTACTTGGGACGAAGACACCATGTACGCTTCTGAACACGGACAATCGGCTAACGATGAACTCAATATTATTGAAGAAGGCAATAATTACGGATGGCCAACCATTGAAGGCAAGGCTAAAGAAGATGGATTAGAATCTCCATTTTTCACTACCGGCTCAGACCAAACTTGGGCTCCGAGCGGCATTGCTATGCACGATGGGCTCCTATACGTCGCTGCACTTCGGGGTACTGCCATAAAAGTAGTGGATCCTGAAAATGCTGAAGTGACAGATTCAATTGAAGGCTTTGGTCGTGTCCGAGACGTATTGTCGGGTGGAGACTCGCTTTACTTTATAACCAACAATACCGACGGCCGCGGTACACCAGCGGACGACGTTGATAAGCTGTATAAATTGAACGAATAAGAAAAGGTGTATTGGAGTGGTCCAATACACCTTTTTTAAATTGCTATAAGAACTTCACCATCAGGTTTTCATCAATGTATTTTTCAGGTGTTTTCATTGCCTTTGGGTCTGTGCCGTATTTTTCAAAACCAAGTTTTTCATATAAGGCAATAGCTGCCTTGTTTTCACTTGCGACCGCCAAATCTAAACGTTCTAGACCTTGCAAATTTTTGGCGAACTCTAGAAGTTGGTGCATTAAATGATCGGCTAACCCTTTGCCTCTTTCACTTGGTGTTACATATACTGCAAGAACCGCACCACGATGGTGTAACATCGGAGCTAAATTGCGCATTAAAGTAACATTACCCAGTAACTTTCCATCCGCAAACGCGCCAAATGTAAAAGCGTTTTTCATAGCCAAATTTTGTGCCGTTTTTTCAAATGGTCTTTTTAGCGCATCTTCTAGTCTTGTTGCAAACGCATCTGGATTGTTTGTTAGAGCTTCAATCCGTAGATTGTAATACGCTTGCGTATCTTTAATGGTGAGTTGGCGAAATTCCATAAACAACATCCTTTTTATATAAATTGCTGTGTGACGGTTCCTTTTCCATTCGCCACTCGAACTTCTGCATAAGCGCCGTTAATAAAGGTAATTTGTGGCGGTACATGCCCTAAATCAATATCGTAGGCAATCGGTATATCGAGTTCTTCTGCTAAATCTTCGTACATTTTCTCCACTGTATATTCTTGAGCTGGCTCATTTGCAGGACTACGACCAAAAATGATGCCGGTGCAATGGTCAAACCAACCTGCATATTTCATTTGGGTTAGTGACCTTTTTAAATCTGCTACAGGCAACTCACAATTTTCCAAATACCAAACAACGGGTTCTCCTGGAATATGTTCTTTCTTAAAACTTTGAACATCACCAAAAGAAGTTCCGATCAAATGACGAATTACATCAATGCAGCCGCCTAACAATCGGCCTGAGAAGTTTTCTTCCCCTCCAGAAACGGTTTTCCATACAGTCGGTTCACTCAAATGAAACACGACAGGAGATGGAACCGAATGATTCCACTCTTTTTGATACAACGTAGATGAACTTTGGGCAACAGAGCCCTTTGCCCCGGTTTGTAAAATCGATAACCAGCGACCTGTAGTTTCGTCACTTTGTTCACCACGCAAGTCGATCAAGTTAGTACCGTGTGCTGTGGCGATTCCTGTTTTTAATGTAAAAGCTAGTAATAGGACACTAAGATCTGAATACCCTAGAATCCATTTCGGCTGCATTTTCGAAAAATCCAGGTATTCCAATATTTCAATCAGCAATTCCCCACCCCATGGCGGCAGAATCAAATCAATAGTCGGATCCGTCATCATTTCCATCAACTCATCGGCACGCTTTTTAGCAGGTGCAGATTTAGCCAAGTTTTGAGTCCAAGTAGTATCACCCGTCACAAATGTAAAGCCGTTTTGTTCTTGTCTGGCAATGGCTTGTTTTAAAAGATTATGCTGTTCACTGCCAACTCCTGATGAAGGTGCGGTAACTCCAATTTTTTTAATTGTAGTTGCAGGATACCGAATCATTCAATAGTCCCCCTTTTGTTTTAAACAAAATAAAATAACGAAAAAATCATCGCTAGTAAAATGCCTGCTCCTGCACAGAACCATAAAGCATGTTTAACCATTTCAAGAAACTGGCTTGGTTCTTTATCAAGCCTTTCCCCTTTAAACTGGGAAAAATCTGGCGGGGTCTCTCTTCTGTGCGTTGTTTTTTTCATGTATGTTGTTTTTGTTTCGGACATCGGGTTCATCGTGTTCCTCCTTGAATCATCAGCAATAGAATTATTAATATATTTACCATTATACTAAAGTTAACTTGAGAATATAGTCCCCTTTTTGACTAAATGTCATTTTTCAGAACAAACAAACAGAAGCTCTACTTGAAATAGTCTTTGGAGTGTATATGATGGAGATAAAGCGAAAATAACAAGGGGGTTTTGTAGATGAAAGTTTTAGTTGTTGGTGCCAACGGACAAATCGGAAGACATTTCGTGAAGATGCTTGCAAGCAGTGACAAACACACACCAAAAGCAATGATCTGCAAAGAAGAGCAAGTGAGTTTCTTTAATAGTTTAGGTGTGGAAACGGTTTTAACTAGCTTAGAAGGTAGCGTTGAAGAAATCACAGAAGCAATGACAGGTTGCGATGCGGTAGTGTTTGCAGCCGGCAGTGGCGGCAACACTGGTGCAGACAAAACATTGTTAATTGATTTGGATGGGGCTGCCAAAACTATTGAAGCTGCTGAACGCACAGGAACCGAACGCTTCCTTATGATTAGCGCGATAAATGCTGACAAGCGGGCAATGTGGAAAGAAGATATGGCCCATTACTATGTGGCTAAGCATCATGCTGATAATATTTTACGAGCGAGCGGTTTGGTTTATACCATTATCCGCCCGGGTATCTTAACGAACGAACCTGCTACCGATAAAGTTTTGGCAGTAGAGGATTTAGATTCTGGTGAGATTTCACGAGAAGATGTAGCACACGTTTTGTTCCATTCGTTAGACAATGAACATGTTTATAATAAAACTTTTGCAGTTGTTTCAGGTGATCGCGAAATCGAGACGGCACTTAACCAACTTTAGTTCTCCTTATACAAAAAAGGCTTCTGATCAGCGATCAAAAGCCTTTTCTTAATTACTGCGTTACTGTTTTTAAGTTTTTGAAGCCCATAACCAATTGGAATACAAACGCTATTGAACAAATAACGATTGCGGTGTAACCAAGTGTACTAATTGGTGTCATCATAAATGTTTGAATAACAAGTAATGCCATCATGACAGCGATACCAAAATTCACAATATACGGTTTGTTGTAAAACTTTTTTGACGCAATGCCGACAAAAATTGCTACAGCAATGATTAATACCAATAAAAGACTCCCCATTTTTCTCCCTCACCCTTTTGCTTTGTCTACTGTAAGTCTAGCATTTATCTTAACTATTCGATAGAGTGCCCGGGAGTTTTTTATAGGTCATCTTTTTAATGATTTCTTCGTGTTTAGGAAAACGTTCTAATAATTCTGATTGCACCATCAACTCAAAATCAGCAAAATCAAAGCCTGGTGATACCATACAGCCGACTAATGAAAATGTCGCTTCTGCATCTACTGTCGAACCAAATATACTGCCCTTTTCTACTAAAACTTGCGGTCGTTCACCAGCTGCGATATCTAAACCAAGCTTTTCTGCGCGGTAACTTCCATTTTCGTCGAGTATGTGTACCGTCACAGCTTCGCCCGCATGAAAATACCAAAGTTCATCTGATTTTAAACGATGAAAATGCGAAATGTCATGTGACTGAAGTAAAAAATAAATACTCGTGTATAAGTTGCGTTCTTGCGGATGACTTGCTGTTGTAACTTTTTCTGGTGATACAAATGATTGTTTGTAATACCCACCTTCGGGATGTGCCGTCATATCAAGACGCGTAATCCGTTCTTGTGCATTCATCTATCCCATCTCCTATCCGTTTTTTCCTACACAATATTTTGAAACTTTCTATCGCTCAAGACGTATTTATTATATAACAGAAATTCTATGAGAAAAAAAGGAGGAGTCCAAATGAACAATCATGAAATAGACTACAAGCTGCACGGGGACGATATGCAATTTGTCGAAGTGGAACTAGATCCTGCAGAAACAGTCATTGCAGAGGCCGGCGCATTAATGATGATGGAAGATGGCATTGTAATGGAGACCATATTTGGAGACGGTTCTCAAAGTTCGGGCGGTAGTGGTTTGATGGGCAAACTAATGGGCGCAGGTAAGCGAATTATTACCGGTGAGAGTTTGTTTATGACGACTTTCACAAACAACGGAACAGGCAAACGTCATGTTTCTTTTGCTGCTCCTTATCCAGGAAAAATTATTCCTATGGATTTAAGCACATTAAACGGCAAAATCATTTGCCAAAAAGACGCTTTTTTAGCAGCTGCTAAAGGGGTTTCAATCGGCATCGAATTTCAACGTAAAATCGGCGCGGGCTTTTTTGGTGGCGAAGGATTTATTATGCAAAAACTTGAAGGCGATGGCTTAGCATTTGTTCACGCCGGTGGTACGATTTACCGCAAAAATCTTCAAAAAGGTGAAGTGCTGCGCGTGGATACAGGTTGTTTAGTCGCTATGACTGGTGATGTTGACTATAATATTGAAGCAGTGCCTGGCATTAAAACCGCTTTGTTTGGTGGCGAAGGCTTGTTCTTTGCGACATTGCGCGGCCCTGGTAGCGTGTGGATTCAGTCAATGCCATTTAGTCGTTTAGCAAGTCGCGTATTTGCAGCAGCTCCTCAAAACCCCGTTGGACGTTCAAAAGGTGAAGGCAGTGCCGCAGGTGGATTGTTTGATTTACTGGGTGGAAGATAATATTTAAATGAATTAGGTAATGAAATATAGACGTCTTTTATCCCTTTTCGGATTAAAGGCGTCTTTACTAGTTCTATTTGGAAAAATAATGATTCTTTTTAGAAGATAATTGAGGTTGTTTGCTGGAAAATGGTGTTTGTTTGCGGGATAGGTTTGGTTGCTTGCAGATTAGCTCTAGTTGTTTGCGCTAAGTCGTTATTTGTTTGCGGCAAACACTAGTTTGTTTGCAAAACGACCAATTCTCAGTATTTATGCTATGTTTTTTTAAAATAGAAGTGACATTACACGATTTTTCTACGAATATTACAGAGCTCAATTGATTAGAACAGTACAATTCCAGTTTGATAAAAGAGTAGTAAACGAACTAATTTATGAATGGAAAAATATTGATCGAGTACTGGAAAAGCTATAATTTTTCACAATAAAAAACCGTTTTTCATTAGAAAGACGGTTTTAAGAGTGGTTTGAGTAAAACTGTTATGCCGTTATCATTCTATTTATCTACTTTACGTAATTCCCAATAAAGCATATCGCCTTTTTTCTCTAGTTGGTTCATTCCTACTTTTTGCAGTACCCGGATTGATCCGATATTTTCTACCTTTGTTTCTGCAATGATTCTCTCTACCACAGATAAATTAAATGCCCACGTTACAAGGCTTTCAACAGCTTCGGTCGCATACCCCATATGCCAACAAGATTCAAGAAACCCGTAACCGATTTCCACTTCCTTATTTGAATTCGGCGCGCCCTTGAATCCAGCATCTCCAACAATTAGGCCATCTGATTTCCGCATAACTAACCAACTCCCCCATCCATATAAAGTCGGGTCTTTCGATAGCTCGTTTATATGATTAAGCGATTGAGGACCATTGTCGTAACCTTGTTTTTCCATTATTTTAATTAAACCACTATCACATGGCATTAATGTTAATCGCTCAGTTTCTATTTTCATCTTCTACTTCCATCCTTTTGTTGGCATAATATTTTTTCCATGCAAATCCTATTTTATTTTAAATCATACGAGCTTTTTTCAGCTCTTGGGTTTCTTCCTCATACCATCCTGAATATTTCGGGTTCAAAACAGCAAGTGAATAAACAATTGCCGTGATCATCATAATGACAGCGAGTGATACAATCGTTAGTTTCAACGAAATAAGGTCTGCTAGAAAACCGATCGCCAAGATGAATAGAATTTGAAAAACACTTTGTATCAATTGAAATACGCTCGTTACTCTGCCCATTACCGAAACCGGAATATTGTTTTGGTAAAACGTCGCAATGCCGGCATTTAAAAACACATTAAAAAATCCAAGAATAAGAAAGCCTACAGTAACCGATACGAACGACCAAGAAAATGCATAAATAACGTATCCTCCCGACATCATTAGCATACCAATGACAATCATCGAGCGGATCGAGATTTTATTTGAAAGCAACGTTAGCAGTAACGCACCACTCACCGAACCAATTCCCGTAATACTTATAAGTAAGCTGTAGTCTATTTCACTCAAGCCAATTACTTGTTGAGTAAAAACCACTTCCTGAACATCCATCGCAAATGAGAACAGCATGACGCCCAAAAAGCCGAAGTAAATAGCGGACACATATTTTTTATCTGTCATAAAGTCAAGAACAACTTGGAAATCTTTACCCACTTGTGAAAAAGTCAGTGCCGGTATTTCTTCCTGTGCGATTTTTTCAGTTTCTGGCAATAAAGACAACAAGAATGCAGCGATTAAGAAAAACGCCGCATTGGACCATAAAGTGACGGTTATGTTTGTTAGAAATATAAGTGTGCCACCAATTGCAGGTCCGATAATAAATGCACCGGAAGAAGTAAACGACCTTAGCGAATTAAATCGCTTCCGCTTTTCCGGTGGGACTAGCATCGTGATATAAGTCATTGAGGCTGGACCAAAAAACGCCTTAGCAATACTAAGCAAAACGAGGATTGCATAAACCACAAATAGACTTGAAGCAAAAGGAATTAATGCAATTAAAACTGCTCGTAACATATACGTCACCATTACGATTTTCTTTTTACTCCGGTAATCGATAAAACTTCCCGTCCAAAACTTTGTGACTATATTCGTTAATGGGCTAATCACCCATAGTCCAGCAACCGCGGCGGCAGATCCTGTCATTTGATAAACAATGATGTTGATGGCTACGAGATAGATAAAGTCTCCAATACTAGCGATTCCTAGAGATCCTAACAAAATCGCTGGTACTTTCCACTCTTTTGATGTTAGTTTCAAGCAAGATCCCCCCTCAGGTTCCAAACTTTCGTGTGTTTAGTGGTTGCAACTAAAAGAAAGTTGAGTTTGTTTGCGGGAATTCATGGTTTGTTTGCGCAATAGACTTGGTTATTTGCGGCATTCACCCCATTGTTTGCGCTAAGTCGTTATTTGTTTGCGGCAAACACTAGTTTGTTTGCAAAACAGAAATGTGCCCTTATTTTCTCACCCGTTTGTTCTCGGGTTGCTTTAACCAATGAAGCAATCCTTTCCCCGCTAAAGGTTCATCTTGATAACGCGGAATGACATGAAGGTGGCTATGCCGAATCGACTGGTTCGAAGCTTCGCCCACATTCCACCCAAGTGTATAGCCATCTGGGGCATAGATTCGATCTAAGTATTCTTTCGCTTTTTGCAATAACTCATATGTATCATTCCACTCGTCTTTTGTTAAATCGAACGTTGTTGCACGATGCTGCTTCGGCACAATCACTCCACTGCCTTCTAGGACATCTTGTTGCTTGTCATGTTGGAGAAAATAACAGCTTTTATTTTCAACTATAATTTTTTGATTGTGGTCTTTTGTTGGATTACAAAAAGGACAATTGGTTTCATAAGACATGCTTGTTCCCCTCTTCTATATAATTTGGTGCAGTGACGAATGACAAAAGCAATTCAAAGTCTTCGGGATAATCATGTTCAATTGATAAGAGATCGTCGTAGTTTTGCCAAGCGATTTCTTCAATTTCGTCATCTGGGTCTGTATACATGATTTCTCCAGTACTAATTGTGCAATAAAAATAATAAGTTGGTACATTGAAATTTCCGATAACCATATTTTTGGTATGAATGGCTTTTCCACTGATACACTAAACCCTGTCTCTTCTTGTATTTCTCTTACACACGCTTGTTCCACAGTTTCTCCGTTTTCAATTTCGCCTGACGGCACACTCCATCTTTTTGTCGCTTTTTCTTTAACCATCAAGATTTTGTTGTCCAACACGACAACACCGGCCGCTCCAATCCAAGATTTTCTAGCTTTAGTCATTTGAACACTCCTTTGGAAATGCTAGTTGCTGCAGTTTTTTGCGGGATGCGAGGCGTTGTTTGCGCATTAATCTATTTTGTTTGCAGGAACACTCTATTTGTTTGCGCAAAACACCACTTTGTTTGCAAAAACTACTAGTTTATTTGCAAAACCAGTAATCCCTCCACCCCACAACTCTACAACCTCGCCCTTTTCTTCAAACTCCATCCCGCTCCTGCGATAAAACAAATTCCAACTACTCCAAAGAACGTCAATGGATTGAAGAATAAATGATTTGAAAATACGTTTAGCAATGCAAATTCTGTTGGATCGCTATAGGCATCTTTCGTCTCCACGATATAAGTACGAAAGCGATCAGCTGCATGAATGGTCCGTAAAGTTACGACTATTACGTAAATCAAACTCAACGAAATCATAATAATGATCTTTTTTCGACTAAGCCATCTTTCTGCCAATCGCATCGACAACTCTACAGTTCCATAAAGAAAATAAAATAGAAAGGGCATAAGAACTACAGGGAAAAACAAAGCGGGGTTGCCATTTCCACCCCGGTAATCATTGTTAAGAACCGGAGCAGTCAAATAATTCATCCAGTAAAAAACAGCGAATGTTAAAATGACGGATACCCCGTATAATGCCATCAATATTTTATTCACAGTGAATCGCTCCCGTCGAGTAAACTGATAAGCTATATGGTACTATTCACCATTTCCTAAATAAATCCTTTAAAATTTACCCAACAAGTAAAATGCATAAAAAAAGAAGCTGCAAATACAGCTTCTACTCTAATCACAATTTCACTTCAGCCAGCTATTCAAAAACTTACTTTGGTCGCCTTCAAAATACTCTTCAAAAAAAGTCTTAAACTCTTGCGTATTTACTTGCTTGAATTGAAATTCCTTGTAATAAGCGGACAAGAACAAAAGTGCTCCATCTCTGCCACCGTGCTCATCAAAATATTCTTTTAACACCATCGGAACTTTGCCGTAAATCGTAGAATAATACGATTCGTCCGTAAACTTGGATAGCGGCAAATTCACATATTTTTCTGGACGGGAATATTGTTCCGCTGTAGAAGCACCCCAAAATCCATACTTATCATCGTCATAGTAATCGCTTATAAACAGCGAACTACTAAATTCGGTTAAACCCTCATCTAACCAAGATTCATAATATGGATCGTTTGTCACTAAATAATAAAACCATTGATGAGCAATTTCATGAACGAGAACCATTTCTTGAGATTCTCCATCTGAAGCTACTTCAATAATATTCGGATATTCCATATAGCCATCGTTTGCAATAATATCAAGCTCTGTAAATGGATTATCACCAATTTCCACTTCAAAATAGAGATACGCGTCAACTGCGAGTGAAGAAGTTTCTTCTAATATATTTTGTGTAGCGCGGGTAAACACATTCAGCTTAGTGTCATTAGCTTGAATAGTTTCATATTCCCATTCATCAGGATCCATAATGGCCATGTAAAAATCTTTAATGTTTTCTCCTTTTACAGTGCCGTTCGATGCTGCTTTAATAGGGCCATCATCTCCAGAACTCGCAACTAAATAATCTTTAGGCAACTCATAACTTACGGTAAAGTCCCCATAATCTGTATTATAAGACTCTCCTTTTGCATCATAATCATTAATATCCCAGCCGTTTTGATATAGCGCGAGCATAGGGTACCAATGAGCCAAGTAATAGTTATCATCTACTTGAGACAAGCGCATACCGTTTTGTGGCAAGGTCATTGAATAATCGATCACTACATTTGCTAAAGAGCCAGATTCTAATGGTGTTTCCAGTTCGACTAGCAATTTATTGTTCTCCAAAGTATAAGATACTTCTTTTCCATCAACTGTTATGGAAGTAACCTCAATTTGTGCTCTATCATCTTCATAAGACTTTGTCTCTTCAGCATTCATCGCATTGGGAACCAAATAAAATCCGATATCTGCCCAAGCATCTGTTGAATCGTTTGTCACATCAATCGCTGTGTGCACTTGAAAGTCGTTTTCCTTATCCATATTAATCGAAATGTCGTAAACTGCATTGGTTGTTTCCACATACTTTTCCAACACAACGGTTTCGTCTTTGCCAAGAAATACTAACGCTGCTACAACGCCAACGATCAATACGCTTATGACTACAATCGTTACTACTACTTTTTGTTTCATAGCCCATCTCCTATAATTTAATTTACTAAATGAGTTTAATAGTTATTAAACTTTACCATTTATTCTTTTACTTGGTATATACAATTTATTGACTTTTCCCATAGATATTTTATAAGCACTATTACATCAAATAAAAAAGCACTGATTTCAAAAAGAAATCAGTGCTTTAGTCGTTCATTATTCGCCACGTGGCGGTTTTGGTGGTTGGCATACGTCACATTTACGTTGGTTTTTTGTGTTGAATTTTGTGAACGTTTTTTCGAAGTTATTCCCACATGCGCATTTAAAGAGCAATTTTTGAGAAAACCCGTGATATTCAGTCGACAATAGTTTGCTTTCTGAATTTTTTTCAACAAATGCTTTAATTTCTTTAATTGTCCATCGTTTGTTCATTTTGTTACACCTCCATATACTAACGGTAAGCGGAGGCTTTTTGGCATCCGTTCACTAAAGAGCAAACTTATATCTGCCCTAAGTTCTTTAGTATAACACGCGCAGTGATATAAATTGAAGAATTCGTGATGTTTTGATTTTTTATCTGGATAAAAATCTAAAATCAGCTTGTTAATTTTATCGGAAAATTATAAAAATATGATATAATGAATAAAGAATAGATTAGCTACTTAATCGGAATAAATGGTCGGTCCAACTGAATTTTCCATTCTTTTTGCACTTAAAATATGAATAAGGAGGGACCAAAAATGAGTGAACAACATCAAACAGCTCTGGAGCGGTTTAATGCCATAGATCAAATGATTAATGAAGGACTTGGAAGCGGCTCGATTAATCCGAGTTATACAGAAGCTCATTTGAGATTAAAAGAAAAACAAGAAGCTCAATTGCTTGCAGCTTTAATGGCGGAGGTTTCTGAAAAAGAGGAAAAAAGCTAACCCTTTAATAAATTAGCTTTTTAACACCTAACATATTTTCGCTTAAACCCCAATCTGCCTTTTTCCATAGCCGTTTGAATGCTTTCATAGGCATTTAAACGGCTATTTTTTTTATTAGCCCGTTCAATTTCTACAATCCCGACTCTTTTTGAAACTTCGATTGCTTTATCATTTAATGGTTGAAAAGAAATTCCAACCGTGTATAAAAAATTATTCATCGACGATTTCGTGCGTGACGGTGAACCGTGTATGTTCTTTTCCACAGCATCAAGCATGGCTGAAATTTTACTTCTGGAAAATTCTTCGTCTGAACGATTTCCCAGCAGCCAACAATAACAGCTCCATCCCGCCGACATTTTCAATTCTTCTCCGCTCGCAATCCATTGATCGGCTACTTCTTGTGCAATATCAGACTCTGACAAAGTTACCGCAACGACAAAATCAGCGATCATATAAAAATACGCGTCCTCGATCCAGCGATTAAAGTCCTCAGCGGTCATAGCTTTTGGATCTGCGATAATCCCTGCAAAATACATCGCATCGTAGTTGCCTGTTGCATACAATTGTTCTGCCAGCTCTTGATCTATTTTTATTTTCTTCGCGATTGGCTTCATACTGCCTGTCGTTACACCAAATAAAGGTTCCCAAGCACCGTTTGATAAATAATTTTTTTTCGTTCGCTCTTTTCCTAATGCCTCAAGTTCTTGCATTACGGTTTCGCTATTCATCGATTCCCCTTCTTTCTAGTAGAGCTTTGGATTCTATTCCACTCTTTTATAATTCCCTTATTAGCAACAAACTCCTCTAAACAAAATATATTTCTTCTCGTTCCCCTAGTAAAAGCAATAAAGGAAGAGACCATAAAATAGCCTCTCCCTCTATTATTCCCGTTCACCTTATAAAATTGGCGACACTAACTTCGCCACATCTTGTTTAACTTTTTCGATCCACGATTGATTCTTGAATGTTTCTTCCGTTAATTCAACGGAAAGCTCCTTATCTCGGAAGAATAAATTCTCCATTTCTTGCGCTGACTGTTCATCGTATACAAATGCATTCACTTCAAAATTTAATGTAAAACTGCGAATGTCCATATTTGCCGATCCTACTGAGTAAGATTCTCCATCAACGATTAATGTCTTGGCATGCAAAAAGCCATTTTTATAGCTGTATACTTTGACGCCCTCCCGAAGCAATTCACGCACAAACGATAGTGTAGCTGAATGAACAAATACATGGTCTGCTTGATGCGGAATCATAATTTGAACATCAACACCACCTAGTGCCGCTGTTTTTAAGGCATCCATAATCGACTTGTCTGGTATAAAATAAGGTGTTTGTAAATAAATACTTTTTCGAGCATGATAAATCAATTTCAAATAGCCATTTTTAATGTCTTCATGTGTTTCTAAAGGACCGCTAGCAACCACTTGCATTGCCGTGCCTGTTTCTTCATCCTTAATAGGAAAAAAACTTTCAGCAAACTTCAACGGAAATTTCTTAGTTGCTTGATTCCAGTCGATGAAAAATCGATTTTGAAGCGAATGAATAATACTACCTTCAAGACGGAGGTGAGTATCTCGCCAATAGCCAAATTCCTTCTTACCCAAATATTCATCACCAACGTTAAATCCACCGATATAACCAATCGAACCATCCACCACTACTAATTTACGGTGATTTCGGTGATTCAGCCTCGGATTAATGCTTGACATCAGTGCTGGTAAAAATGGAACTGCTATTCCTCCATTACTCTGAAACTCATCAAAAAAATCGTTAGGCAAATTTTTGGAACCTAGATCATCGTATAAAAATCGTACATTTACGCCTTGTTTGGCTTTTTCAGTTAACAAACCAACTAGCCGACGACCTAAATCGTCGTTATTTAAGATAAAATACTGCAGGTGAATGTGTTCTTTTGCCATACGAACATCTTCAAACAACGCATCAAATTTTTTAGTGCCATCGTTAAAAATTTGAATGTCTGTAGCTGTTGACAGTGGGGCATCTGTTCTAGACAAATTCATTTGGATAAGATCCAACCACTTGTCTACATTCTTTGAAGAAGGATGAAAATCACCTTCTTTTATTTCGTTTAATTGACGTGTTTGATTTTCTTTAAATTTTTTATTGTCATAGGCAGCTGCACTATTTAACCTTTTTGGTCGTAACGATTTACCGAATAGCAAATATAAAACGAAACCAACGATTGGTAGAAAAAATAATATTAAAATCCACGCCCATGCGGACGATGCTGCTTTTCGTTCAAAAAATAAAATAAAAACAGCCAACATTACGTTGATCACAACAAAAATGTTGCTTACTGTGCTAAACCATTCGAATGAAATCGGGATCCCTCCTCGAACTCTGACTTGTATACTTTCTTTATAAATAGTGAAAAAATAGTAGAACAAACCATTGTTGGTTCGTACTACTATTTTCACCCAAGTAAATAAAGGAAATTACTTTTTCAACTTAGAACATCTATTCTTCCAGATGCAAGCGTAGCATCACATCTTACTCTTTATCTACTTGAACGTCTTCATCTTCTACTGCATCTTCCACGCCTTGATTTTCTATTTCTTCTTCTAATTCACCAACAGGTTCTATCATATCTTCTTCAATCGCATCTTCTAGCTCTTCTCCTCCATTACAAGCAGCCAGAAAACCAAGAGACAATGTAAAAGTAAATCCTTATTTTACTAAGACCTGTGATGTCCTCATTCAAATCTCTCCAGTTCGTCTGGATTTTTATGAGCCTTGTTATTCACTTACCCGCTTGGACTCATAAAAAACGTATCTGTTCCAACTCTTGCTACTTTATTGTTCACATGACTATTTTTGGGTTTGTCATTAAATATATCCATTTCCACTTAAAAGCATAATTTTTTCAAATTCGGGAAACACCATTAATAATCGAAAAAAGAAAGGATGAGAAACGAATGATCAGAAAAAATGCAATTGCAACAGGCCTTCTTTTCTCCGCTGTATTTTCTTTAGGGGCTTGTGGCAATGATGACCAAGTAACAGATACCGTTACAGAAGATGCTGTGGATTACGAAGGGGTTGAAGATGCTAATCCTGGTGGAGGGCTTGAAGATGAAAATATTGGCGGTGAAGTTTATGGCTTTACCGAGTTTGAGTTAGAAGTTGAATACACGGATCCAGAAGAGAAATTAGAAATTTCTTATGAAGAAGACCGTGATCTAGTAGAGGCTGAATATGAAGATTCCTCTACTGAAGAAATGCTGTCAGGTAATAATGCATTTGATAAAATCGAACCTTTTTTAGCTCATCTCGAGTTGACCCCGGATATGTCTGATGAAGATGTTATTAGTAAAGTTACGGAAGTATTCGATATTGCACCGGATTATGAATCCTTAAAGATTGATGTAACTTATGCTGACGGAACCGATAAAGAATATGAAGCTTCAGGAAACTAGCTTGCTACAAAGTATATTAGGTTGATTAGGTATTTACTATATAAAAAAAGCCGGTTTTAAACCGGCTTTTTTGTTTATAAATTTATATTTTAACTTTATTCTTTACTCCGTCAACCCTTTGTAAATCGTATCAATATTCCATTCCATCATTTTGATATACGTATCGCCATCTTCGCCCGGTTTCCCAATTGAATCAGTAAAGACTTTCCCTTTAATGTCTATTCCCGTTTCTCTTGCCACCATTTCCATGCTGCGTGGGTCAACACTTGTTTCTAAAAACAAGCCTTGAATTTGCTTTTCATCGATCAAATAAAGTACTTGCGTAATTTGTGACGGTGTACCTTGATTTTCTTGATTGATTTCCCAAATATACTCAGCTTGAAAATCATAAGCTTTACTAAAGTATTTAAATGCCCCTTCACTCGTTACAAAAATCCGTTTTTCTTTTGGAATTTTGCTATATTGATCGATGGCCTTTTGATGAAGTGCTTCTAACTCACTAATATAAGCTTGTGCATTTTTTTCGTATTCACCTTTATGGTCTGGGTCAACTTCTATAAAGGCATCTCGTGCATTTTCTGCATATTTAATACCATTTTGAACATCTAACCAAGCATGCGGATCTTCTTCGCCTTCTTTTCCTTCAGTGGTTAAATACATCGGCTCTACGCCTTCGCTCATCTTATAGACAGGTGCTGAATCTCCTGATTTCCCAGCAGTATTCATTAACTTCTCAAACCACGAATTACCTGCTTCTAAATTTAAACCGTTATAAAAAACGATATCCGCATCTGTAGCTTTTTGAACATCTAATGGCAATGTTTCATATTCATGAGGATTAGAGCCAATTGGCGCTAAACTATGAAGTTCAATTTGATCTCCACCAACATTTTTTACAATGTCGTATAGAATCGAATACGTTGTTACTACTTGTAATTTCCCATCGCTTGCATCGCTATTGTCACTTTCGGTGCTTGAACATCCTGCCAGTAAAAACAGAAGGACGATACTAATGATGAAAAATTTGTTCTTTTTTAACATAAGTACTCTCCCTTTTGAAAAAATTAATTAGTTGCTGCTCTTTTTTTTCTAGCATTTAATTTCCGCCATAACATGCCTTGCTTTGGTGAGAAAACAAATGCTAAAAAGAACAGCGTTGTCGCAGCCAAGACAATCGTAGCCCCTGACGCTAAATTGTATGAGAAACTAAAGTACAAGCCGATTATAGCTGCACTCACCCCAATAGTTGCCGATATGAAAATCATTGTTGATAGGCGATCCGTCAGTAAATATGCTGTTGCAGCAGGTGTTATTAGCATCGCCACTACTAATATAATTCCGACTGTTTGAAGCGAAGCTACTGTCACCATCGTCAGAAGTGTCATTAAAAAGTAATGAATCAATCTCACTGGAAGGCCATAAACTTCTGCCATCGTCTCATCAAACGACGTTACAAGAAGTTCTTTGTAAAAAACAAAAACAGAAACTAAAACAGTTAGCCCTATGCCGAGCGTAATCCACATATCTGATGGTCTTACTGCCAATACATTACCAAACAAAATATGATACAAATCGGTACTGCTTTCAAGAACCGTAATAAGGATTACCCCTAACGCAAATGCTGCAGAAAACATAATACCAATTGCCGTATCTTGTTTGATCCGACTGTTTTGACTAACAAAGCCGATCCCAATTGCGGTTAATACGCCTGTAAATACTGCACCAAAAAAGAAATTGATGCCAATTGCATAAGAAATTGCCACTCCTGGTAAAACCGCATGGGAAATCGCGTCACCCATTAAAGCCATGCCTCTTAAAATGATAAAACAACCGATGACTCCACAAATGATTCCTACCATAATCGAGGTAAGTAAAGCTTTTTGCAAAAAGTCGTATTCAATAAGCCCTTCGATAAAAGCCATAATTAGTTCACCCCAACTTCATACAAAAAAGATAATTCACTTTCATATGCTTTTCGCATAACTTCAGGTCGTAAAACTTGTTTAGGATTCCCAAATTGTATTACCTGTTTATTCAATAGAAGCAATTCATCAAAATACTCATTTGCTTTACTTAAATCGTGATGAACCACAACTACTGTTTTTCCTTGATCTCGTAAATCTTTTAATAATTTAACGATCATTTCTTCACTCGATACATCAATCCCAACAAATGGTTCATCCAAAAAGAAAAGATCTGCTTTTTGAGCAAGTGCTCGAGCAAGAAAGACGCGTTGCTGCTGACCTCCGGATAATTCGCCAATTTGACGATGAGCAAATTCTTCCATGCCTACTTTTTTCAAACATTCATAAGCCCACTCTTTTTCTTTTTTCTTCGGCCGCTTGAAAATGCCCAAATTCGGATAAGTACCGATTAATACAGCGTCAAGAACATGAATTGGAAAATCCCAATCATACTCATTACGTTGTGGCACATAAGCTATTTTCTTTCGGTTTTCTTTTAAGGTTTCCCCCAATATTTCAATATTGCCTTTATCGATTGAAACAAGGTTTAACATTGCTTTTAGTAGAGTAGATTTCCCAGCACCGTTAGGACCAATAATACCAAGAACTTTACCTTGTTCGAGTGTTAAGTCTATTCCCTCAATTGCGGTTCTACCGTAATAGGAGACGTGAACATTTTGTAATTTAATTGCAGAAATCATGTTACTTCCCCTCCGCCATTTATTTTCTATTTTAAAATGTCTTTCCTTAAGGAAACTTTTCTTTAGTTTATACTGTTACTGAAGGATTGTAAATAGAAAAGATTTTGCACACTTCTGTATATTTGCATATAAAAAAAGACAAAGCGTTTTAAATAGCGCTTTGTCTTTTTTAACTATTTATGAATCTAACTTTTTAGCGTAATGCCTTTTCGCTTTTTCACGATTTCCGCAAACTTCCATTGAGCACCATTTGCGTTTACCACTCGTATTTATAAAAAATGCATAGCAAACGGAACTATCACATTTTTTTAGTTTTTCAAAAATACCACTTTGAAAAGCTTGAAGCATTTCAAACGAAAGGATGGCAAGTAGCCCTTCTGTGCCGCCTTTACTTGGAATCGGTTTAAGTGAAGAATCGAAAGACAAAGGCGTATGTTTTGTATACATTGCTAATGAGTCAAATGCATATTGTGATTCTTCTGATCTCTCAAAGTAATTTCTCCACTCCTCACGAAACGCTTTCATCTTCTTCGCATCAATCGGAGACATTTCAAGTTGCTCTACTTGTTGTGAATTCAAGATGCCTTGTTTCGCCATATACGATAGCCAATCTTCTAATCCATTTTCTTCTTCCAGGAAATCTGTTACCGCTATCTTTTTGATATTAATCGTATTTAAAAAATTTATAAATAAATAGTCACTTACATATGAATAATAATTTTCATTGGTTATTGTCATGATCATTTCTCCTTAAGACTGAATGATTGACTTCCATCATAACATATCGTAAAGTTTGTTTCTAACCACTTGATTTATTCAAACGGTTAGAAACCAATTAAAAGGAGAGATACTATGTCTATTAAAGACGTTACAGATTCAACATTTGTCGATGAAACGAAAGAAGGTTTTGTAATTGCAGAACTTGGTGCAGCATGGTGTGCTCCCTGCAAAATGATTGCTCCTGCGTTACAAGAAATAAATGAAGATCAGCACAACAACATAAGCGTGATCCAAGTAGATATCGATGACAACCAAGAAACTGCACAAAAATTTGGTGTTATGAGCATTCCAACACTTCTTTTCTTTAAAGATGGCGAATTGATGGAGCAAACTGTAGGCTTCCAACCAAAAGAAGAAATTCTTGCGACTGCTCAAAAACATATTTAAATTAAAAATGCACTCATAAATTAATATGAAACTAAAGTAAACTATTTTATTTTGAAAAGGAGTTTTTATTAATGACTACAAACATGAGAGAAGAAATTCAGGAATATATCGAAAACTTTAAGAAAAACAAGCCTGTTGAAGCGCAAGAAAAGATGCAAAATGCAATTGACGAATTAGAATCCTCTGACCAAGGCAAGGGATTAAAAACAGGCGAGAAAGCGCCAAACTTTAACTTACCCAATGCTACAGGCGAAACCGTTGAATTATACGAACAGTTAAAACAAGGACCTGTCGTACTAACGTTTTATCGTGGGAACTGGTGCCCTTACTGCAATATGGAACTACGTGCTTACCAACAAGTTATTGGGGAAATTCACGGACAAAATGCTGAATTGATTGCCATTAGCCCACAAACACCGGATCAATCAATGTCAATTCAAGAAAAGCATGAATTAGAATACATCGTTTTAAGTGATGAAAACAATGAAGTAGCGAACCAATTTAACTTGGTTTACCAATTACCTGAATACTTGGTAGAAATTTATAAAAGTAGCGGTTTAAATGTTGATCAATATAATGGCGAAGATTCATGGAAACTTCCTGTATCTGCAACATATATTATTGATACAAATGGAACAATAGCATATGGCTACACGAAATCAGATTATAGAGACCGTGTAGAACCTTCTACAGTTGTAGATGAACTAAAAAAAATGAAATAAGTTAGCCAAAAGCGCCATTCTAAACGTCGTTAATACGTTTAGAATGGCGCTTTTTTATTCGAAATAATAATCTATATTTACACATAAAAAGGGTGTTGGAATAAAATCATTCCAACACCCTTTTCTCTATACTCTAAAGATAGTAGCTATTATTGTTTACGTGTACGAACCGCTACTACGGTTGTCAATGCAGCTAACATCAAGCCTACAAGAACCCATAAGATTGGGAATGAGTTTTGGTCAGCCATGCCGCCCATGCCTGTTTTCGGCATTTCAGATGGCATTTCCGTTGCGCTAAATTGATCTGGGAATTGATCCACGATTGCTGCAGACAAGCCTGCTGCTGGCATTTGCATATGTGCATACGCTTCGCGAATTGAGCTGTACGCTGCGTCAAAGTCGCCGGCTACGTATGAATCAAATGCGCCTAGTAATTGTCCAACGTGGGCTGTTAAGCCTTCTTCAAGTGCATCGGCTGGTACGCGTCCTTCAGTTGCTGCGTCTAAGAATGCCGCTTGGTCTAAGATATACTGATCCAACTCAGCACGGGCTTGTTCTTGCCCTTCTTTGTTGCCTTCACCTGTTGCTGTTACGTAATCCACAAAGTAGCCAATGTGTGACTTCCATGTTTCTTCAAATTGTGCACCGGCTTCTTCACCGTATACGGAT
>NZ_AEPB01000030.1 GCF_000189395.1 Planococcus donghaensis MPA1U2 | reverse complement strand
GAAAAAAAGCTTGAAAAAACCTGTGATATTGGTATAATAAATCTTGTCTTTCAAAATAAATTCAGTCTGGTAATGATGGCAAAGAGGCCACACCCGTTCCCATCCCGAACACGGCAGTTAAGCTCTTTTGCGCCGATGGTAGTTGGGGGTTTCCCCCTGTGAGAGTAGGACGTTGCCAGGCTGATCAATTATTCCGAAGTAGCTCAGTGGTAGAGCACCGCACTGTTAATGCGATGGTCGTAGGTTCGAGTCCTACCTTCGGAGCCAATTATGGAGAGCTGTCCGAGTGGCCGAAGGAGCATGATTGGAAATCATGTAGGCGGGCAACCGTCTCAAGGGTTCGAATCCCTTGCTCTCCGCCAGAAGATCGTTTTCAACAATTTATAAGAATGGCCCCTTGGTCAAGCGGTTAAGACACCGCCCTTTCACGGCGGTAACACGGGTTCGAATCCCGTAGGGGTCACCAATTTCATGGAGGATTAGCTCAGCTGGGAGAGCATCTGCCTTACAAGCAGAGGGTCGGCGGTTCGATCCCGTCATCCTCCACCATTTCTTACATATTAAGTATATGAAAAGAAATAAATAGTATTATCGCGGGGTGGAGCAGTTCGGTAGCTCGTTGGGCTCATAACCCAAAGGTCGCAGGTTCAAATCCTGCCCCCGCAACCAAATGGTCCCGTGGTGTAGCGGTTAACATGCCTGCCTGTCACGCAGGAGATCGCCGGTTCGATCCCGGTCGGGACCGCCATTTTTACTTAACAAAGTGGGTCAGTAGCTCAGTCGGTAGAGCATTAGATTGAAGCTCTAAGTGTCGGCGGTTCGATTCCGTCCTGACCCACCATTTTTTTAGAAATGCAATCTCCATGCCGGAGTAGCTCAGTTGGTAGAGCAACTGACTTGTAATCAGTAGGTCGAGGGTTCGACTCCTTTCTCCGGCACCATTTTTTAGGTGGGGTAGCGAAGTGGCTAAACGCGGCGGACTGTAAATCCGCTCCTTCGGGTTCGGCAGTTCGAATCTGCCCCCCACCACCAGTTTTTAGGGGCATAGTTTAACGGTAGAACAGAGGTCTCCAAAACCTCCGATGTGGGTTCGATTCCTACTGCCCCTGCCAATTTTAAAATTTATATGATGGCGGTCGTGGCGAAGTGGTTAACGCACCGGATTGTGATTCCGGCACTCGGGGGTTCAATTCCCCTCGTCCGCCCCATGTTTTAATTTAACTAAGTGAACTTATAAAATAGTAAAGTGGCGGTCGTGGCGAAGTGGTTAACGCACCGGATTGTGATTCCGGCACTCGGGGGTTCAATTCCCCTCGTCCGCCCCATCTTTTATTAATGGGGTATAGCCAAGCGGTAAGGCAACGGGTTTTGATCCCGTCATGCCCTGGTTCGAATCCAGGTACCCCAGCTTTATTGCGGAAGTAGTTCAGTGGTAGAACGCCACCTTGCCAAGGTGGAGGTCGCGAGTTCGAACCTCGTCTTCCGCTCCATTATTTGGCGGCATAGCCAAGTGGTAAGGCATGGGTCTGCAACACCCTTATCACCGGTTCGAGTCCGGTTGCCGCCTCCATAATGATTTGCCGGCGTGGCGGAATTGGCAGACGCGCGGGACTCAAAATCCCGTTCCTTCACCGGAGTGTCGGTTCGACCCCGACCGCCGGTATACTGAAAGAACCTGCCTGTTCTTTCCAAAACCCCTTAACTGTGAGTATTCATAGTTAAGGGGTTTTTTGTTGTATCAATATTTATATAAAAAAGTAATCTAGAATCTATTTTTAAAGCACTCGGTGTATAGGGAGTAGAGGCAGCTAATACTTGATTAATGATCAGTGTTTATGATTACTACTTAGAGAAAGTATTGGCGAAAAAAGTAAGGTGTGCTATAATAATTCTTGTCCGCTAAAACAATACTTGCCGGCGTGGCGGAATTGGCAGACGCGCGGGACTCAAAATCCCGTTCCTTCACGGGAGTGTCGGTTCGACCCCGACCGCCGGTATATTGCAAGTAAAAAGAAAGTCCTGACTCAATTGTCAGGGCTTTTTTTTGGACTGATATATAAATGAATTTTCGTATGAGTTTCTTCTATATAAAAGAGTACTTTTATAAACTTATTAATAGTATATGTAACTAAAGATAAACTAGTTTGAAAAACCGACGTAGGAGGAGTTCTCATACGCCGGTTTACTGGTTATTTTCAAGAAGTTATACTTATTCAGCATATTGACAACTTATACGTGTATTCTCTGGTTTGAAGATACCATCAAGATTTGTTTTGAACAGCCATACATGTAAGTCATAATGCTGACCTGCTGTGCCATCATGGTTATTCATAGGACCTTGGAATTTTTGTCCAAATAGTACTGGTGCTTTATCAGTTACATCTGTTGGTACGTACCATTCCGCTCCAACCAATTTGTAGTGACCATTTTTCAGTGGTTCATAAAGCAGAATTTCCGGTTTTTTGATACGAAGTTTGTCATCGTCCATACGGCTAGGTTTGACCAAGTGAATTCCCATATTAGGTACACATGCTCCAGGAAACAGGCCAACAAATCCTTCATCAAGTGCGACGTCGATGTTACGATACTTCTTAATTGCTTTTTTGCTCATAGCTAACTGTTTCTCAATACTGTACTTTTGATCTCCTTTGTCGTGATCATGTGGATGGGCACTCACACTAGACAGGGCAGATAGGCTGAGAAAAGCGACCATGATCATGGTAAAGATTTTCTTCATTTCAGCTCCTCCTTGTTATATTTTTGACCTATGTATCAATATTTTGGTTTTTACAGCACCTATTATACACCTTTTTTTTATAAATACAATATAAAAAACTGAATAATTAATTTTTTTAGAAATAAAAAGTGTTTTGACCTATATAGCAATATATTTAGTGGTTTAAAAGAATTAAAAGACCGCATCAAAGTTATAGCTTTGATGCGGTCTTTTATTGAGGAAGTTTAAATAATGCCTTGGAAACGTAAAATGATTTCAGCGATAACTGCAGATCCAAGAAATGTTCCAAATAGAACGAGCATACCAACGACAATTGTTTTCCAGCCTAACTGAACAAAATCAAACCATGAACGGCCAATTGATACACCTGCATAGGCTAGAATAGGGGTCGCGATAGCCAATAAATTAACTTCCGCTGTATAAGTAGCAATTTGAGCGGATCCCGGCATACCTGGGATTGTTAAAATGAGTCCGATAATGCCGATATAAGCGATACTAGGCAATTGGAAAGGTAACAGGCGGTGAATAATTAATCCAGCCAAGCTGATACCTATTAGAATAGCTATTCCAGGAAGCGCAGTCCATGGAAGCACATCATAGCCAATCCAATTTCCTATTAGCATAATTACGCCGATAATCATAAAGACGGCTATCCATTCTTTAATGCTTTTTAACATATTCCACGCTTCCTTTCATTGCTTTTTTCTCTTTGTTTTTTGACAATACTTCATACATTTTCACAGTTAATGGAAGTCCTACAAAAATACTCATATAGAGACCAGTCACGGAAGAAATCAAGTTACTAACACCTGAAAAGGCAGTCAGTGTTTCACTCATTTCAGGAAATGCTGCAATTAATGGTCCAAGAGAAGCGGCTGCCATACTACCACTGCCAACACCTGTCGCCATTGCAAAAGAAATAGGGTGTAAAGGAGTTACAGTTGCTAAGAAGCCAGAAATCATACCGATGAATATTGAACCGAAAACAGTACCGAAAATATACATGGCCATAACGCCGCGGCCTTCTGGTGAAGACAAACCATATTTATCAGTAATTAACGCGAGGTTAGCTTCGCGTCCGATAGAATGGGTCATACCAATACTTTCTCTTTTCATGCCCAGAAATACTGCCAAAGGTAGAGCTAAAAAGATGGTTCCTAAATTACCGAACTCTTGCAATAGTAAAGCGGGTCCTGCTTCAATAATTTGTGGAAGTGCGGGTCCAGCTTGAACGCCGAATTTCGCAATTAGTATCGAAACAGAAAGAAACACTAAAGGTTCGGCATTAATTGATTGTTTATCGTTTATTAAGGGGGTAAAGTACAAGGCCAACCCAATGACTACTGCATAAAGCATTGGCAATAATAGAATGGTCCCTGGACCCAGTGGAATTTTGAATATACCGATGGATTCGGTTATCACTACAATACCTAAGACAATTACGTGCAATCGCCAATCTTTCCATAACGCTAATGCATTCTCACTCATTTCACAACTACTCCTTCTATGTAAGAGACTAATTCTTTATGAATATTAATTTATGCAAATAGAGGGTCTATTAGCTTTCGCATAAGTTAATGCAGCACTACCTAATACTTTTGCAGCAATTAATAGTGCACGCTCATCAATATCGAACTTTGGATGGTGATGTGGGTAAGCTTCTGTATTTTCTGGATTTTTGGCACCTGTAAAGAAAAAGGTTCCTTTAGTTTGCTGAAGGTAATAAGAGAAATCTTCGCCACCCATAACAGGTTCTGTTTCTCTGACGTTTGTTACATCAGGAATAGCAGGGGCAAGCGCTGCAACAAAGTTTGTTTCGGCTTCATGGTTAACGGTTGTTGGATAGCCGCGTGAATAAGTGTATTCATAATCTGCACCTGAAACGAGACAAGTTCCTTTAATGACACGGTCAATTTCTTCTTCGATAAAATTACGTATATCTTCCTTAAAAGTCCGAACAGTTCCAGTCATTTCGGCCGTATCAGCAATAACGTTATAAGGATTTTTTGCTTCAAAATTGCATATTGAGACAACCGCAGATTCAAGAGGATCGATTCGCCGACTGACAATTTGTTGTAAGTTGTTAATCAACTGTCCACCTATAACAATACTATCTTTCGTTTCATGCGGGCTTGCACCATGTCCACCTTTTCCTATGATTTTAATGTCGAAACGATCAGGAGCAGCTTGTAACGGACCCGACCGGTAACCAATTTCTCCAAGAGGTGTTTGAGCTTGTAAATGTGTTCCGAAAATAACATCAACCCCATCCAGGCAGCCATCTTCAATCATGGCAATTGCTCCACCGGGCGGTAATTCTTCTGCGTGTTGATGCAAAAATACAATAGTGCCTTCAATTTCTGACTGCATACTGTTCAACGCTTTCGCGAGCCCAAGCAAACTTGCAGTATGGCCATCGTGCCCGCAAGCATGCATCACACCGTCATTTTTTGATTTATACGGTGCGTCCGTTTGTTCTTGAATCGGCAATGCGTCAAAGTCAGCACGTAAAGCGATAGTAGGACCAGGTTTACTACCTGTTAAATAGGCAAGTACGCCATTACCACCCACATTTGTCCGTACTTTGTGTCCGAGGTTTTCATGGAACTGAGCAATGTATTTTGCTGTTTTGACTTCTTCAAAAGACAGTTCAGGGTACTCATGAAGAAAACGTCGAATGTCGACTATCTCATCATATAATTCATCAAGCTTGGTAAATAATTGATCCACGATATAACCTCCCCAAAAATAATATTCTAATCCTATCATAATTATTCATATACAACTATAAGACTTTTTACGGAATACAAAAAATATTCTGATATCAGAACCTATAATATATGGAAAAAAGGTAGTTCTGTAACAACAGAAGCCTAAATAGGTGTTATGATAATCAGAATAATAACTTAATTTATTGTCATTTTGTTAGTTGAAATGAGGGACAATGATGCAAGCCAAAAATTGGTGCGGAATAGATGCAGTTGAATTGCTAAAAATTTTCGATACAGATGTAGAAGTTGGCTTAAGTGAAGACATAGCAAAAAAGCGTCACGAGGAATATGGAGCGAATGAGCTGCCAGAACCTAAACAAGAGTCTAAGTTCTTCAAATTTTTTAAGCATTTTAACGATGTATTAATTTATGTATTACTTGTAGCTGCAATTATTACTTTGTTTTTAGGGCATTGGATCGATACGGCTGTAATTTTGATGGTGGTAGTCATCAATGCAATTATTGGATATATTCAGCAAACCAAAGCAGAAAAGGCGTTGGAAAGTATTCGGAAAATGTTGTCATTAAAAGCAACGGTAATTCGGGATTCAGTCCGACAAGAGGTGCTTTCTGCCGAACTGGTACCAGGAGATATTGTAGTACTTTCAGCGGGGGAAAAGAATTCTGCCGATATTCGGATTTTAGAAGCTGTCACCTTACAAGTAGAAGAGTCTTCTTTGACGGGTGAATCAACAGCAGTGGAGAAAAATTCAGCAGTATTGCCAAAAGATACGGTATTGGCTGACCGGCTCAATATGGTATTTGCTGGGACAACGATAGCATCTGGTTCAGGAATAGGAGTTGTTGTTGCAATCGGCTCGGATACAGAACTCGGAAAAATTAGTTCTTCAATAGAAGAAGTCGATCGTCTACAGACACCATTATTAAAGCAAACGGCAGCTTTTGGTAAAGTCATATCGTTGACCATTGTCATTAGCTCTTTTGTCATATTTGTGGTTGGGTACTTGTTTCATGATTATGCAACATCTGATTTATTATTGGCGATTATTGGCCTAGCCGTAGCGGCAATTCCTGAAGGTTTACCAGCTGTGCTATCAATCATTTTAGCAATCGGAGTACAGCGTATGGCAGGAAAAAATGCCATTGTCCGCAATTTACCTTCTGTTGAAACTCTTGGAGCCGTTACAGTAATTTGCTCAGATAAAACTGGGACGTTGACAAAAAATGAAATGACCGTCACTTCTGTGATGTTAAAAGATAAAGAATTAACTGTTACAGGAACAGGTTATTCACCAAACGGCTCGATTTTTGATGGGAAGCAACTTGTTCAACTTGCGGAATATCCAGATTTTAAGGAATTTCTAACAGCTGTTAAAACGGTTAATGAAGCTAATTTGAGGTGTGATGAACAAGGATATTGGGTTATCAGTGGAGATGCTACTGAAGGTTGCCTTATTACATTAACTGAAAAAACAGGGGAAGAGGTTCGAAGGTTGCCAATCTTATCAAAAATCCCTTTTAATTCAGATTATAAGTATATGGCGGCTTTAGTAGAAAAAGAGCAAAGTAAATGGATTTATGTAAAAGGTGCACCTGAAAATTTATTGGAAATGACTGGCTTGTCAGCTTCTTCTGTAGAAGGAGCTTACTGGCATAAAAAGATGGTTCAACATGCCAATAAAGGAGAGCGGTTGATCGCAGTTGCCGCAAAACAAGTTGAGGACACTACTTGTTTTATTAATCATAGCGACATGGAATCAGGATTTAGGTTAGTCGGCCTAGCAGGCATTATTGATCCTCCCCGAGAAGAAGTCATAGATGCGATTCAACAATGTCGCAAGGCAGGGATTATTGTGAAAATGATTACGGGTGATCATAAAGATACAGCAGTTGCTATAGGTGCCCAAATGGGAATTGGCGATGGAATACGTGTACTTGAAGGAAAAGATTTGGATCGAATGGATGACAAAGAGTTAGCACAGGCAGCAGTGAATTATGACGTCTTTGCACGAACTAGTCCGAACAATAAGCTTCAGTTGGTTCAAGCATTACAAGCTGAGAAGCATATTTGTGCCATGACTGGAGATGGGGTCAACGATGCACCAGCATTAAAACGTGCGGATATAGGGGTTGCAATGGGGATAAAAGGGACAGAAGTATCTAAGGAAGCAGCTGGAATGGTTTTAGTGGACGATAACTTTAGCACAATTGTAAATGCGGTGAAAGAAGGCAGGCGCGTTTATGATAATTTGAAAAAGACCATTCTATTTATTTTGCCAACAAATATGTCAGAAGGCGCGTTGATGTTTGTGAGTATTTTGTTTGGAACAACATTGCCATTAACAACAGTACAAATTCTATGGGTTAATATGATTTCTGCCGTTACCATTTCCTTAGCTATTGCTTTTGAAAAGTTGGAACCGGGAGCGATGGAACGGCCCCCAAGAAAGCCCAATGCCAAATTGATGAGCCCCTATTATGTTTTTCGCATCGTCTTTGTTTCACTGATTATTTGTGGGGGAATTCTATTCATGAATATGTTTTTAACCAATCAGCAAATAAATCCATCCACCGTGAATACAATGACGTTACAGGCATTGGTAATTGCGCAATTGATGTATTTATTCAATTGTCGTAGTGAGACCGAGTTTGCATTAAATCGGAGTTTTTTTTCGAATAAAATTGCGTTTATTGTCTCTATTATTTTAATCGTTGTGCAGCTTGCAGTGACCTATATGCCATTTATAAACTTCTTACTTGGAACCGTTCCGTTACAAGTAAAAGAGTGGATATGGCCGTTAACGATTGGTGTTCTAGTATTTGGTATTGTGGAGATTGAGAAATGGATTGTTCGTCAGACAAAGAGATACCAGAAGATTCGTTGACCTATGATACATAGCCATTGCTTTTTTATCGGAAGTAGGAGAAAAATATGGATCCTGTCATTCAAAAAATAACGACGAATTTATGGTTTGATATGAATGCTGAAGAAGCAGTAGATTTCTATACGTCGGTTTTCAATAACTCGAAAATTGGACGAGTGACTTACTATAGTGGTGTAGGTAATGAAAGTCATCGTCTTAATGCAGGAAAAGTCATGACAATCGAGTTTCAAATTGAAGGCCAAGGGTTTTTAGCTTTAAACGGAAGCCCAGCGTTTCCGTATACCGAAGCAATTTCGTTCATCATCAATTGCGAATCTCAAGAAGAAGTGGATCATTATTGGGATAAATTAACCCAAGGCAGTGATAAAAGAACACAAATGTGTGGGTGGTTAACGGATCGGTTTGGGATTACTTGGCAAGTGGTTCCAATCGAATTAAATAATATGTTGATTGATGGCGAAGCAAAAAAAGTAGAGCGGTTAACAAATGCATTAATGAAAATGAAGAAGTTAGACTTAAAAGAATTGCTTAGGGCATATGAAGAAGAATAATAAAAAGCAATGGCTGTTCCCGCTTTATGAATTTTATAAGGCGGGATTTTTTATGGAGATTTTGGTTTTTTAACTCGGAGCTTTTGAACTTTTTGATTGAAGTGTGTAAGCTAAATTATATTCAGTGATTTTGTAGCATAAAGGAGAATTTGATGAAAGATATACATAGTGATATTTTAGAGTTTAGAGGCAGTCATTATGATTTCGGGGTTAAGCAAGGAAAGCTATTAAAAGATAGTGTGATTTTGGATAATCGAAGAAAGCAGTGGAAAGCAAAAAGACCTAGATTTGAAATAGATGTGCAAGAAACAAAAGCTGTTTATCAACGATTTGCTCCAGGTATTTGGGCTGAATTAATGGGACTACAGGAAAGTCTGGGATTGCCGATGGAAGAAGTGCTGCGTGACTTTGGCGGCTACCGAATTGACGCAATGCCTTCGGGCTGCTCGATTGTTACAGGAACAGATTTTATGGTTCGTAACTATGATTTCCATCCACAAACTTATGAAGGACGCTTTAGTTTGTTCCAACCGACTGATGGCGGGTATGCAATCATCGGACCGACATCGCGCATTACCGGACGGATGGATGGGATGAATGAAAAAGGGTTAGCGATGGGCTATAATTTTACACACCGAAAAAAGCCGGGAGACGGGTTTGTGTGTTATTTGATCGGTCGAATCATCCTTGAAACCTGCGCTACAATTCACGAAGCAGTAGAGCTGTTGAGAGAAATTCCTCACCGTGGCTCTTTTAGTTATATTGTGACAGATACCAGCGGTGAAACACGTATTATCGAAGCAAGTCCACGCTCGGTCGATGTTCGCATCAGTAATATCTGCACCAACCATTTTGAAATTCAGTCACATGAAAACCGGAATTATTTAAAAGATTCGTTTGATCGTTTAGAGGCGATTCAAAATCAAGAAAGTCAAACCCATAATGCTTTAGAAGCTTTCCGATTGTTTAACGATACAGACAAAGGTGTATTTTCAACTCTTTATAAAAGTTGGGCAGGAACGATTCATACATCTGCTTATTTACCGAAAGAAAAAAAGGTATGGTTTGCACTTGGCGGAAATCAGCAACCGGTCGTTTTTGATTTTGATAGTTGGCTACAAGGAGAGAGCTTAGCTATTCAAACAGTGTATGGAACGGTAGATACCGATATTGGTTTTGCACATGTCGATAAACAATTTGTATAAAATAAAAACAAGAGTCAGCATCGAGCTGGCTCTTGTTTTTTACAGTTCTGCCATATGAACAAATGGCAAATGTGTATCTATTTTTCCGTTGATCCGTTTAGCGTATAAGCGCTCACCTTGCAGCCATTTATCGAAATCTAGCATTAGTGGTAGGCGATCTGGACCAATAGCAAATCCAACTTTCAAGCTCTGTTGGAAGTATGAAGCGGTATGAAGAGTGCCTGAAGCTGTGCTGTATTTTTTTGAGAAAACGCCTTTATCAGAGTCATTTAGTAGACGAAAAGCGTTGTACGCATCTATTTTTTTATGTTGCTGCAACATCATTTGTTCTCTTCGACGAGAGTCATCGGTTTGGTAGCGGTTTTCTTCTACTAATAACTCGAAATGATTGGTGGAAACAGCAGATTCGCGAACAACAACAGAACGCGGTGAGGCTTCGACTACTACTGACTTCCCAGTACGGTCTAATAGTACGTAACTAAAAGAGCGACGGTGAGGCAGTTCTTCTAGCAATGCTACTGCATCATCAATGGTCGCACAGTTTTCCAGAATCAGCCGACCAATCATATTGCAAATAAAACCATCTTCTGAGTTGCGACGATTAATGAAATTATAGCCCATGACCAAGCCTTTTTCATTCATTCCATCCGTACGTCCGGTAATTTGCATGGTCGGTCCGATTGTTGCGAAGCCTCCATCAGTTGGTTGATACAAAGCAAGTCGACCTTCGTACCCTTGAGGTGAACTATCGTAATTGCGAACCATAAAATCAGACTCGGTATAAATCGAGCAGCCGCTACGTGTGTATTCCAAATAATAGCCGCCGAATTCACGAATCGCTTCATGCATCGACCAGTCAAGAGCGTCGGCTAAGCCATTAATTTCTTCCCATACTCTTGGAGCTAAGGTTACTAATATATTTTTTGCTCGTTGTTCATCAATAATTAAATGACGGCTAGATGCTTTTCTTTGTTTTTGGCGGTTTGGAAGAATCAATGATTCTTTTAGCAATTCTCCTTGCATTCGACCAAATTCATAATGGCTTCCGCGAAACTGAACGATATCGCTATGCACTCGTTTCATGTAAGAATCCCTCTTTTACTTTTCAGTGTAAGAAGAGTTTACTGCAATCGTGCATGAATGGAAAAGAATATGCCTAAGAGAACAAACTGTTAAGATTACACATAAGAGCTGTTAAAAAACGAGGCAAAAAAGCTGATGCACAATATTAAAGCATCAGCATTCTTTTTAATTTATTACACTACATAAATCTCAGCGTCTCCGCCATTAATAGTTGTAAACATATTAGAAGCAGCTGTTAGAAGTTGCAAAGCTGTGTCTTTTGCCATTGATGGACGTAGATAGAAGATATGTACTGCATTTTTTGTTTGTTCCGTAACAGCCGTCCGCTTAGAATCTACATAAGGACTGCCAAACGCGCCTTGAGCATCTTTGGATACAAGAATGCCTGTTAAGGTGTTAATGCGGTTATTCAAGCCTTCATAGCGGTCTGTGCTAGTCCCGACTGCAATTTCGATATCGCCTTCAACTTTGTCAGCATCATATAAACCAAGTGGAATTTCATATTGCAATGACAAAAAGCTATTCATGTCGACAGCTGAATTAATGGCAGCCAAGTAATTTTGCTTTTTGATGCGGCGATATAATGCTTCTGCTGAGGGACGATATCGGCTAGGATCAGAACCTAATGCCTTCCAAATAAGTTGCCATTCGAGCAGACCTGGAAAGTCTGTAATTTCTTTGTCTTCCAACTCGAAGTATAATTGCTCTTGGAAAAGCTGAAGACGGCCTTTTAACATTTGAGGTGAATCGGAAACGGTGATATTGTTATAATGAATGACACCAATTTTAAAGTCACTTAGTGTTTCGTTTATTTGAGGATCGATTGTCAGTTTCATTGCAATCTTCCTTTCATTAGGAGTTTTTATTATCGTATCATAGAATTGAGTGAGGGGTTACGACATGAATCTTGATCAATTTCAAAAAGAGCTTGTTGCGTATGCCTCGGACATCGGAATTGATAAAATCGGCTTTGCTTCGGCAGAACCTTTTTATAGCTTGAAGCATCAATTGATTCGTCAGCAACAATTGAATTATCAGTCTGGATTTGAAGAGTCTGACGTAGAAAAGCGCACGCGACCTGAATTATTGTTGAACGAAGCTGTGAGCATTATTTCCATCGCTATTGCGTATCCATCACGAATGACGGATGCCCCGCAAGGCGTTAAAGGCGCGCGCCGTGGGATTTTCTCTCGGTCTTCTTGGGGAAAAGACTATCATGCGGCACTTAGAGAGCGGCTAACGCTGTTAGAAGCATTTATCGCGTCGCGTTTTCCAGAAGCGCGAATGCGGTCCATGGTGGATACCGGTGAGCTATCTGACCGTGCAGTAGCAGAACGCGCTGGAATTGGCTGGAGTGCCAAAAACACCAATATTATTACACCGGAATTTGGTTCGTACGTTTATCTTGGTGAAATGATTACCAATATTCCGTTTCGGTTTGATGAGCCTATAGAAGACCAGTGCGGTGATTGTCGTTTATGTATTGATAGTTGTCCAACAGGTGCTATAGTTGAAGGTGGCCAATTAAACGCTCAGCGCTGCATTTCGTTTTTAACACAAACAAAAGGATTTTTACCAGATGAGTTTCGTGGCAAAATCGGCAATCGGTTGTATGGCTGCGATACATGTCAGACAGTATGTCCGAAAAATAAGCGCAAAGCCAATCAAATTCATGCAGAATTCGAACCAGATCCTGAAATAGCCAAACCACTACTGTTGCCATTATTAACGATTTCCAATAAAGAATTCAAGGATAAGTTTGGCTATGTGTCCGGATCGTGGCGAGGCAAAAAGCCAATTCAACGAAATGCCATATTGGCGTTAGCACATTTTAAAGAAACGGCTGCTGTGCCTGTGTTGATTGAGTTGCTTGAAAGTGATGAGCGGCCAGTTATTCGAGGAACTGCGGCATGGGCGATTGGTAAGATTGGAACAGCAGAAGGTTTAATTGCTTTGCAGCAAGCAGAAAAAAGTGAAAAAGAAGAAGAAGTGCAAGAAGAAATTCAAAAAGGATTGGCATTTTTTGCTGAAAGATCGAAAGGATAAGTGAAAGATTTGGCTATTCATATTGTATTGTACCAACCGCTGATTCCAGCAAATACAGGAAATATCGCGCGTTCATGCGCAGGGACAGGTGTGAAATTACACTTAATACGTCCGCTAGGCTTTTCGACAGACGATAAAATGCTAAAACGTGCCGGACTTGATTATTGGGAGCATGTTGATATTCATTATTACGATGGATTGCAAGAGTTGTTTGACCGATACAAAAACGGAGCATTTTACTATATTACGAAGTTTGGGGCAAAGACACATACTTCTTACGATTATTCCGACAGAGAAAAAGATCATTTCTTTGTATTTGGACAAGAAACAAAAGGATTGCCAAAAGAATTGATCGAGCAAAATCCGGATTTTTGCTTACGCATTCCGATGAATGACAATATTCGTTCGCTCAATTTATCAAATACAGCATCAATTTTAATGTATGAAGCGTTACGTCAACAAGATTATCCAGGGTTAGAATAAAAAAAGGACAGCGGATTCCGCTGTCCTTTTACACTATTCTCTTTCGTTTGTTCCAGGCTTGTCATCGTATCCAGCAGTGAAAATAGCTACTAAGAACGAAACACAAATACCTAAAATAAGGATTAAGTTCATAATAATGACCTCCTTGAAATGTGCATCTTTGTTTAGTATAGCTTACAAGCGGGAAAAATGAAATATACAACATGGGTTGAAATGTGGATAATTTCTGACGGTCTGCAAAAAATGAAACCTTTTCCGCGTTCAATCGTATAAAGAAGACAAGAATAGTTACAGAAGGGATGAATTTATATGAAAATGAAAATTTCTGTCGCATTGCTTTGGTTTACAGGACTTGCTGAAGCATTTCTAGCGATTCCATTAATAGGCGGTGGCTTTGTCATCAGCACAGGCTACTCAGCTCTTGGCATTATGTTTGTGCTTCATGCGATTACATTGTTCTTTTGTTTCCGTGAATTTTCTCCAAAAGCAGGATCAATTCTCGGAATCATTACAAGTACGATTGCTTGGATTCCAGGCGTAGGCTGGGTATTTCATTTGATCACAGCAGTTGTTTTATTACTGTCAGCAACATTTACAAGAAATCGAGTATAACTAAAAAACCGCCAATTGGCGGTTTTTTTATGTCTATTCATCAATGAGGTGCGATTAATAGTTGAATCGTAAACAAAATAGCAAAGATATACAGAATCGGATGCACAGCTTTCCATTTTCCTTTAAAAACTTTCATTAATGGATAAGAGATAAATCCAAATGCAATACCTGTCGCAATACTAGATGTTAAAGGCATAGCAAGGACAATCAAAAAGGCAGGAAAAGCTTCGTCAAATTTTTCCCATTCAATTTGTTTAACAGAACCAATCATTAAACTCCCAACGATGATTAAGGCAGGTGCTGTGATGGCTGCGACACTTGATAAAGAACCAACTAATGGACCAAAAAAGGCTGCAACGATAAATAAGATAGCGACCGTTAAACTTGTTAATCCGGTGCGTCCTCCAGCCGCGACACCTGCAGAAGATTCTACATAAGCAGAAGTTGGGCTTGTCCCAACCATTGCACCTGCTGTAGCTGCGATTGAATCAGCTAACAACGCTTGGCGCATTCTTGGCATTTTATTGTCTTTCATAAGGCCAGCCTGCTTAGCAACACCAATCATGGTTCCGGTGGTATCAAATAAAGTTACCAGCAAGAATGAAAAGACCACACCATATAAGCCGAATTCAATAACTAATTGAAGCGCCTCTATAGGGTTCCAAATAAGGATTCCTTCCGGTAACGAAGGAAGCTTCATCAGTCCTGCATTGAATTTTAATTGACCTGTGAAAAACGCAACGATGCCAGTAATAATCATGCCGTAAAATATACCGCCATGAATATTTAAGGACATAAAGATGACGGTAATGAGTAATCCAAGCAAAGTTAAGGCAACTGGGGGAGACGTCAAATCACCCAATCCGACCAAATTGGCATCATTGGCCACAATCAACCCACTCAGTCTCATCCCGATAAAAGCGATAAATAAACCAATTCCCGCTGTGATTGCATGTTTTAAGTTTTCAGGAATGGCGTGAATCAATACTTTTCTCAAAGAAGTTAATGACAGTAAAACAAAAATAAGGCCTGCCACAAACACTGCTGCAAAAGCAGTTACATAGTCGATGGCTCCGTCTGAACCGAGGACCATTGAAGTGAAATAAGCATTCAAGCCCATGCCTGGTGCGATAGCGATAGGGTAATTAGCAGCTAACGCCATCCATAAAGTTCCGATGGCAGCGGCGATAATGGTAGCCAGAAATACTTGGTCAAACGGTACACCTGCTGCTCCTAAAATAACGGGGTTAACAATCACGATATAAGCCATTGTTAAGAAAGTCGTCATACCGGCAGTGATTTCCGTCTTTATCGTAGTATTATTTTCTTTTAAATGAAACATTTAAAGCTCCTCCTAAAACACGAACGATTTTAAACAACATGATATATATTATTCGTTTTAATGAGATAGTGCAAGAGCTGGAATCAAAATCCTAAAAGTCGAATTAATCTAATATTATTTGTACAATAGAAAGAAGAAAGGATGATGATAGATGGACTTAACGATCAACTCAACAAAAAAATTACATAATGGAGTAGAAATGCCGCGTTTTGGTCTTGGCGTTTACAAAATGACTGATAAAGAAGCGGCAGTCGAAGCGATGATCACAGCTATTAAAGAAGGCTATAAAGCGATTGATACGGCGACTATTTACGATAACGAGGCAGAAGTAGGAGAAGCGGTTCGAAATTCTGGCGTGAAGCGTGAAGACTTATTTATCACATCAAAAGTTTGGAATACCGATCAAGGTTATGACGAAACATTGCGTGCATTTGAAGCATCGCTAAAGCGTTTAGACTTTGATTATTTAGATTTGTATTTGACGCATTGGGCTATTGAAGGAACATACGTGGATACGTATCGCGCGATTCAACGTCTTTACGATGAAAAGTTAGTTCGTTCAATTGGTGTTTCGAATCATCATGAACATCATCTAGAGAAAATTTTAGCTACTGCTAATACAAAACCAATGGTCAATCAAATTGAATTACATCCACAACTAACGCAAGTGACGTTGCGAAATTATTGTGAGACGAAAGACATTGCCGTAACTTCGTGGTCGCCACTCGCTAGAGGTCGTCTTTTAGAAGATCCGGTGTTATTGGAAATTGCAAAACAACACAATAAATCAATTGCACAAGTAATTATTCGCTGGCATTTGCAAAGTGATTTGATTGTTATTCCAAAATCAGTAAAGCCTTCACGCATTCAAGAAAATGCGTACGTATTTGATTTTTCATTATCACAAGAAGAAATGAAAATGATTGATGAGCTAAACCAAGATTGGCGGAGCGGAACAAACCCAGATGACATTACGGTTTAAAAATTTCTATAGTGTAAGGTAACCTATAAAAGGATGATTTCCATTGCAGCGGACGTTTTCCTGCGGGAGTCGCCGCTTCCATTTCAATCAGCCAGTCTATAAAAAAAGCTATCCCGAAATGTCATTTCGGGATAGCTTTCTATTATCTTGCAGTATCTTCAACCACTACTTTTTCATTAGTGAAAGGGTGGATGAACGACATGCGGAATGCATGTAAATGATAAGCACCATCTTGTGTTGGCGGTCCGTCGTATAATGTATCTCCAACAATCGGATGACCGATATGAGAAAGGTGAGTACGGATTTGGTGCGTGCGTCCTGTTTCTAGTGTTAAATGAAGCAAAGATTTGCCTTCCATTAATTTTAACACGCGGTAATGAGTGACAGCACTTTGACCTGTTTGTGAAACCATGCGACGCGTTGGGTGATGGCGATCGCGACCAATTGCGAAATCAATTGTGCCAGACTTATTATGAACTTTGCCTTTAACGACAGCTTCATAATCACGAACCAATTGTTTTTGTTCTAACATGCGGTCTAAGACGTTTTTAGCGACAGGGTGCTTAGCAACCATCAATAAGCCAGAAGTTCCTTGGTCTAAGCGGTGAACGTGCTCGCCATATGATCCACCGTTGCGGATAATGTGACCAAGAATAGCATTGATAAATGTATCGGTTTGTCCAACTTCGTTTGGATGAGTCGCCATGCCTTTTGGTTTGCGAGCCACAATAAAGTGATCGTCTTCAAAAAGTACAGGTAACTCAACATCGTGTTTTGGTTCGTATGGCGATTCTGCAGGAGGCAAGTCAAAATACAAAACAAAGCCTTTTGGCAATGGCTCTTTCCAAACTACTTCTTGGAATTTATCATTTTTTACGCTTTTGGCCATGCGCATTTGGTGAACAACTTTTTTGCCTAGGCCCCATTCGGTTCTTAGTAATTCTTCTACAGTCATACCTTCGTCTTTAATTTCGTAACTCCACGTCATCTGGTTTCCTCCATAAAAAAGGATCATGCGCAAGGCACATGATCCTTTTGTCAGTTATTTTTTAACTACATCATTGAAAAATAGTTCAATATTTTCTTTCGGCTGTGCGCCGACCCAGCGCGAAACTTCTTTACCGTCTTCATAATGAACTAAAGTTGGTGTTGCTTCAATCTGGTATGGTGCAGCTTCTTCTTCATACTCTAACAGATTATACTGCAACACGTCTACATCCATATCTTCAGCAACTGGCATTAAGACAGGAGTGGTTTCTTTGCAATAGCCACATAATGGGCTGTAAAAATAAACTGTAGTTGGCTCACCGCTAGCAATTTGCTTTTCTAAATCGGCAGGCAAAATAAGGTTCTGATAATTCTCATCATCTAATTGGTCAATGGTTGCTTGGTTTAAATCGTCTGTATCGTAAGGGTTGTTCGCTAATTTACTGTCGTTCGATTGGTTCGTTAATAAAATAATACCTGCGAAAATGACAACGACAATTCCTGCGATGATTAATAATTTTTTCATTTTACTTTTCCTCCTTAAGGGTCTTCAATAAAACAATGCTCATTCCAGCAATTAAAATAAATGCGGTCAATGCTAAAAAAGGAATGGTGATAAAGCCAAAGAGATTGATGTATTCTCCGGTACATGGAACGAGTCCACATGAAGGTGCACTATCCGCTAAAAAATCAAGCTTTTGCAAGCTGTAGTGGTATATGGAGAATCCACCACCAATAATTGATAAAACCAATGCAGTCGTTGCAATTCGAACATTTTTCTGGACAAAAGCGACGCCGAGAACAATAACAAGTGGATACATAAATATGCGTTGAATCCAGCAAAGTTCGCACGGAGCATAGCCGCGAATTTCAGAAAAATAAAGTGAACCTGCCGTAGCGATAAGCGCTACAATCCACATGGACAGCAAAACATTTTCCTGGCGTCTAGTCATTTTGTGGCCCCTCTTTTCAAAAATTGTTTCCATAGAATTATAATTGTAATCAGGAGACATGTAAAATAATATCAACCTAGACAACTATCCTATATAATAAAGTATGAAACTTTTGTGAAGGAGAGCTGTGCTGTGTCAGAACAATTCGATTTATCCCATTTTGAAAAAAGCATGATCATTCGTGAAATGACTTATGCCGATATAAATCCCATCTTGGAAATGCAGCGTTTATGCTTTCCCGGTATGGATCCATGGAAAGAAGAACAATTAAGAAGCCATTTAGGCGTATTTCCACAAGGCCAGCTTGTAGCTGAGCTAGATGGCACAGTGATTGGTTCATGTTCAAGTTTACTTATTAACTTTGACGAATACGATGACCGCCACACGTGGGATGATGTAACAGATGCTGGTTACATAACCAATCATAATCCCGATGGTTACAATATGTACGGAATTGAAGTCATGGTACATCCAGAATACCGCCGGATGAAAGTCGGACAACGTTTATACGAGGCCCGCAAAGAGCTAGCGCGCGAGTTAAACTTAAAGTCGATTATTATCGGAGGACGCATTCCAAACTACCATAAATACTCGGATGAAATGTCCCCACGTGAATATGTAGATTCTGTTTCGCGTCATAAAGTGTATGATCCTGTATTAACATTCCAGTTAATGAACAATTTCCAATTGATGCGCATTAACCCGAACTACTTGCAAGATGATGTAGCGTCAGGCAAATACGCAACGTTAATGGAATGGAATAACGTGGACTATAAACCGATTTCTAAACGTCATTTTAAAACAAGTTTGCCGGTTCGTATTTGTGTGGTGCAGTATTTGATGCGTGCCATTACATCATTCGATGACTTGGCTAACCAAGTTGAATATTTTGTAGACGTTGCCTCAGATGCGCATTCAGATTTTGTTGTATTCCCTGAAATTTTCACAACACAACTGATGTCGTTCTTAAACGAGCCATCGCCAAGTCAAGCTGTTCGTAAACTAACAGAGTATACGCCACAATATATCGAGTTGTTTACAGACTTAGCAGTCCGCTACAACATCAATATTATCGGAGGATCTCACTTCGTTAAAGAAGAAGACGACGAAATTTACAACATTGCTTATTTGTTCCGCCGTGACGGTTCGATTGACAAGCAATACAAAATTCACATCACACCAAATGAACGTAAATGGTGGGGGATTTCCGCAGGAGATTCTGTTCGCGTATTCGATACAGACTGCGGGAAAATCGCTATCCAAATTTGTTACGATATCGAATTTCCAGAACTTGCGCGCATTGCGACAGATATGGGTGCCAATATTATTTTCACACCGTTCTGTACAGAAGATCGTCAAGGCTATCTACGTGTTCGCTATTGTGCACAAGCACGTGCTGTGGAAAACCAAATTTACACGGTTATCTCTGGTACAGTCGGAAACTTGCCACAAACTGAAAATATGGATATCCAGTATGCACAGTCCGGTATTTTTGCGCCATCCGATTTCGAGTTTGCACGTGATGGCATTGTCGGAGAAACCAATCCAAACCTTGAAATGGTCTTGATTGGAGATGTCGATTTAGAAATTTTACGTCGTCAACGTCAAAATGGTACGGTTAAGCAATTAAAAGACCGTCGCCATGATGTTTATCGTGTCGAATACAAAAAAGATTAAAGACAACCGCTTCCAAAAATGGGAGCGGTTTTTCTTTGCGGTATTTGGTAAACTAATGTTTATCTATAAAAAATGCTTTTATCCCTTATTTCAAATGCTTTGTGTTCTTTTTATGAAGGAAAGAGCATGTGGTTTGTAGAATGTTATTAATAGGTGAGGGTTAAAAGTAAAACTATTAACAATTTGAATGGAGGAATACATATGTCGTGGAAAGAACGTATTCAACGTTGGTTGGACCATACAGCACTTGATGAAGAAACGCGTCAATCTTTGAATGTTTTAAAAGAGGATGAAAAATCAGCAGAAGATGCCTTTTATCAGGATTTAGTTTTCGGAACAGGAGGCATGCGCGGCGAGATTGGACCCGGTACAAACCGGATGAACGTTTATACAGTTCGAAAAGCGTCGCAAGGAATTGCCGACTACATAAAAGAAAATGGAGAGTTAGCGATGTCTCGCGGCATGGTCATTGCCTATGACAGTCGCCGGATGTCTCCGGAGTTTGCCGAAGAAGCAGCACGTACATTTGCGGCAAACGGCATTCATACGTATTTATACAGTGGCCCAAGAACGACGCCGCAATTGTCATTTAGTGTTCGTTATTTAAACGCGTTTATGGGAATTGTTATTACGGCAAGTCACAATCCACCAGAGTACAATGGCTATAAAGTATATGGGGAAGATGGTGCTCAATTAAATCTTGAAGATGCGGATCGCGTAATTGATTATGTTGGTCGTGTTGAGGATGAATTGTCTATTGAAAACAATCAGTTCGATAACTCGTTACTCGTTCGAATTGATGAAAAAATGGATGAAGCTTATCTTAGCAATGCATTAACAGTACAAGAGCATTCCGCAAGCCCAATCCAAGCAGTCTTTACGCCGCTTCACGGAGCTTCTGGGGCAACGGTTAAGCGTCTACTCGACAAAGCAGGATATGATCAAATTACGTACGTTACTGAACAAATGCAACCAGACGGAGAATTCCCGACAGTTACTTCTCCGAACCCGGAAGAAGGATCTGCATTCGAACTAGCAAAAGAGTACGGTAAAAAATCAGGTGCTGATTTGTTAATTGCTGTCGACCCAGATGGAGACCGTGTCGGAATTGCTGTTTGGAGTGGTAGCCATTATGAATTATTAAGTGGCAACCAAACTGGCGCTATTTTAATCGAGTATTTATTGAGTCAAAAACAACAAAAAGGGACACTTCCAGAAAACGGTCGTATTTTTAAAACCATCGTTACGTCTGAATTTGGTCGCGTTGTCGCAGAATCTTACGGTGTAAGTTCTGAAGATGTGTTAACCGGCTTTAAATTTATCGGAGAAAAATTAAAGCATAACGATGAGAACCCGAAATTTGAGTTTTTATTCGGATATGAAGAAAGTTATGGCTACTTGATTCGCGATTTCGCACGCGACAAAGACGCTGTGCAATCGGTATTACTGCTTGTTGAAGCCGCAGCTTTCTACAAAAAGCAAGGCAAAAATCTGCATGACGTCTTAATCGAATTGTATAATAAATTTGGTTGGTACCGTGAATCGCTTGTGTCGATTACGAAAAAAGGCATCGATGGAGCACGTGAAATTGCGGCATTGCTCGAAAACTTACGCAAACAGCCAGTAGAAGCAATTGCTGGAATTCCAGTCGTTTCAATAGAAGATTACGAAACACAAAACCGTAGCTTTGTTAAATTAGGAACTAATGAAAAAATTGAATTACCGCAATCCAATGTCATCAAGTATTTCTTAGAAGATGGCTCATGGGTTTGTGTGCGACCAAGTGGTACGGAGCCGAAAGTGAAATATTACTTCGGAATTACTGCCGAAACGCAACAAGAAAGCGATGAAAAAATGGAGTTGCTAAAAGAATCATTTGTTGAAGAAGTAAATAATCGCTAGAGAGCTAAGTCCCCTTCATAAAGGGGGCTTTTATTTTCTTCGTTACATAGATATCTGTGTAGCTTACGTCTGTCGAATCTATATGGCTGCTTGCGCTTTTCTTTGTCTAGACTCCAGCGCCCAGCTCTTTGGGTCATAAGTCAGTCCGACTGTGCGGCAAAAGACGCCGCTTCGTCGGTCTGCCTTATGGCCGGCAGAGCTACACAGGCGCCTACGCTTTTCTTTGTCCAGGCTCCAGCAGCCAGATTCTAGGGGCATAAGCCACTCTGGCTGTGTGGCAAAGAACACCACTTCGCCAGTGCGTCTTATGCCCGTCGAATCTATACGGCTGCTTGCGCTTTTCTAAGACAAAAGTACGAGTGAGCTTTTTTGTGGTAACGTGTATGGTTAAATTAGGTTGAGCGAGGTGAACAGTTGTGGAAGAACCTTCAAATGTAACGCTATTAAAAGAAATTGCTGAATTGTTAAATGAAGAAATGGATATGTCTCGTATGCTTGATGGGGCTATAAGAAAATTACTAAGTGGCTCTACTTTTGAAACGGCTTGGATTTTCTTTATTAATGAAAAAGGAAAACATCAATTGGTAGCTCATGCAAATTTGCCGACAGCGTTGGAAGATAATGATTGTCGACATTTGCAAAAAGGTGGTTGTTGGTGCGTCAAACGTTATCACGATGGCGATCTTGAAAAGGCATCAAATATTATCGCGTGCCAACGAATTGAAAATGCCATGCCAGAAAATGCACGACAACAAGGCAATATCACACATCATGCGACAGTACCTTTGCAATCAGGAGAAGAAAAGTTCGGACTGTTAAATATTGCTGCACCAGATACGATCGGTTTTTCAAAAGACGAGCTGGCTTTGTTGGAGTCGGTCGCTTTTCAAATCGGTTCAGCGATCAAGCGAATTGGTTTAACAAAACAAGAGCAAGAATTAGCGCTTGTAAAAGAGCGTAACCGATTAGCGAGAGATCTTCATGACTCGGTCAATCAATTGTTGTTTTCTGTAACCTTGACTGCGCGTGGTGGAGTTGAAATGTCTGAAGATGTGGCTGTTCAGACTACGTTTCGCGACATTCAGCATTTAACGCAAGAAGCTTTAAATGAAATGAGGGCGTTGATTTGGCAATTACGTCCAAAAGGACTTGAGAGTGGGTTACTTGAGGCGATTAAAGGTTATGGGGAAATGCTCGGCATCACCGTTGAAACAAAAATGACGGGTGTGATTCAGTTGCCATCTCGTATTGAAGAAACTTTATTTCGAATAGCACAAGAGGCTTTAAACAATGTTCGGAAACACGCAGACGTCAATAAAGTCGAGTTGTATTTGTCAGTTACCCCAACGGATGTAATGTTGGTTTTAAAAGATGAAGGTCGTGGATTCGCTTTTGACCTAAGCGTAAACTTACCTTCTATCGGGATTCAAAGTATACAAGATCGAGCAAAAGCAGAAGGTGGAACAGCTGATTGGTCGAGTGAAATTGGCAAAGGAACAGAAATTTTAGTGCGGATCCCGTATTGATAGAGAGGTGCAGATTATGGTGAAAGTGTTGATTGCAGATGACCATCACGTCGTCAGAAGAGGGTTGCTATTCTTTTTAAAAACACAAAAAGATATAGAAGTAGTAGGGGAAGCTGTAAATGGGAAAGAAGCTGTGGAAATGGCAGCGACGCTTCAGCCGGATATTGTGTTAATGGATTTGGTTATGCCTGTCATGGATGGCATACAAGCAACGCGATTGATTAAAGAACAATTTCCGCATATCATCGTTTTGATGTTGACTAGTTTTTCTGATCAAGACCATGTAGTGCCAGCAATTGAAGCAGGCGCGGCAGGCTATCAATTAAAAGACATTGAGCCCGATGAATTGGTTGCTTCATTGCGCAGTTTGATGCGTGGTGAAAACACGCTTCATCCAAAAGCTTCATCAGAGCTACTTAAAGCGCCAGCTGAACCTGCTCCACATACCATTAACCAACTAACACCGAGAGAACAAGAGGTGTTAGCTGAATTGACAAAAGGCAAAAGCAACCGAGAAATCGCATCAGCTTTGTTTGTCACGGAAAAAACGGTCAAGACTCATATTTCCAATATCTTTATCAAACTAGCAGTTCAAGACCGCACACAAGCAGCGTTGTATGCGGTAAAGCACGGATTGACAGAAGTCGGAAGAAACTAAAAAGAGTGCAACGGGATTTTCCGTCGCACTCTTTTTTAACGCTTTTTCACCGGGCGTTTTCGGTAATCTTTAGTTAATTGCTTCCATTTGTTTCGTTCTGCTTTTTGGGCAGCGGCATCGCTTTTTCGCTCCATATGTGCAAGTTCGCGTTTGAGTTTTAAATAACTTTGGTAACGTGCGGCGTCCAATTCACCATTTTGAAGGGCTTCTTGAACGCGACAACCCGGTTCATCGTGGTGAGCACAATCGCGGAATCGACAAGAAGAAGCTAACTCTTCGACATCACTAAACCCTGATGCCACACCTTCTGAGTAATCACCTAGCTGAAATTCACGCATGCCCGGTGTATCAATCAATAACCCACCACTGGGCAACAAAACCATTTCCCGGTGAGTGGTTGTATGACGGCCTTTGCTATCGTCTTCTCGTATATCTTGTACCAGCATCTTATCGCTGCCGGATAAAGCGTTGATTAGCGAGGACTTTCCAACCCCGGAAGAACCAAGTAAAGCACCTGTTCTTGATCCTGCTAGTTGATTTTGTAATTCTTCAATGCCCTCGCCCGTAACAACAGAGACAGCAAAGACGGAAACTCCAAATGCTACACTTTCAACTTGTTGGATAAACGGATCGCTATCTACACATTGATCTTTTTTGGTTAATACAATAATTGGGTTTGCGCCCGAATCCCACGCTGCCACTAAATAGCGTTCCAAACGGCGAATATTAAAATCATCGTTTAATGACATGACTAAAAAGACTAAGTCAACGTTAACTGCAATCAACTGAATATCTGTTGTTTCGCCTGCGCCTTTTCTAGAAAACTGCGAAGTGCGAGAAAGGACTTGGTGAATAATGCCTTTTTCCTCTCCAGGCATTTGCTCAACGATGACCCAATCGCCAACGCATGGAAATTCGGTGCCGCTATGTTGATGTCTGTATTTTCCTGATAACGAACAAAGCCATTCGCCGTGATCTGTTACAACACGATATAAATTTTTATGTTCAAGAGTTACGCGGCCTGGTGTACCATTTACCGTTATTTTTTCTTGCCAGCTGTCGTTCCAGCCGTATTGTTCAATTTTCGTCAATGTTATTTCCTCCTAATTATGCAAAATAAAAAACCACGGATGCGCGCAATTCGCAGTCCATGGTCTCCGGGCATAATGGAAGAAGCGTATCGTTAGCGATACACAGAAGGAGACACTATAGACTGGAATTGCGTATTCAAAAATAAAATAGCCATAATGCCTCACCTCTTTCTTCAAGTTAAGTTAACGATAAATTAGTTTCCATTTTTCGTCAAGATAAAAATTAGATAATTGAAAAATAATTTACTTCAACTTGCATTCAAGAAATGACAACGCTAACATTAAGTAACTATTCCGATTATTTTAAGCAGCGATATCTACTGACATTAGAAGAGGTGAAAAAATGGAAGAGCAGCAAAATGGCATTATTTCTGTAAGAGCAGGAGAAGAACTTGATAAAGTCCGCCTTGAACAGTTTTTGCGAAAGGAAATAGTAGGGTTACCGAACAATCAGCTCAAAATTCGTCAATTTGGAACAGGACATTCGAATTTGACTTATGCGTTGGAAATAGGGGACTGGGAAGCCGTTCTTAGAAGACCGCCACGTGGACCTGTAGCACCTAAAGCGCATGACATGGAACGCGAATACAAAATTTTATCCGCTTTGCATCCGATTTTTACCACAGCTCCAAAACCTTTTGTGTTTTCAGATGATCTATCCATCGTGGGAAGTCCCTTTTTTGTGATGGAGAGACGACATGGCATTGTATTGGATAGTGATTTTCCTGAAGGGGTTGACCCTACGCCTGAACTTGGACGCATAATATCAGAAAAAATGGTCGACTTATTAGTTGAACTTCATTCGCTCGATTATATGAAAACGGGTTTAGCAGAAATGGCAAAACCTGAAGGCTTTATGCAACGGCAAGTTGAGGGTTGGATCGGTCGCTATGAACGTGCACAAACAGATCAACTAGAAGGTGTAGCTCAATTAACTGAATGGATGCGAAAGAATATCCCGGTTTCACAAGAACCGACAATTATCCATTATGATTTCAAACTAAATAATGCTTTATTTTCAGAAGACTTCTCAGAAATAACAGGATTGTTTGATTGGGAAATGACGACAGTTGGTGATCCATTAGCAGACTTGGGTGCTGCGATGAGTTATTGGATTCAGGCAGATGATCCTGAACTACTAAAAGAAGGCTTAGGAAAAGTGCCAGTCACAGTAATGGAAGGCTTTTACAGCCGAGAAGAATTTATCGCAAGCTACGGTAACAAAAGTGGAAGAGATGTATCGGATATGAATTTCTATTTGACCTTTGCTTATTTTAAGCTCGCAGTTATCGTTCAACAAATTTACTATCGTTATAAAAAAGGACAAACGCAAGATCCGCGGTTTATGCATTTTAATCACTATGTAAAAAGCTTAATACATCATGCTTTATCAATTGCTTTAAAGGGTTAAGTGATAGGAAAGCATAAAAATAGATAGGCAAAGGCGGATTAGCTATCCGTCCTTTTTGTTTGTCAAAAAGCTATCAAGGGAAAAGAAAAAGACAGCGACACACTAGAGAGGAGAATTTTTATGAAAGCATTTTCGCTTTGGCTAAAAGAAAAGTTATGGCTTACGCCAGCTATTTATATCGTTATGGCCATTTTGCTATCGATTACTTTTTTTTATATAGACTTATTATATGTGGAGAGAATGAAACCATTTATTCCTTCTATTCTTTTAACAAATGTTGATTTAGCGAAAACGATAATGGGGAGCTTATCAGGCGCCTTATTAACCATGACGACATTTACTTTTTCGACAATTCTAGTCGTCCTAACTATGTACTCATCTCAATTTTCTCCAAGAACATTAAAAAACTTTGTTCACGATAAAATTACATGGCGGGTTTTAGGAATTTTTCTTAGCGGGTTTATTTATAACACGTTGTCATTATTGTTTATGAGAGATGATTTATACGAAACTGACATTCTCTCTACTTTTGTAGGCATCGTCATCGCATTCTTTTGTCTTTCCACTTTCGCTTATTTTATCCACTATATTGCAACCAATGTGCAAGTCGGACAATTGGTCAACCAGTTGATTGCAGATGCAGAAGAAGCCATTTCCAAACTAAAAGATTTGCAGGAAGAAGAAGAGGCAACTACAGAAGAAACTGCTTGGCATCCAGTGGGTATTAAAGAGACCCATCAAGCTGACCAAGAAGGGTACATTCACTATATTTCTTTTGATCGATTAGTGGATTATGCACAAGAACAAGAACTTAAAATAGAAATTCTTGTGAATCCGGGTGACTATGTTTACGAAGGGAAAGAAATTTTCCATATTTACAAAACGAGTGAAGCGGAACTGTCTGTCGCTAAATTCTACTCGCTTGGCAATTCTAGAACTTCAGAGCAAGATTTAGATTTTGCGATTCAAAAAATGGTAGAAGTTGCGCTCCGTGCAATATCTCCAGGAATAAACGACCCAAATACAGCAAACGATATTATCATCCGTTTAGGAAGATTACTTGGCCAACTGGGCTGTTTAAAAACCGGCACGATTCTTTTAGGAAATAAGCACGTGCTGTATCGTTTTCCCTCATACAAAAAAGCGTTGTATAAAACCTTTTATCAATTATCGCATTACGGGAAAGAAGATATTTCAGTTTTGATCTCCATCTTGGAATCATTACAAGTAACTGCTGACGTAGTCCCTAATCGACACCATATAGAATTATGGGAAATTCATAGTTATGTTCTAGAAGGTGTAGACATTCAAGAGTTAAAGACATTAGATATTGAAAAACTGCAAGAGAAAGTGGATGTATTGGCTGTAGCTACAGGGCAGCACTCGTATAATTTACGTCTGGTGGAACAATAATATGTCTTAAAGCAATTAGCAGAAAAGGGGGGAGTCGATGCAGGAAAATCAGCTTTTTGAAGGAATTGGCTTTTTAAAAAATTTATCTATGTCTGAATTTCTCATGTTCTTTATATACTTAGCTATTATTCTTGTTGTGAAATTTATTGGGTTATTGCTATTGCGAAAGCTTGTTCCTTCTAAAGATTTCAAACTGCGCATTTATCCAGTAATTGAAGACATCTCAAATTGGCTGGTCTTATATGGCGGCATCCTATTCTTTGTGTTTTATTTTTCAAAAGAACAATGGTTAACTTCTGCTTTTTATGAAACAGAAGGCGTGGAAATATCCGTATTGCTAATTATTGTTGCTGTACTGATTGTGACTTTTGCAAACCGGATTACAAAAGCGCTTACTCGTTACGTTATGCCATTTGTTTATGAGCAGTTTGATGTCGATATTGGCATGAGCTATACGATTAATCGATTATTGTATTATTTAGTCATGTTTCTCGCTTTGGCTATTAGTTTTACAACGGTGGGGTTAGATTTAACAGCACTTGGTGTTGTGTTTAGCGTGCTTGGGATTGGGATTGGATTTGGTGTCCGTAATATTGCCGCCAACTTTGTCTCAGGCATTATTATTTTATTTGAACGGCCGATGGAAGTCGGAGAAATGGTAGAAATCGATGGCAAAATCGGACGCATTACCAAAATTAAGTTAAGGTCCACTGTGATAGAAACCTTGAAAGAAGGAACACTTGTTGTACCTAATCAATATTTTATCGAGCAGATTGTTAGAAATCGATCTAGCGCGCAATTATACGCTAGAGTTATGGTAAGTGTGCAATATGGTAGCGATACAAAAAAAATTGAGCAACTTCTTCAAGATTCCGCACTAAAAACGATAAATTTAATGGACGAACTGCCAGAGAAAAATATAGAAGTTCAGTTTGTTGATTTTCGAAATTCGGCTTTAGATTTTCAAGTAGAAGTACAAGTAGTAGATGTGGAGATGAAAGAAAATCTTGAAAGTCGAATTCGGCATGCAATTGCGGAAGCTTTTCTCCATAATAATGTAAAACTAGCTGAAGGAAACGATGAAGAATCGTAAAAGGCGATGGTAGCTACCATCGCCTTTTACGATTTTTATTTATTCTTCTTCATAGCTATCCATATATGAAGTGTCTGGCTCAATGTGGACGAGAATTACGCAGTTTGGTTTTACTTTTTGTATTTTCTTTTCAATTTCTTCCGTAATCCAATGACTTTCGATTACATTTAAATTTGGTGCAACGCTAACAGTTAAATCAATAAACATGACATTACCATGATTGCGTCCTTTAAAATCGCGTAATGTAATGACACCAGGTACTCGACGAACTAATACAGATAAAGTTTCGACTTCGTCTTCATCAAAACCATCCGTTAAAGTCATGACAGACTCTTTAAATATATCCAACGCAGTTTTTATTATAATTAATCCAATAATAAAGGCGGTGATAATATCTAATATTGGTGCTCCAAACACTGCGCCAAATATCCCGATACCAGCACCCAAACTAACGAGAGCATCGGAACGGTTGTCGTACGCTGCAGCACGAACAGCAGAGCTCTTAATTTCTTGGCTGAGTTTTAAGTTATAACGGTATACGCCATACATGATAATGGCGGAGAAAAAAGCAATCCATGCAGTAATTAATGAAGGTGCTTCAGCAATCGGTTCGAATATCGAACGAAATGCGTTGGTTAAAACTTGTAAGCCAATGACTGCCATAATAAAAGAAGCCAAAAGAGAGGCAATGGTTTCAGCACGCAAATGACCATAATGATGATTTTCATCGGGTGGCTTCTGAGAAATTCTAAGTCCGACTAATACGGCAATAGAAGCAAGAATATCGGTCAAGTTATTAAAACCATCCGCTTTTAATGCTTCGGAAGATCCCAAAAAACCAAAGGTTAGCTTAATAGAACTAAGAAATATATAAGCCCCAATGCTGATCCAAGCACCTTTTTCCCCTTTGCGTAAATTTGTATACAGGTCCATAATGTTTCCCACCTCCAAGTCACTGAAACAAAGTGAAACGACCCTCACATGAGGGTCGTTTCGCTATTATTATTTATAGTCACATTCTTTAAATATCATTTTTAAATATGGCAAATCATATATGTACCAACCAAACTTTATCTACATGTTCGCCAGGTAAAATAGCTTAATGGTGGAACAGTTGATCCTTTAATAGTATCAAGCTCTTTTCAAACCTTGTCAATACTGAAAATGTTTTCGAACTATTTGTTTAAGAATTTAACACAAATTTAATGTTCACACATATAAGTGAAAGGTTATGCTTAAAGAGAACAAACGATGTAAAGGAGAAACTTATGACTAAGAAAAACAACTACCTTGAAATTCTTAAAGCATCTACAAAATTAGGATTGACGTCTTTTGGTGGGCCAGCTGCTCATATCGGCTATTTTCGTGATGAGTATGTTACGAAAAGAAAGTGGCTAGACGATAAAGCTTACGCAGATATAGTGGCATTATGCCAATTCCTTCCGGGTCCTGCAAGTTCTCAAGTTGGAATCTCAATTGGTATGTTGCGCGGTGGAATATTCGGTGGCTTTTTGTCTTGGTTCGGATTTACGATGCCTTCGGTTATTTTATTAGCGTTATTCGCACTTATTGTCACTAATGGAAATTTTGATAGTGGCTGGATTCAGGGCTTGAAAATTGTTGCAGTTGCAGTTGTAGCACATGCTTTACTAGGAATGGGCAAAAATTTAGCGCCTGATCGTCCGCGTATTGCTATAGCAGTAGGAGCTGCAATTTTAATTTTGTTAATACCTGCTACTTGGGCACAAATCGGAGTAATTGTCCTAGCAGGTGTGCTTGGCTATGCAATTTATCGGAAAGAAGATGCACCTAAACCTGTAAAATTAGTATTAAGTTTTGGGAAGAAAACAGGGATAGCGGCTTGGGTAATTTTTGCAACACTACTAGTCGGCTTACCATTAGTTCGGCCATTTATTGAGTCTACTTCTTTTGCTATTTTTGATGTGTTTTATCGAGTAGGTTCAATCGTTTTCGGTGGAGGGCATGTAGTATTGCCGATGCTTGAGCGAGAAGTTGTTCCGCAATGGATGACGGCAGACGCTTTTATTGCGGGATATGGAGCTGCACAAGCCGTTCCAGGCCCTTTGTTTACATTAGCAGGTTATTTAGGTCAATTGATGAATGGCGGGTGGGGTGTTTTTATCGCAGTGATTGCCATGTTTTTGCCCTCATTTTTATTGGTTATTGGTACCTTGCCTTTTTGGAGTATGATTCGAACAGAATCAGGCGTCCAAGCGGCTTTAAAAGGGATCAATGCAAGTGTTGTGGGTATATTATTAGCAGCTTTATACGATCCTGTTTTCACGTCAGGAATCCGTGGTCCTGTCGACTTTGCAATTGCGATAACAGCCTTTACAATGTTAGTCTATTTTAAACTAGCTCCTTGGATTGTGGTTTTGGTAACGACTATTCTTGGTGTAATCACTTATGCGGTTTTATAACTAAAGGGGGATGGATTAAATGATAGGCAACGAGTTGGATCAACAAGATGTGCTAGCAGCTTACAAGCAAGAGTTTTTTGTAGAAAAAGATACGATTTATATGGATGGGAACTCTCTTGGTTTAATGTCTAAACGAGCTGAAGCAAAATTACATAGTTTAATGGATAGCTGGAAGACCTTCGGAATAGACGGCTGGACAGAAGGCGAGCATCCTTGGTTTACTTTAGCGGAAGACATGAGTGCGCGTATTGCACCTTTAGTTGGCGCAAAGGCTCATGAAGTAATGGTGACAGGGTCAATCACCTCTAATATTCATCAAATGTTATCAACTTTATTTCAACCAACGTCTGATCGTAAGGCAATTCTTGTCGATGAATTAAACTTTCCATCGGACATTTATGCGGTAGAAAGTCATCTTCGTCTGCGTGGACTCGATCCAGCTAAAGCACTGAAAAAAGTTGGCAGTCGAGATGGTTATACATTAAAACTAGAAGATATCCTCGAACAATTGACTGACGACGTGGCGGTATTGTTGTTGCCATCTGTTTTGTATCGAAGTGGACAGCTGTTACAAATTCGAGAAATTACAGAAGCCGCACATAAAAAAGGAATTTTAGTCGGTTTTGATTTGGCACATTCAATCGGCGCAATGCCGCATAATTTACATGACGATGGAGTCGATTTTGCTGTTTGGTGCCATTATAAATATATGAATTCTGGACCTGGTGGAACAGGTGGACTATATGTTCATGAACGTCATCATGATCTATTGCCAGGAAATGCAGGGTGGTTTGGTTCTGACAAAACGCGTCAATTTGATATGGATCATGAATTTTCAAAAGCACAAGGTGCAGGTGCTTATCAAATTGGTACACCACATATTTTCAGTATGGCGCCTTTACTTGGCAGTTTAGAGTTGTTCGAAGAAGCAGGAATTCAAAAAATCCGTGAAAAGTCACTTCAGCTGACAGCACTTTTAAGACAGCTTGTTAGCCAACAAATTCCTGAATTGACTGATGTTACGCCTGAACAAGACGATGCAAGAGGTGGACATATTGCTTTAGCGCATCCAGAAGCTGCAAGAATTTGTAAAGCCTTGAAAGAAGCAAAAATCATTCCTGATTTTCGTGCACCCAATATTATTCGATTAGCACCTATCGCATTTTACACTTCGTTTAGTGATGTAGAGCAAGTAGTTGCTAAACTTCAAGACATTATGGAAAATGAAACTTACAAAAACTTCAGCAATGAACGAAATGTGGTGGCGTAAGGTTATGACGAGAAAAATTATCGATATTTCTATGGAATTGAACGCTATGACTCCGGAATGGCCAGGAGATACGCCGTTTAGCTACGAGCTATCAGTAACAAAAGAACAAAGTGGCTCTGTTAATATTGGAAAGCTGCAAACAAGCACTCACATAGGTACACACATCGATGCTCCATTTCATTACAATGAGCAGGGGTTAAAGACGCATGAATTGCCACTAGATGTCTATTTAACGCAAGCGCAAGTAATGGATGTTAGTGGCTTAGAAAAAATTAATCTTTCAGACTTAAAACCGCTCGAAAAAAATGTTGAAGCAGTATTATTGAAAACGACTTCGTGGCAAGATCGGAACAAATTTCCTGATAAATGGCCCATCTTTGAGGAGTCGATTGCCAAATGGATGGCTGACAATGGGGTGAAATTGCTAGGGGTAGATGTACCGTCTGTAGATCCTGAAACGAGTAAAGATCTGCCCATGCATCAAGCTATGAATCAGCATCAACGTTTTATTTTAGAAGGCATTGTATTGGATGAAGTTTCTGAAGGTGTTTATCACTTAGTCGCATTGCCATTGAAAATTAGAGGTGGGGAAGGCAGTCCTGTGCGCGCCATTCTTCACACGTAAAATAACCAGAAATTATAAAGTGTTTTCAAAGACAAATAAAACCTTCACCTGTTTTTTCAGGTGAAGGTTTTATACGTAGTCAGCACGGAAATATGGTTCCATATTTTTTATATTCATCGCGATTTCATCACAAATCTCTTGATAAAGCGCCCATTGTTCTGTACTGTCGGTAGTCCGCAATTCGGGATTGCGGATATTCCAACGCAATAATTTTTGGCTAGGCAAATCCGATGGAATATCACCATCTTCAAATTCGCCATCGTGTAAAGCGATGATTAAATCCGCTTCTCCTACTTCTTGTGGGTTGTAAGAACGTGCTTCAACTGAAGGTAAATCCAAAATGATTTCTTTCATAATCTCTAAAGGCATCTCGTTAAAGTCAGGTTGAGAACCTTGTGTCCATGCAGCACTACGTATTTCCCAATCAGGGAGCATTAGCCGATTGGCCCAAATTTCAGCCATTAACCCACGATGTTGATGAGGAGAGATAAAATATACTGTTTGTCTTGACATGGGAAACCCCTTCTTCCTATAGAACAAACCGTTTCTTCTGTTAGTAATGTTTACCCACTAACATGAAAATAAAACTATTAAATTTATGACAAAATAGTGAATTTGATGCAATAACTGCAGAATCCGGATTTGTGAACTTTAGCTCACAAATCCGGATTCTTTATTTCACAACTAATATGGAACATGAAGAATCTTGGATTAATTTTTTACTAACTGATCCAACAAAGAATTTTTGCAAACCTGATTTGCCACTGTTGCCGATAATCAGCAAATCGATATTTTGCTCTTCGATAAAAGCTGTAATTGTTTTAGCTGCATTTCCTTCTAGTGCAAGGACAGAAGCTTTGGTGTCATGCGTATCTAGCTGTCGTTGAATAGATTGCTGAATATGCTTCGAGTATTCAGCTGCTCCGTCGTCATAATCTTTTTCGTGAGAAATTCTTTCGTCACCAATCCCATAAGGCATATACTGTGCATAATTGCTATCGACATTCGCAGATACTACAGGAGCCGAAGCAGTTCCTGCATCCATATAGCCAACACTTTCCCGATAATCTTCGTTTACGTAGATTACCGAAAGTTTAGCATTGGGCAATACGTTAACTAGTTCAATTGCTTTTTCAAATGCCATTCGACTCCCATCGGAGCCATCATAAGCCATTGCGATATTCGTATACATATCTCTCACCTCGCCTTATTACTCTTATTTGTAAATTACCCTTCACTACTTAAATGAAACCTCTGTTAGTTTCAGGAAAAAATTTTCGAAAAAAGTTGACAATTCAAAAAAGTTTTTGCTATTCTAGAATTAACTAATAAAAGGGAATGGAGGTAATGATGATGAAAAAAATGGAAATGAACATTCAATTCAATTTAATATCAACATCAGACCTTCCTATAGTTTTTCTCTGACTTTATTTCGAGAATAGAATTATTCAGGACAAGTCTGTAAAACTGTCCTGTTTCCATGAGCGCGCGCCCATAAACTAGGCGTGCGCTTTTTTGTGTTTGTTCTCAAAAGAAATTTAGTCAGCAATAGGAAATTGTAAATAGGGATTGGGTATTAGAAAGTGGGCGGAAAAAATGTTTGACGTGTTATGGAAATTAAAATGGTTTTTTAAAGAAAATTGGCTGCGTTATACGACAGCGATTGGCTTATTATTTGTTGCAAATATTTTAGAGATTATTCCCCCTTGGCTTATCGGCAAGGCGATTGACTCAATTGCACAAGGTCAATTAACTTCGTCATTAATGTGGCAGTATGTAGTAGTTCTATTTATAGCGCTTGTATTGGCTTATTTAATAAACTTTGTGTGGCAGTATCAATTATTTGGAGGTGCCTATGTAATCGAGCGTCAACTTCGTTCGAGTTTGATGGGGCAATTTTTGAAAATGTCGCCAACTTTTTATGAAAAAAATCGGACCGGCGATTTGATGGCGCGATCAACAAATGATTTAAAGGCAATTTCAGAAACTGCTGGATTTGGTATTTTAACGTTAATCGATTCGACTTTGTATATGGCGACAATTATTGTCGCGATGGGAGTTCTGGTTTCTTGGGAGCTGACTTTCTTTGCGATGTTGCCATTGCCAATATTGGCTATCATCGTTCAAGTCTTGGGAAAGAAAATTCATGGACGCTATATGGAAGCGCAGGAAGTATTCGGCGATTTAAATGATAGCGTATTAGAGTCAGTAGGTGGCGTGCGAGTGATTCGGGCGTACGTGCAAGAGCGGGCTTCCGAAAAAACTTTCGCTGAAATGACTGAAGATGTTTATGAAAAAAACATGGCTGTCGAACGAATAGATGCACTGTTTGCGCCGGTAACAAAAGTACTTACATCGATTAGTTATATGATTGGACTTGGTTATGGTGCATTTTTAGTTGCAGAAGGCAAAATGACATTGGGAGATTTAGTTGCTTTTAATGTCTATTTAGGAATGATTGTGTGGCCAATGTTTGCCATTGGAGAAATGATCAACATTTTGCAACGGGGCAACGCATCGTTAGATCGTGTTAATAAAACTTTGGATTACCCAGAAGATGTGACAGATCCTGAAAAGCCGATTGTGGCTGGGAAAATTGAGAGAATTGGCTTTAAAGATTTTAGTTTTACTTATCCACAATCGAGTTCAATTAACCTTCAAGGCATTAACTTATCGATGAATAGTGGCCAAACTTTAGGGGTTGTTGGCAAAACCGGTAGCGGAAAAACCACTTTTATTAAACAATTGATGAGAGAATATCCGACGGGGAATGGATCAATTTTAATAAATGGCATCGAATTAAAAAAACTAACTAAAGATCAATTGCGCAGTTGGATTGGCTATGTACCACAAGACCATGTGTTATTTTCACGGACCATTCGAGAAAATATTTTGTTTGGTAAATCAACTGCAAGTGAAGAAGAGTTAATAGAAGCGCTTCGCTTGTCTTATTTTGAAAAAGATTTGGCTTTATTGCCAAATGGACTAGACACACTAGTTGGTGAAAAAGGAGTGGCATTATCCGGAGGTCAAAAACAACGTATTTCAATTGCGCGCGCCTTGATCAAAAATCCTGAAATTTTAATATTGGATGATTCTCTATCTGCAGTGGATGCAAAAACAGAAGCTCAGATTATTAAAAACATTCAAGATGAGCGTTCAGGAAAAACAACCATTATTACGACGCATCGACTGTCTGCGGTCAAACAGGCCGATTGGATTGTCGTATTAGATGAGGGCGAAATTATAGAAGAAGGAACTCATGATGATTTGCTAGAAAAAAACGGCTGGTACAATGAACAATTCCTCCGTCAGCAAATCGAGGAGGTGTAAGCATGGGAACAGGAAAACGATTATTACACTATGCACTGAATTTTAAAGAAGTTTTAATAACGGGGTTAATCATGTTAGCTATCGCAGTGGCTGCAGATTTAGCGGCACCATTAATCGCTAAAGAGATTATTGATAATCACATAGCGGTTTCAGGTGGGGCTGTAGATTTTGAGCCAATCGCTTATTTATTAACTTTGTTCTTTGTACTGGCGATTGTAACAGCGGTTTTTCGGTATTGGCAATCGGTTTTCTTACAAAAAGGAGCCAATCGAATTATCCGCAAAATGCGAAACGATGTTTACGAGCACACGCAAACTTTGCCCATTCGCTATTTTGATAATTTACCGGCAGGCAAAGTAGTCGCACGCATTACAAACGATACAGAAGCAATCCGTGATTTGTTTGTTACAGTGTTGTCTCAGTTTGCTACAAGTTTTATGTATATGGGCGGTATTTTTATTGCCTTGTTTTACCTCGATTGGAAAATGGCTGCTATGACACTTGTGCTAATTCCGCTGTTATACATTTGGATGTTGGTTTACCGAAAGTATGCAGCTCGCTACAATCATATTGTACGTGAGAAAGTTAGTGAAATGAATGCCATGATTAATGAGTCGATACAAGGGATGACGATTATTCAAGCATTTCGACGAGAACGCAAAATGAAAGATGAGTTTGAACAATTAAATGAGGAGCATTATAAATACCAGAAAAAATTACTGATTCTTGAAGGAGCTGCCTCTTATAATTTAGTTGGTGTGCTTCGTTCGATGACGTTCATTCTATTTGTTTGGTATTTTGGCAGCGCCTCTATATCAGGGGGCACAATTATTACAGTAGGGGTGTTATATGCGTTTATCGACTACATTATTCGCTTGTTTAATCCTATAAGTGGGATCGTCAATCAATTTGGCCGGTTAGAGCAAGCGTTAGTAGCTGCAGAAAGAGTATTCCGTTTGCTTGACCAAGAAGGAGAAGCAGTAGTCGATAAGAAAATAGCGCGCTATCAAGGCAATGTTCGTTTTGAAAAAGTTTGGTTTGCTTATAAGGAGAAAGAATATGTCTTAAAGGATATTTCCTTTTCAGCAAAACAAGGAGAAACAGTGGCGTTGGTTGGCCATACAGGTTCAGGAAAAAGCTCCATCATGAACTTACTGTTTCGCTTTTATGATGTTTCAAAAGGAGCGATTACTATTGATGGCGTCAATATCAATGATATGCCGAGACAATCAGTGAGAGAACACATGGGAATTGTGTTGCAAGATCCATATTTGTTTAGTGGAACGATTGAGTCGAATATTACATTAGGTGATGAGCGAATTACGAGAGACATGGTAATTGATGCATTGTCTGCAGTAGGAGGCGAGCGTGTATTAAATCATTTGCCAAACGGAATTGATGAACCGGTTGTTGAAAAAGGAAGCACGTTGTCTTCGGGGCAACGCCAATTAGTGTCGTTTGCACGAGCATTAGCGTTTGACCCGGCAATTTTGATATTGGATGAAGCCACTTCTAATATTGATACAGAGACAGAAGAGATTATCCAACACGCCATGGACGTGTTGAAAAAAGGCCGAACAACATTTATCATTGCCCATCGTTTGTCCACGATTAAAAATGCTGACCGTATACTAGTGTTAGAAAAAGGCGAAATAGCCGAAGCAGGCAGTCACGAAGAATTGATGAAGCTTGGCGGTATCTATTATCAGATGTACAAAATTCAATCAGGAATGTCCCAAACCCAAACTATTGGGTAAAGGACATTCCTTTTTTCTAGTGAAAGAAGCTATCGCTGTTAAATTGAGCGAGCCTTCCTTATAATTAGAAGAGCGTAAAAAAAAGCACTGGAACATTCCAGCGCTTTAATCGTATACATGATAGAGCATAAGCTCGTGAATCATTGTTTTAATGGTTTCTTCATCTTGAGGAGTCTTTGACTTCCAAACGATGCTGCCATCGGGATGGTATTCTCCTGTTATGCGTTCGTTTTTATAAAAGAAGGAAATGTCCCACCCTGGTAGTTGATCATTTTCAAACATCGGCTTAAATTTAAAATGCTGAAGCATGTAGATCCTCCTTTGCGTTCTCCTTTCATTATAGGGGAATATACGGAATACACAAAGCAGAAAAAGAAATGAGTGACAAAAGTGAATATACTAGTGACCTTAATCTTTATGGCAATCGTCGGGGCGTTAATTGGTGGTGTGACCAATCACTTGGCAATTAAAATGCTCTTTTGGCCGTATGAACCCAAGTATATTGGGAAATGGCGCGTGCCATTAACACCTGGACTTATACCAAAACGGCGCGATGAATTATCCCGTCAACTTGGTCGAACGGTTGTCGAGCATTTACTAACACCGGATACATTTAAAAAACGGTTTTTTAATCAGGAAATGCGCTCAAAATCCGAAAAATGGATCAACCGTCAGTTAAACAAGCATTTGTTTGACTCACCGAAAACATTTAATGATTGGTTGCAAGCAGCTGGTCAAACAGGAATGGACGCGAAAATTGAAGCAAAACTAGATGAATTAGTTGACCTTCAAAAAGAAGCTTTACAACAATATATTGCTGGAAAAACAATCCGTGAATTGATGCCAGACAACTGGAAAGCTGAAGCGGAGACAAAATTGTTTGAAGGGGTGCAATATGCGTTAGACCAAGGAATCGACTATTTTGAATCCTCACATGGCAGACAAACGATTAAGTCATTACTGGATGAATTTTTGGAATCACGTGGTCGATTTGGTCATATGCTGCATTCTTTGCTCGGCGAATCAAGACCTTTAGTCGACCGTATTCAACCTGAAATCATTAAGTTTCTTAACTCTCCAAAAACCTTTGAACTAGTTGGGACTTTAGCTTATAGCGAATGGGATAAAGTTCAAGACCGTAGAGTGGATGAACTGTTAAAAGAGTTTGATTTTGATACCGCAATGGGATCAGTAAAACAATATGTTCGTGAAAAAGCAGCAATTTCTACACGTTTAAACACAACACTTGCAGAGACTTGGCCTGGAGGGTTAGAATGGACAAGTGTCAATATTACGCCCCTTGTAATAGACTTTGTCTTTGAGCAGGGAGAGCATAAACTGGAAGAAACCATATTGAAAATTGATATGGAAGGTATGGTAAAAGAGCAAGTCGATTCTCTGCCGCTCAGTCGCCTAGAAGAATTGGTGCTTGGGATTTCACGGAGAGAATTTAAAATGATTACCGTATTGGGCGCATTTCTCGGAGGCTTTATTGGCGTCTTCCAAGGAATCATCGTCATGATACTAAACTAAAATTAGAGGAGATGGATGAACATGGCAGTAAACATTTATGACGACATTAACAAATTGGAAAGCACATTCCGTTCAACAGACGAGTTTAAAAAATTAGAGGAAGCTGTTGCACAAGTAACTGCTGACCAACAAGCAAACGAATTGTTCAAGACTTTCCGTGATTTGCAAATCACACTTCAGCAAAAACAAACACAAGGTGAAGAAATCACTGAAGAAGAAATGATGAACGCACAAAGTACAGCACAAGAAGCTCAACAAAACGAAAAAATTCTTGCAATGCTAGAAGCTGAAATGGGCTTAAGCCAAATGATCGAAGAAGTTAACCGTGTTTTGATCAAGCCTGTACAATCTTTATACGAAAGCATGTAATTTTACAAAAATAAAGGAATAATGAAGAGAGGCACCGAATACGTAAAGGTGAATGACAATTCATCTTTATGAAGGGGTGTCTCTTTTTATGTTTGAAACAATCGAATTAACAAAACGTGGACGAATCGGTCAATTGGTTTTAAATCGTCCAGACTCAATGAACGCCATGAATGGGAAAATGATGAAAGAGCTGGCGGATTGCTTTGAATCGTTGCAGCAAGATAGTACGGTACAAGTTCTAATCATTAGAGGCGAAGGAAGAGCGTTTTCAGCTGGTGGGGACATTAAAGAAATGATGGATCCGGATAACCCAATGGATATTGATGTGGTGATGAAAGATGTTAGTCGTTTGGCGAAAGCTTTATATACCTTGCCTCAAATAACGATTGCTGTCATTCATGGTGCGTCAGCTGGCCTTGCTTTTAGTATGGCATTAGCATGCGATTATGTAATAGCTGAAGAGAATAGCAAATTAGCCATGAACTTTATCGGCATTGGCCTAGTACCAGATGGTGGAGGACATTTCTTTATGAAAGAACGTGTCGGCGTAGCAAAAGCGAAACAAATCATTTGGGCTGGCCAAACCTTAAAAGCGCACGATGCACTTTCAAAAGGCTTGATCGAAGAAGTGACAGCAGAAGGACGTGGAATTGAGCATGCAGAGATATACGCTGCAGTCGCAATTGCATCTCCACTCAAAGCCAAATTGGCAACGAAACATATTCTACATCAAACAAAAGTCGATGAACTAGTGCAAGTGTTAGAAATGGAAGCAGCTGCACAGTCAGCAATGCGTAAGTCAGCAGACCATTTAGAAGGCATTCAAGCTTTTGTGGAAAAAAGAAAACCTGAGTTTAAAGGTCATTAAAAAGCATGGCGGAAAAATTCCGCCATGCTTTTTACATGTTTATGAATGAAAAAGAAGAAGTTTGCCAGCAGGTGATGCTAAGCGGTGAGTGAGAGTAATCATCTCTTTTTCTTCTAGCATCGCCTGTCCTTTACCGCGTGCTTCTTCATCGGTTTCAGCAGTAAATGTTTCGTCTAATAGTTGTTTGCCTGTTTTTTCGAATACAGTCAGTTTGTAAGTTCTCAATTCAAATCAATCCTTTCTGAATGTATATTCATTTCAAGTATAAAGGGTTTCGTTTAAAAAGTCCTGTAATTATTGAAACATTTTGGCAGTTGTTTCGTAGTAAATAGAAAGAAAGGAGCGAACAGAAATGACTTTGCAGGTTGAAAATGTTACAAAAAAGTTTGGAGATTTCACAGCAGTGGACAATCTTTCGCTGTCGATAGAACAAGGCGGAATGCACGGATTTCTTGGAGCGAACGGAGCTGGGAAAACGACAACATTCCGAATGATTTTAGGGTTATTGGATCCGACCCAAGGGTCTGTCCGTTGGAAAGGAAACCCCATTACATATGCGAGTAGTCCAGAAATAGGATATTTACCAGAAGAACGTGGACTTTATCCCAAAATGAAAGTAGAAGAGCAACTAGTTTATTTAGCGCAACTGCGCAAAATGTCTAAAGGAGATGCGAAACGTGAAGCTGCTGCTTGGTTAGAGCGTTTTGAGGTACCGCATTATGGACAGAAAAAAGTAGAGGAATTGTCAAAAGGCAATCAGCAAAAAATCCAATTGATCGCATCACTCCTACACAAACCATCCTTATTAATATTGGATGAACCGTTTTCAGGGTTAGATCCAGTCAACGTCGAAATGTTGAAAAAAGCGATATTGGACTTTCAAAAGCAAGGAGCCACCATTGTTTTTTCTAGCCATCGTATGGACCATGTCGAAGAATTATGTGATGACATGAGCATTTTAGATCGTGGGAAAATAGTGGTTGGTGGATCGATAAAAAAAGTAAAACGTTCATTTGGCAAACAAAATGTTCGATTAAATATGGATGCGGATCTTAGTCATTTATGTAAAATAGCTGGAGTCGACAACTTTACAAAAACGAAAGATGGAGCTCTGTTTCAAATTACCGATGAACAGGTTGCGCAAGTATTATTGACTGAAGCGATGAAACTCGGTACACTTCGCCATTTTGCAGTAGAAGAACCTTCGTTAGAAGAAATTTTCATCGCAAAGGTGGGGAAATAACATGCATAGTTTTTGGATTATTTTCAAACAAGCATTTATAACTAAAGCTAGAACAAAATCCTTTCTTATAACGACGGGTGTCGTTGTTGCGGCCTTTTTCTTGTTAGCGAATATATCGAACATCATCGCTATTTTCGATGGCGACGAAAATGAAGAAAACACTTTGCATGTCGTAAGTGAAACTCCAGTTTTGCTGGAAAATTTACAAGCGCAATTGGCATTGATGAATAGTGAAATCGAAGCTGTACCCACTCCCTTAACCGAAGCAGAATTGCAAGAAAGTATTACAGAAGGCACCATTGATGATTACTTGGTGTTAATGCTAGATGGGCAATTGACAGCACGTTACGTTTCCGAGTCTGCCAATGAAATGGGCGGAGGGGCTGAAATTGAAAATGCAGTCCAAGCAATACATACTGCTATGACTGCTGAATCACTCGGCTTAGACGATAACCAAGTGGGTCAATTGTTTATGCCTGTTGAATTTGAACGCCAAGCGGTCTCTGAATCTTCTAAATCACAAGAAGAACTGAGTCAGGCTAGAGGGCTTGTTTATGTATTGATTATGTTGATTTATGTCGCCGTTATTTATTACCCAAATATGATTGCCATGGAAGTCGCAACAGAAAAATCATCGCGTGTTATGGAAATTTTAATCTCGAGTGTGTCACCTGTTAAGCACATGTTTGCCAAAATTGCAGGCATCGGCAGTCTTGGTATTTTGCAAATGGGGATTTTCGGGATGGCGGGTTATTTTGCCATCCAATCAGCCGGTACAGATTTGACTGAAGGGGTATTTAGCGTCATGGGCTTTTCAGAAGTGAAAATCAGTACATTCTTGTTTGCAATACTCTTTTTCCTACTCGGGTATTTTCTTTATGCGGTACTTGCCGCATTGCTTGGATCGTTGGTTAGTCGAACAGAAGATGTACAGCAGCTCATGTTGCCTATGATGATTTTAATTATTATCGGATCGTTAATTGCATTTTCAGGTATTTCAGTGCCAGAAGCTAGTTATGTCACCATCTCATCCTACATTCCGTTTTTTGCCCCGCTAGTTATGTTTTTACGCGTTGGTATGCTCGACTTGCCAATATGGGAGCCGTTGTTATCAATTGGAATCATGTTGTTAACCATTGGTATTCTTGGTTGGTTTGGTGCACGCGTTTACCGGGGAGGCGTTTTAATGTATGGTTCTTCACAATCGCTAAAAGATATTCGAAAAGCCATTCATTTAGGCAATAAAAAATAAAATAGTGGATTGAGCTATTCGGCTGTTTGCGGGAAACTTTCTGCAAACAGTTTTTTAAATAACTCGGTCATGTTAAAATAAGAACAAATATTCGGTAGTTAAAAGGGGATTATTTATGGAGTCGATTCGATTTATCCACACAGCAGATTTGCATTTAGGTAGCCCTTTTATCGGCATGAAGGACTTGCAAAAAGAACAGTGGAATCAGTTGAAAGATAGTACATTAGCGGCTTTTGATCGACTGATTCAATATGCACTAAAAACTACACCAGACTTTGTGTGTATTGTAGGCGATATTTATGATGGAGAAGATCGTAATATTCGGGCACAAGCTCGTTTTCAAAAAGGAATGCAGCAACTCGCGGAGCAAAATATTCCCGTTGTTATGTGTTTTGGTAACCACGATCACTTGAGTGGGAATTGGACGCGCTTTGAACTTCCGAAAAATGTGCATGTTTTTGATAAAGCGGTTTCTCAGTTCACGCTACATACAGCTGCTGGTCCTGTTATTTTTACAGGTTTTAGCTATGGTAAGCGACATGTAAACGAATCTATGGTTGAACATTATCCAATTGCACAAAACTTAAACAGTTATCATATTGGTCTTCTTCACGGAAGTCTTGAAGGAGATGCTACACATGCTGTGTATGCTCCGTTTAAAAAAGAACAGCTGCTTAGTAAGCAATATGATTATTGGGCATTAGGGCATATCCACAAGCGCCAAGAGCTCTATCTTGAACCTGCAATGGTGTATCCAGGAAATATTCAAGGTCGCCATAGGAAAGAATCGGGTAAAAAAGGCTTTTACGAAGTGACCTTATCAAAAGCAGCGACTCAATTAGAGTTTATTCCAAGCGCTGTTGTTCAATTCGATCAAGTTGCGATCTCAGGAAAAGGCATGGTTCACATGAATGAATTGATTGATGCTTGTCAAAAACAACTAAGTCTTTTTAGTGAAGAAGTGGGAACAGCCGTTATTGAATTGGTGTTTACAGATTTAGATCAAGACAGTTTTGGGTTACTCGCTGACATTCCAGAAAGTGAATTATTAGAAATGCTCCGTGAATCAGTAGAAGGATTAGACTCTTTTGTTTGGATACAACAAATTCATTTGCAACAAACCCAGCAAGATGCTGAGCTTTCTCCAATTGGTGCCACGTTAATCGACACAATGGCAAGTTGGGAACTAGATGACTGGAAAGTGGTGTTACAGGACTTGTATCGACATCCGAAAAGCAGTCGTTTTTTAGAGGCAGTAGATGAACAAACTAGTAAAGAACTTCAACTAGCAGCTGCCCAAAAAATTCGGCGCACGATGCAGGCAGGAGAGATGACATGAAAATCGAAAAATTAGTGATTTATGGTTTTGGCAAGCATGAAAACCGAACCATCGTATTAGGAGAACAAATGATTTTGTTTGATGGACCAAATGAAGCTGGGAAAACGACGATTCAGCAATTTATCATTCAAGTTCTTTTCGGATTTCCAGCACGTAACCAAACACAACTTCGTTATGAGCCGAAAAACGGTGGGAAATATGGAGGTCAGCTTTACTTAACAGATCCTCAGTACGGTAAGCTAATCATTGAACGCATTAAAGGGAAATCGGCTGGAGATGTTACGGTAACTTTTGAAGATGGACGACGAGGTGGAGAAGCTGACTTGAAGCAAGTGTTGCGAAATTACGATCGCGCTTCTTTTGAAGCGATTTTTTCGTTTTCGGTTCATGAATTACAAGGACTTGATCAACTAAGTGAAGCCGAACTTAGTCGCACGCTACTTGCTTCTGGTACGACAGGCATTGATGCTTTAACGCATTTAGAAAGCCAGCTAGAAAAACAAATGAGTGAACTGTTTAAAAAAAGTGGCCGAAAGCCGTTAGTAAATGCATTAGCTGAAGAATTACGTGAAATGGAAAAGGAGTTAAAAGACTACCGACAGCGAGCTGAACTTTACAGCCCTTCCATTGAACGATTACAGCTTATTGAACAACGCCTACAAGCGATTGAAGATGAAGAGATGACAAAAGATCAAGAACTTAAAGAAATTAGAAAATGGCAACAAGCAGCACCATTATTTGCGAACAAATTGAAATTGACCAGTCAGCTAGATAAATTGGAGATGGAGCAGTTTCCTGCTGAAGGCAGAAGACAAATGGACCGTTTAGTAGATCAGTTGACACAAACTAAGGCAGAGATAGAGCACCTAAACAATCACCTCAATCGCTTAACCAATCCCGACAAAGCAGATTCCATGGAGTTTATTGAGAATTTGTTAAACCGTGAATCTGATTGGCATCAATTAAACGTTCAATTGGCGCAAAAGCAAAACGAGGCAATCGAGTTAACGGAAGAACGAGACGAACTATTAGCTCTTCTCGGACTTACTGAACAACAAGCGATGATTGTGGATGTTTCTTTAAACCAAGAGGAGCAGCTAGCAGAGCGGTTAAAAGAGTTGGATTTAGAAGAAGAAAATCAGCGTTTTACTCAACGATACTTGCAAGAAGAAAAAAATAACTTAGCACGCGCAGAACAAGATTTAGCAAAGTTTTTAGCACAAGAACCAACGGAAAAAGAACGACTAGCTGCAGAACAGTGGCCGCAAATTTCATCCCAGTTAGCAGAAGCTAGAGCTGCCTCAAACTTTCAAAAAGGCAACACAGCTCAAGACCAACTGGTTAAATTTGCGTTAATAGGCGTCGGGTTACTAGTTGCCGCTTATGGCTTTTTTCAGTCCACCATTTTACTAATCGTGATTGGCCTAGCAACGATGGGTGCGGGTCTATGGCTTTTTGTAAAAACGGCAAAATCTGACGAGTTGCCAGCAAATTATGCTGAACTACTCGAAAAATACAATGGTAAAGAACAGGAATACGAAACAATTGCGAAAAAAGTGGCAGAGTTTGACTTGCAACTGGATGCATTGATGAACAATGTTGAGAAGAGCAAGAAGAATGTAGCCAATTACTCTTCTATCAAATCAAATTCTGAAGCTGAAAAAGCTTATCGGCAATTGTTACTTGAGATTGGTTTGAGTTCAACTGTTCGGCGCACAATGGCAATGGAGCTTTTTGAAAAGTTAAGGAAAGTTCATGCTTCTTCTTCACGCCTATTGCGCATTAAGGACGAGATTGAGCAACTAAAAGCCCAGCAAAAAGAATGGTTAGACAAAGCACAAAGAGCATGTGGTAAAGACATAGCAACCGAAGGACTGATGGCTTCATTGCGATCAGAATTATCGGTACGAAAACAAAAGCAAGAACACTGGAATAAAGTTAAAAGTGAACAAAGCAGTTTGCAAGAAAAGTACGATCAATTACGAGCACTCCAGAAACAGCTTGAAAAAGAACAACAGACCTTATTAACATATGCTCATGCGGAAGAAGTATTTGATTTTTACCGATTAGCCGATCAGTGGGAGAAAAAACAGGAACTGGAGCGAGCACTCCAATTGACCCAAGCGCAATTACAATCGATAGGCAACGTAGAAGGGCCACCAAACTGGGAGCTTGAAGATGCACAACGAGCAATCGAACAAATTCAGGCAGGTTTAAACCAGTTAAAAGTAGAGCGGAACGAGTTGTTGAAAGAGCAAGCGGACAAATATCAACTGACCCAAACTCTAGTGTCAGATACTTCATATGAAGAAAAGCTCCAGCAATTTGAAGAAACAAAAGCAACTTTTGTTGATTTAGCGAAACAATGGTCCGTTAACAAAGCAATAGTCGAAGCGATCAACCAAACCATGAATGAACTAAAAGAGAAAAAGCTTCCGGCTGTATTGACCAATGCCCAGCGTTACTTTAGAAAACTAACCAATGGGGCGTACTACGAACTGAATATGAATCAAACAGGCTTTTTTGAAGCTAAACGTCAAGACGATACTTATTTCCCGATATCGGAGCTAAGTCAAGCAACAAAAGAACAAGCTTATTTGGCATTAAGGCTGTCATTGGCCGTTTCAATGAAAGAAAGTCATCCGTTTCCAATTATTATGGATGATGCTTTTGTCCATTTTGATCGCAGTCGATTGCAGCAAATGATAAACTTAGTTAAAGAGTTGCAAGAAGAGCATCAATTTATTTATTTTACATGCCACGAAGATATGCAACAGGCTTGGCCAACTGCACAAATCATTCATTTGGCCAATACCGAAAGGAGCGTTCATTCATGACCAAAGGAATTACACAGTACGCAGTCGGAGAAACAGTCGATGTATTCTTACTGATCAAGCAATCAGTTAAAGGGGTCACGACTACTGGAAACCCATTTATCTCGCTCGTATTACAAGATAAAAGCGGAGATATTGAAGCGAAATTATGGGATACAAAAGATGAGCAGGAAAAAATGTTCGCAGCTGAAGTAATTGTCCGCGTCGGTGGAGAAATCCATAATTATCGTGGGAAAAACCAATTACGCATTAAAAGCATTCGCCCAGCAAAACCAGAAGAAAACCAATCAATCTCTGATTTAATGCCTTCTTCTGAGAAATCAGCAGATGAATTGCTTGAAGAAGTGATGAAGTATTTGTTTGAAATGGAAAACCCTCAAATCCAACGAATCACACGTTTTATGCTTAAAAAATACCAGCAACAATTTTTAACCTACCCAGCAGCAACACGTAATCATCATGATTACGTATCAGGTTTAGCAGATCATGTTGTATCGATGCTAAAACTCGGCAAGTCTTTAACAGAGATTTACCCTGGTCTTAACAAAGATTTATTATTTGCAGGAATCATCCTACACGATATTGGTAAAGTCATCGAGCTATCAGGACCAATCGCGACTACTTATACAGTAGAGGGCAATTTAATCGGTCATATTTCAATCATGGTAACCGAAGTTGCAAAAGCTGCAGAAGAGCTAGAGATTGAAGGGGAAGAAGTCATGCTCTTACAGCATATTATCCTGTCACACCATGGCAAAGAAGAGTGGGGCAGCCCGAAAAAACCAATGCTGAAAGAAGCTGAAATGCTGCATTATATCGATAACATCGATGCAAAAATGATGATGTTGGATCGTGTACTCGGCAAGACAAAAGAAGGCGAGTTTTCAGAGCGTGTTTTCGCGTTAGACAATCGTTCATTTTACAAACCGAAAATTTAATAAACACGTAACGAAAAAACCGCTTCAACAAGTTAGAAAACTAACTGTTGAAGCGGTTTTATTTGTTATTCAGCTGGAGCTTCAGGTATTTCTGGATTTAAAATATCATCCAACGCACCTTCAAGGTCTTCGTCTTTGATTTTAACATTGGCTTCTTTCATAAGCTCAGCAACTTTTGGAAGCAAAGTCGTCTGATCTGCTTTAGAAAGGGCTAATTCTGTACGTAGCTCTTCTTTTTGATCTTCTAGAGCCGGTTGGTCTTCAATTTGACGTTTCTCAAGAACTTGGATGATATGGAAGCCGTATTCAGATGCTACAGGCTCACTAATTTCATCAACTTCAAGTCCATAAGCAGCTTCTTCAAATTCAGGAACCATTGCGCCTGGTCCGAACCAATCAAGATTACCACCGTTTGCACCAGAACCAGTATCTGTTGAATTTTCTTCAGCTAATTTTGCGAAATCTGCGCCTTCATCTAATTGTTTTTTAAGCGAGTTCGCAGTTTCTTCATCAGCAACAAGAATGTGACGAGCATTTAACTCCGTACCTTGACGGTCGTAGTAATCTTGTATTTCTTCGTCCGTTACTTCTACGCCTTCAGTCAATGCTTTTTCTTGCAACAAGTTCAAACGAATTACTTTCTTATAGCTTTCTTCTGTTTGGTTGTTTTGAGCAAGAAACTCATCAAAACTTTCACCAAGTTCTTCTTTATTGCTGTCGTATTCAGCGTCTACTTCTTTGTCAGTGACTTCGTATTTGTCAGCAAGTACTTTTTCAATTAGTAAAATCTGAATTGCTTGTTCACCAATTGATGTTTTCATTTCTTCGTAAAGATCATTCTTTGTAATATCGCCAACATCGGAAGTTACGATAGCTTCTCCATCTCCGCTGTCACTACAAGCAGATAAAGCTAATACCGAGGCTGCTAACGTAAAGGTTAAAAAAGACTTTTTCATTGAATTCGCTCCCAACTTTCTATGTATTTCCAGTAATTACTATACTATAAATGTATTACAGTTTGCAAAGTTCCTAAAAAAATACACTTGCCAGAAGGCAAGTGATTTAAGGTGTAAATTCTACGCCTACATACAACGATACCAGTAGTATTGTAATCAATATATTAATTGTCCGAAATATTTTTTGATGATTTTCTTCCGGGATTTCCCGTGAAGTGACTAATGCCAATGTCATCCGGTTGATCTGGAAAAGATAAAACACGGAGAACATAACGATAAATGCGATAATCATGAATTTCCTCCCCTCTAACTTTCCTTCCTAGTATAACAAAAAAGAGAAGAAAAAGCAGATATCAGCTCATCACCGGCGGCACTAGAATTTCAAAGCCCGTATCTGTTTCTTCTATTAACGCGTATTTAGGTGAGCGCGCTAAGTTACGAAGATAGATGATATCTGTTAAACATAGTGCACAATGATAGGCCAAAAGCATAGCAAAATAGTGTGTAAAAGCCGGATACAGTACACTTAGCGTCACCAAAACCGTATTTAATACGAGGAAAGGAGTAGCCAGTGATAACAGAAACCGAATTTTTGGAACGGGTTCGTTAATATGAAGTGAGATAGCAGGACAAACCTTCATTTGTTTACGAATAATAAATTTTAAGGATTTATGACATCCGATTAACGGTAAAAAATGCAAAAGCTTATGAAGTGGATAAATGCCAAGCAATGCCATTATAAAAAAGAGAAAATACTGATCGGATAAGGGAGTGGCATATATGATTGTAAGCCCGATATAGGCAGTCATAAATACAGCGATTCCGAAAAGTGCCGAAATCATGAAAAGCCGGTCAAATCCGTATTGTTTTTTTAAGTTAATTGTTTTCCAGCAGTGCATGTTTGCATCCCCTATTACTAAATTCATTTTTGATTCGCTACATACAATACAATGATTTATAAGGAAATGCAACCATAAAATTTTTTAAAAAAAGTACTTATTATTGCTGGTTTTTTTGATGGGTAATTACATGATTTTCTTCATTGAATTTATTCTCAATATTTTTGAAAGAAGCTTCGAAAATTTCCATGAAATCATCTCCATAGATATTGCGAATAACAGCCATAATATCCATAAATTCTGGGAACTTACCATATAGCTCGCGTAAAGGAAGAGAGCCATCAATGACAGAATGTGGCGTTTCATGATAGTTCTCAATCATTTCTTGCATTAAGGTTTCGCCTTTTTCTGTTAACTGTACATAAGTATTTCTTTTGTCTGTATCCCGTTTTGAAAAAGATAGCAGTTCACGTTCTTCTAATTTTTTAGAGAAGTTAAAAGCTGTTGAAACGTGCATTACACCAAATTTTGCCACATCTGAAATAGAAGCTCCTTTTAGATGATAGGAGATCCAAAGAATGTGGTGCTCATTAATATTCAAGTCATAAGGTTTTATCCACATTTGCCAATCTTTTTCTACCGCTTTCCATAATGCTTTTGATAATTGACCAATGCGTTGACTAAACAACATGGCTTCTTTCATCGAATATTCTTTCTCGTTCACACAGGCACCAACTTTCCTCCAAAATCTTTTCTTTATTATAGCAGTAAAGCAAACGTAATTAAAGTAAGAATAGTAAAATAATTTACAACAAAGAGATATAACAGAAAAGAAAAAAGAAAATGGTCGTTTAAATGCTGAAAATCCTTGGTACGGAGCTTTATTGCGAAAATAAAGGTAAAAAAAAGCCACCCGAAGGTCGCTATTTTATGCACTTTCTGTATCATCGTCAACTTTTTCTGATTTTGGTTTATTATCGGGTTTAGCTTTTTTGTCTTTACTAATAGTGTTTTGCAATTCTTCGATGGCATTTTGAATTGCCATGATTTCAAGTTGAAGATGTTCCTTTGCAGGAGCAGTGCTTTCAGTCCAAGTTTCCAATGAAGCCTTTAATCCTTCAACAGCTTCAGGCAATTGCGACTTAGCCTCTTCAGATAAATGGTTGATGGATTCTTTCAAGCTATTTACTTTTTCTTTTAGTTCAGTTAAATAGTCTTTCCATTCAGATGATGCTGATTTCACACTAGAGCGAAAATCCTGTCCTGATTGTGGAGCAGAAAATAATGCCGCTGCAGCTCCAGCTGCTAACCCAGTTGTAAGTCCTAAGAAAAACCTTGATGCTTTCATATGTGAAACGCCCCTTTCTTCTTATGTACTTCTTTCCCTCTATTATACCTAATTGAAACATATTAATGAATGGCTATTCAACAAAAAAATGCTCTCCCTGTTAAAACAGAGGAGAGCATTTGTCTTATGCAGCTTGTGAAACAGCTGTTTCGAATTTTGAACGCTTGACCAATGTAATCACAATTGGATAAATTAAAGCGAAAGCAACTCCATTTAACAATACCGCAGGTAAAACTACAGTAACTAGCAATAATGTAAAAGGAATATTAGCGCCAATTACAAAGATTGCTGCAGAAAGGAAGATTGTTCCGGATAATAAAGTTCCAATTGCCACAAGACTAATTGTGACAGGCAGTTTAGTGACAAATTTCTTCAAGATCATCACTAAAGCAAGGAATACGAAAGCCGTGATAAATTTATCGATGATATTCGGGAAAAATCCGCCTGGAAACGTCGAAAACAGTCCGGATAATACGCCCGTTGTTACTGCTAACAAAAAGACATTTTTTACATTTGGAAATAACAGAATACCGACAAACATCATGGTTAACATAAAGTCAGGTTTCATCCCGCCGTTGATGCCTGGAATTACTACGTACAATGTGGCTCCGACGCTAACCAGTAGCGCCATTAAAACTAGATTCTTTGTATTCATTTCTCATCTCTCCTCAGCTCTACGCTATTTTCTTTTTCCCGGTCGTGTCCTCGTGACCGCCGGCGAAAAACTTATATTGATTCTATCTTGTCTACTTGAGAAAATCAAGTATCTGCGTTCAGCTTAGTTTTTACACTTTCCGCCAGTTCTTGAATGCGCTCTGTAGTAAATTCTTTTTCTTTTGTTACCCACTTTGCGCCGAAGCCGTCTGTTTGGCCATAGCGGGGGATAAAGTGTAAGTGGAAATGAAATACACTTTGTCCTGCTTTCGCACCATTATTATTCAGTAAGTTCATGCCTTCGGGTTGGAAAGTTTCATTGATTGCTTTCGCAATTTTAGGTGCGACAGCAAATAAATTGCCCGCTTCTTCTGGTGTCATGTCATAAACAAATTCACGATGTGTTTTAGGGATGAGTAAGGTATGTCCTTTTGATAAAGGCATAATATCCATAAAGGCGAATACATGTTCATCTTCATAAATTTTTACGCTAGGAATTTCACCTGCAATGATTTTGCAGAAAATACAATTTGTCATTCGTATCATCCTTTCCATTTTTCTCATTTTACCATATTTGCCATATCAAAAAAGAATTCGTTAGCTAGTTTTGATACAATAGTTTAATAGAAAGAAAGAGGTGTAGTGGATGGCTGTTTTGGAAGTGGATGCATTAACAGGTGGATATACACGAAAACCTGTTTTGCAAGAAGTGACATTTTCGATTGGAAAAGGCGAACTTGTAGGATTAATTGGTTTGAACGGTGCTGGCAAAAGCACTACAATTAAACACATTATTGGAATGATGCAACCAAAATCGGGGCAAATCCGCTTGAATGGAAAAACGTTTGAAGAGGATATGGATCGTTATCGGTCATCGTTCTCTTATATTCCTGAAACACCGGTATTATACGAAGAACTGACATTGCGAGAACATCTTGAACTAACTGCGATGGCTTATAATATAGATCCAGCACAGTTTGAAAAACGTTCTGCAGAATTGTTAAAGGAATTTCGGATGGAAAAACGTTTGAAATGGTTTCCATCGCATTTTTCAAAAGGAATGCGTCAAAAGGTAATGATTATGAGTGCATTTTTAGTAAACCCAGCACTATACATTATCGACGAACCTTTTGTTGGACTCGATCCACTAGGCATTAAATCTTTGTTGGATCAAATGGAACAACAAAAGAAAAAAGGCGCTTCTGTATTAATGTCGACACATATTTTATCGACAGCTGAACGCTATTGCGACCGAATCATTTTGCTTCACAATGGGCGTGTTCGAGCAAGTGGAACGATGGCAGATTTACGAGATGCGTTCCAGATGCCTGACGCTTCACTGGATGATTTGTATATTGCGATGACCGAGGATGAGCTTAATGAAGAATTTGCATGATATTTGGTCAAAAAGACTTCATAAGTACACCATTGAAGTTCAAAATTATTTGAAATACATTGTGACAGGGCATATTGCCGTTGTAATGCTATTTGCTTTAGGAGCAGCGGGATTTGCATATAGTGAATGGATCCAAGACGTCCCACCGGAATTTCCGGGAGCGTTATTGCTTGCTGTAATTTTCGGCTTATTATTGGCGCTCAGTCCGCCATCTACTTTATTAAAAGAAGCGGACATGGTGTATTTTTTACCATTGGAAAGCAAATTAGATGACTTTTTAAAACCGGCTTTAAGATGGTCGTTTTTGTCCCAATTGTATTTACCCGTGATTGTTTTTATTGTTTCGTTGCCAATGGTGAATGCGATATATGGTTTGTCGTCATCGTTTTTAATCGGTTTTCCAATTTTGCTGTTGTTGATCAAATGGTGGAACGTTCAAACGGAATTTGCTTTTCGGAAGCAAGGTGCAGGAGAGCAAGTTTGGCTTGATCGGCTTGTACGTTTTCTATTAGTTGGATTGTTTGTTTACTTTTATATAGAAAACTTATTAGTAGTTGCAGTGATTATTTTGTTTATCATCATTTTTTACGGCAAATGGATTGCGCGTAAAGCAGTAGGGAAGCCGTTTGCTTATGAACATTTTATCGGCTTGGAAGAAAATCGCATGTTGCGTTTTTATCAATTTGCTAATTATTTTACCGATGTACCTCATTTAAAAGGCAAAATAAAAGCGAGAACTTGGTTGAATTGGGTGTATGGATGGATCAAAACCGGTCCGAAAAATGCTCATCTGTATCTTGTGTGCAGAACTTTTATTCGTTCGGATGAATTGTTTTATTTATGGGTAAGGTTAACTGCGATTATTATGATAGGTGCTTGGTTTATTCCTTTCCAAATTGGAGTTGCCTTGTTTGCAGGCGCTTTAGCTTTTGCAACAGCGATTCAAATTTGGCAAGGGCTGACTCATACGCAGCATTTCCGAATGGATAACTTATTTCCGTTGACACAATTCAGCAGGCAAGGAGCGGTTTGGAAATTAGTCATTGGGTTGCAATCTCTCCAAAGTTTGGCCGCAGCGGGAGTTCTAATCGCACTCGGCGAACCTGTTACAGCATTGCTGACATTTGTCGTTATTTTAACCGTTTCTCTTGTTACAGTTACTGTTTTAAAAAACAAAAAGAAATAAACAAAGCCCACCATCTAAAAAAGATGTTGGGCTTTGTTTTTATTCTTTATTAAAATGAATGGCAGCTGAACCTAATGTTTTTGCGGCAATCAGCATTGCTTCTTCTTTAAAATCGAATTTTGGGTGATGGTGCGGGTACACGTCTCCGTCAGGCATTGCACCAGTGAAGAAGAAAGAACCAGGAATTTCCTCGAGGTAATAAGCAAAATCTTCGCCACCCATTTGAGGTGGGCAATCATATACTTCTGTAACTCCAGGCACGTCAGCTGCAATGTCTTGTACGAACAAAGTTTCATTTTCATGATTAATAACAGCAGAATAGCCCCGCTTGTAATTAAATTCATATTCACTGTTATTAGCTAAACTAGTTCCACTAATCACACGTTCCATTTCGGTTTCCATTAAACTTCGAACATCTTCTTTAAATGTACGAACAGTTCCCGATAACACAGCTTGGTCCGCAATAATATTGAATGGGTTTTGTGCCACAAACGAACCAATAGACAACACAGCAGATTCTAATGGGTCTACTCGTCTAGAAACTAAAGTTTGAAGATTAGAGACAATTTGCGAACCAATTACGACCGCATCAATCGTTTCATGGGGACTTGCACCGTGACCACCGCGGCCCTGTACTTTTAATGTAAAGCTATCAGCGGCCGCCATAAGCGGTCCGACACGCGTATCAATTCGACCAAATGGCGTCATAGACCAAAGATGAGTACCGAAAATGGCATCAACTCCATCTAAAACTCCTGCTCTAATCATCGATTTTGCACCACCTGGCACAAGTTCTTCGGCATGTTGATGGATCAATACATAAGTTCCTTCTAATTCATCGCGCATGTCAAAAAGCGTTTTCCCAAGTACTAAAAGAGTAGCTGTGTGGCCATCGTGACCACAAGCGTGCATGACACCATCAACTGTGGAGCGGTAAGAGACATTTGCTTTTTGATCTTGGATTGGCAAAGCATCAAAATCGGCGCGCAATGCAACTGTTTTTCCAGGTTTTGCTCCTGTGATCGTAGCCACAACACCGTTTCCACCAACACTGTCTTTAACATCAACGCCTAAATTTTTGTAATAAGAAAGAATATAGCGAGCGGTTTCAGTTTCATGAAAAGAGGGTTCAGGATGCATATGTAAGTGGCGACGAATTTCAACCATTTCTGGATAAGCAGCATCTAAAGCGGCATATAATTTCGTAAGCATATGTAAAACTCCTTTTTTTTATTTAAGCATATCACAAAAAATTTAGAATATGCGGAAGAGTGGGTATTGATAAATAACGCAATTGGCTTTATGTAACAATAAAAAAGACACAGTAGTGCTGAATTTCAGCACAACTGTGTCTTTTAAGTATTAGTAAGTAAAGTTTAAATAAGAAGCTGCAAAGTACACAATGAGAATAATCACTGATGGGATTGCATAAGACCATGTAGATGCACTTTGTTTTCGGTAAAGTGAAAACAAGGCCAATAATGACATAATGAGTACCCCAACGGCGATAATCATGTTCGCACCGGAAACATCTAGCATGATAGGTCCTGCAGTATATACAGGATCAGACAAGGCCAGAATAATCATATTGAAAATATTGCTTCCGAGAATTGCGCCGACAGCCATATTGACATTGTTTAATCGCAATGCGATAAAAACGGAAATAGCTTCTGGCAGGGAAGTTGCAGCGGCAATCAAGAAACTGCCGATAAAGCTTGATCCAATGCCAGTAATAATCGCAATTTGGTCTCCTGTAATCGACAAAGCTGTACCGGCTGCTAGAATAACTAAAGCAGCGATGATGAAACGAACAATTGCGGCTTTAGGTGATAATGAAGCACTTGGGTTGTCGGGTTCTTCTTCTGATTCGACAATGGCTTCTGCTTCAGGATCTAGTGAAGGGAGTTTGTTTATAACCACCATCCCAATAATATAGGTAACGGCGATTAACAACGCGTCCAGTCCAACGCCAAAGATTTGCGTATCTAGGCGGAGTAAAAGAGCCATAACAACCAAAACCGTCAACAAAATCCCAAGAAGAGCTGTATAAATATTGTTGCGTGAAGCCCGATTTAAAATTTGACGTCTTCGAAGAAGAAAATCGAATCCAGCAAGGATAAACAGGTTGAACAAATTCGAACCAATCATGTTACCAACAGCAATATCTGCATTGCCAATGGCTGCTGCTGAAAAACTAGTTGATACTTCAGGAAGTGAAGTTGCACCTGCCAATAAGAGTGTACCAACCATCATGCCACCCATTGCTGTTTTTGAACTGATGACATCGGCGTATTGGGAAAGCTTAATGGATGCAAACACAGTAAGTGCAGCTGCTAGTATGAAAATAACAAAGACCAAATGATTTTCCTCCTTAACTTATCAACACCCCATGAGTATATGGGGTGAGGTGATCATTCTTCTTCTGGTTTAGCTCGGTAAGTGCTGACGTAAGATACACCAGAGAAAATATTTGGACGCTGTGCACTCGTGTCAGCTTCTGGCTTCGCAGAATGAGCTTTAGCAAATGCTTGAGATTCTTTCCACTTTTCATAAAAAGCTGGAGATTCCCATTCAGTCAAAACAATATACGTATCTGAATCAAGTGGTCTCAGGACACGAAAAGCAATATAGCCCGGTTCATTTTCAACAGTACCTGCTCTATTTTTAAAACGATGTTCAAAAACAGGACGGCCTTCATCAGAAACTGGAATATTATTTAAAACAAAATATCCTTTTTCTTTGAACTCTCCTGTCCCATCCACTACCTCATAGCGTCGAGGTGTTTGGAAAATCGTTTTGCCTTTTGTTTCATGAATCACCAAGGTCGTTCCTTCCCCTTGCATCACTACCATATTTTCCTCTGGGTGGTTATCACGCATTTTCTTCATATAATCATATGTTCCCGTTGTCATGTAAAAATTCATCAAAACCCCTCCTAAAAATATATATATACTATTATATACTTCCCTAATGAAATCTACATGAAACAGGTTTGTCGAACAAGTGAAAAGAGAAGCGTCAAATTTATGACAAATGCGTTCGAAATCTATACAATATAGTACGGAACGTCTATAGTATAGACGGATATAGGTAGACAAAAGTAGAGTAGCACATCGAAGGGATGAAACATTCATGACATTTAATGATACTTATCTTCGCGCAGCCCGTGGAGAAAAAACAGATCACGTACCCGTTTGGTATATGAGACAAGCTGGACGTTCGCAACCTGAATACCGCAAAATAAAAGAAAAATATTCGTTAGAAGAAATTACGCACCAGCCAGAGCTATGCGCCTACGTAACTAAACTTCCAGTAGATCAATACAATAACGATGCAGCAATTCTTTACAAAGACATTGTGACGCCATTGCCTGCAATTGGTGTTGATGTAAAAATCAAATCTGGAATTGGCCCTGTTATCGATAACCCAATTCGCACGATGGCGGATATCGAACGTTTAGGGGAAATCAATCCTGAGCAAGATGTAGATTTTGTTCTCGATACAATTCGTTTGTTAACGCAAGAGCAATTAAATGTCCCATTGATCGGGTTTTCTGGTGCGCCTTTCACGTTAGCCAGCTATATGATTGAAGGCGGACCTTCTAAGAGTTACAACAAAACAAAAGCGATGATGGTTTCAGAACCAGCGATGTGGTTTGCATTAATGGACAAATTAGCTGATACAATCATTCCTTATGTAAAAGCTCAAATTAAAGCAGGCGCAAAAGCAATCCAAATTTTCGATTCATGGGTTGGCGCATTAAACGTTGAAGATTACCGTATTTTCATCAAACCGGTAATGGATCGTATTTTTGCTGAATTGCGTACAGAAAATGTACCATTGACAATCTTTGGAGTAGGCGCAAGTCATTTAGCAAAAGAATGGCATGAACTGCCAGTAGATGTAGTGGGTCTAGATTGGCGCTTGCCGATTTCAGAAGCCCGTTCAATGGGATTAACAAAAACTTTGCAAGGCAATTTGGATCCTTCTTATTTATTGGCCGACTGGTCAGTTATCGAAGAACGTACGAAAAAGATTTTAGATATGGGTATGCAAAATGATGGCTATATTTTTAACCTTGGCCATGGCGTTTTCCCAGAAGTTAATCCAGATACACTGAAACGCTTAACTTCATTTGTTCATGAATACAGTGCTGCACACAAAAGCAATTTAAAATAAGAACAAAACTTACGTAGAGGTGATTATGTTGAAGAAGAAAATGGGATTATTAGTGATGGCGTACGGTACGCCATACTCAGAAGACGATATTGAACGTTATTATACACATATCCGTCGCGGACGTAAGCCGAGCGAAGAAAGTTTAGAAGACTTACGTAGCCGTTATAAAGCGATTGGCGGTCTTTCACCACTTGCAAAAATTACATTAGACCAAGCAAATGGTTTATGCGATCGTCTAAATGAAGTTCAAGATAACATTGAATTCACAATGTACTTAGGCCTTAAACATATCGAACCATTTGTAGAAGATGGCATTGAAGAAATGAAAAAAGATGGCATTACAGAAGCGGTATCAATCGTCTTAGCTCCGCATTTCTCTACTTTCTCTGTAAAATCATATAATGGACGCGCAGCAGAAGCGGCTGAAAAAGCAGGCATTTCTTTAACTTCGGTTGAAAGCTGGTATAAAGAACCGAAATTCATCCAATATTGGACTGAAAAAGTAAATGCAGCATTTGCTGAAATGTCTGAAGAAGAACGCGCGAAATCTTGCTTAATCGTATCTGCCCATTCATTGCCAGAGAAGATTATTGCAAATGGTGATCCATACCCAGATCAGTTAAAAGAAACGGCTGAAATGATTCAACAAGCGACTAGTGTTAAAAACGTAGAAATCGGTTGGCAAAGCGCTGGACAAACAGGCGAACCTTGGATTGGCCCAGATGTTCAAGATTTGACGCGTGATTTGTTCGAGCAAAAAGGCTATACCTCTTTTGTTTATACACCAGTTGGATTTGTAGCAGATCACTTGGAAGTTCTCTTTGACAATGATTACGAATGTAAAGTAGTTTGCGATGACATCGGAGCAACTTATCGTCGCCCAGAAATGCCAAACGTACAGCCATTATTTATCGATGCATTAGCTGATGTAGTTTTGCGTGAGTTAGCTTAATAAGGATGACTAGCGACTAAGTCTTCCTATGAAAGGAGAAATAGTTATGAAAAAACTTGCATGGCTTGGATTACCTTTACTTTTATTAGCTGCATGCGGATCAGGAGAAGCGGAATCGTCTGGTACTGGTCCTCAAGTAGAAGAAGTGATGGTAGCATTTAATACCGAAACTCAAGCAGAGCCAGCGGAAGAAGTTGTCTTGTCTGTTACAGTAACGCAAGGCGATGATGCTGTAGAAGACGCAGATGAAATTGTTTATGAAGTATGGCAATCAGGTGACCGCAACAATAGCGTAATGATTCCAGCAGAGCACACGGAAAATGGTATTTATGAAGCACAAACGAGCTTTGAAGAAGAAGGTCTGTATTATATGCAGGCACACACGACAGCACGTTCGTTACATGTTATGCCAAAGCAAGAAATAACCGTTGGCGATCCTGATCCGGCCTCAATCGTTTCTGATGACAGTGATGATGCACAAGGTATGGATAAAATGGAAGACCATTCTGGACATTAATACGAAAGAAAAGACATCGCTTTGGCGGTGTCTTTTTGTTTTAAATTTATAAAAGCAAAAAAACCGCTTCCTGTTATGGTACAGAAAATAAGAGCTCTTTATAGAATTCTAGAGGCATCAAACGTGAAAAAACGAAGCAGCGCTTGATAAGCGCTGCTTCGTTTAATCATTAGTTTTAGCTGATTTTATAAATTATTGCAGGAATCACATTGAGTACCATAACATTCATGCTGCTCTTCCATTTTTTCTCCACATGACGCGCACTGTTTCGGGGGCAAGTTCTTGAAAAATTCAACTACGTTTTCAATCATAACTTCCATCTCCTTTTGTTATAGTACTGTTGGTGTTTAAAACAGTGTATTATAACAGGGGGGATTCGTCAACCCTAAATAGTGAATTTATTTAATTAATCCGTTAAACTATAAAAAGGAACATAGTTAAAAGGAGAGAGATTATGTATTTCGTAGACAATAAAGGCATCACAGACCCACGAATTAACTTAGCAATCGAAGAATACTTGTTAAAAACAATGGATGTTGAAAAAGATCCATTTCTTCTGTTTTATATCAATGAACCATCTATCATCATCGGCAAAAACCAAAACACAGCTGAAGAGATCAATACCGATTATGTAGACTCTAATGGCATTCATGTAGTTCGTCGTTTGTCTGGTGGAGGAGCGGTTTATCATGATTTGGGCAATTTAAATTATAGTTTTATTACAGTAGATGATGGGGAGAGCTTCCGTAACTTCCGTAAATTCACTGAGCCTGTTGTACAAGCGTTACAGAGCCTTGGCGTAAATGCGGAACTTTCTGGACGCAATGATTTAATGGCAGAAGGTCGGAAGATATCGGGGAATGCACAATTCTCAACTAGAGGTCGCATGTTTAGTCATGGAACTTTGTTGTTTGATACAGAAATCGAAGCTGTCGTATCTGCATTAAAAGTAAGCAAAGAAAAAATTGAATCAAAAGGTATTAAGTCGATTCGCAGTCGGGTGGCGAACATTTCTGAGTTTTTAAAAGAGCCTATGTCTGTAGAGAATTTCCGGCATGCAGTTTTACATTCCATCTTCGAAGGTGAAGAAAATGTCCGTCATTACGAACTGACAGAAGAAGATTGGAAAAATATACACGAATTATCAAGCGAGCGCTACGGTAACTGGGATTGGAATTATGGGAAGTCTCCTAAATTCAATATTAAACATTCTCACCGCTTCCCAGTCGGTGGCATCGATGTCCGCTTACAAGTAGAAAAAGGCATTGTTCAAGACGCTCATATTTTTGGAGACTTTTTCGGTGTTGGAGACATAGCTGAAGTTGAACAGGCAATTGCTGGTTCAAAATACGAACGTGCGTCTCTAGAGGAAGCTATTGCCGAAATTGACATTCCAAAACTTTTAGGCGGCATTACAAAAGAAGAATTTTTGAAATTAATTTATTAAGAACTTCCGAAGAGTCTGCATTTATGCAGGCTCTTTTGTTAAAATGGAAAGAAAAAGGAAAGGGGGAATCATTGTGGCTATTCAACGAATCTTCATTGTAGAAGATGATTTGAAAATTGCGGAGTTGTTGGCTGAGACTTTAAGGAAATACCATTACGAAGTAGAGACCGCAAAAGATTTTGATCAAATCATCGAAGAGTTCGAAGCATTTGATCCCCATTTGATTTTACTCGATATTAACTTGCCGTCTTACGATGGCTATTATTGGTGCCGCCAACTTAGACAACAAACCACTTGTCCGATTATTTTCATCTCCGCTCGCTCTGGAGAAATGGACCAAGTCTTTGCTTTAGAAAATGGAGGGGATGATTTTATTACGAAACCTTTCCATTATGAAATCGTCCTTGCAAAAATACGAAGCCATTTGCGAAGAGCTTATGGTGAATATGCTCCAAAACAAGAAGAGCGATCTGTTAGGGCAGGACGTATTGTTTTATATATGGAACGAATGGAGTTGCACATTAAAAAAGAAGTCATTCCATTGCAAAAAAAGGAATGCACGATTTTGGAACTATTGCTAACTCATTATCCAAAAGTAGTATCACGTGAACAGCTGCTAGAGGAATTGTGGGACGATCAAGCTTTTGTTGATGAAAATACGCTAAATGTTAATATGACACGTGTTCGGAAAAAGCTATCCGACTATGGTGTATTATCTGCTATTGAAACTGTAAGAGGTGCCGGGTACCGTCTGTTGCTTCATGAGGAGGAAGCTTAATGCTGCGATTATTTATGAAAGAACATGCAGCATTTATCGTTTTTCAAGTAGTACTCGTAGCATTTATCATGCTGTTGTATTGGTTAGATGGTTTCCGAAACTTAGATACGGCAATTTATTCGTTTGTCATAAGCACAGTGTTGGTAATCACATTCTTATCGGCGCGCTTTGCAAGGCGCTATCAGTATTACCAGCGAATTTTGTCGGCTCCCCAAAACTTGGAACATATGTTACAACGTGAAGGAAAGTCGCCCGAACAAGTGCAAAACGAAGTTTATTTGCAAAAATTATACCGCTTGTACCAACACGAAGTGCAATCGTTATATGCAGCTCAAAATCGGCATTTGCAATTTATGAATCAGTGGGTTCATCAAATGAAAACGCCTATTTCGGTCATGCACTTATTGCTTCAAGAAGAAAAAGAACTGGATAAAAATAGTGTTCGTGAAGAAATGGAGCGTTTAAAAGCAGGGTTGGATACGGTGTTAATGAATGCACGTCTAGACACTTTCGAGCAAGACATGCAAGTTGAACAAATTAATCTGCGGGCTTTAGTTAGTGAAGTCGCGACAGAAAACAAACGCCTATTTATTTCAAAGCGCGTTTATCCAGAAATATCAATTGGCGCAGAGCACGTTGTAGCAACAGATCAAAAATGGATGAAGTTTATCATCGGTCAATTTTTAACAAATGCCGTTAAGTATACATTCAAACAAAACAAAAAAGTTTATATTGCGGCTGAATGTTCAAATGGCAATACATTATTGACCATACGTGATGAGGGAATTGGGATTTCATCATCTGATTTGCCTCGTGTAACAAAAGCCTTTTTTACTGGTGAAAATGGACGTAAAATTGGCGAGTCAACAGGGATGGGCTTGTATTTAGCGAAAGAAGTTTGTGGAAAACTAGGTCATGAATTGACGATTTCTTCCGTTCAAGGTGAAGGGACAACCGTTTCTGTTTTGTTTTGTAATCAAGATTTCGTAACACAGGAGGAACATGATGACAGTAGTGGAAATCGATGAAGTAACAAAAGTATATGAAGGAAAAGTGACGCACCGGGCAGTCAATCAGCTAAGTTTCACAGTGGAAAAAGGAGAATTTCTAGCAGTGATGGGGCCGTCCGGTAGTGGGAAAACAACTTTGCTCAATTTGATTTCAACTATCGACTCACTGACTTCTGGCGAGATTTTGATTGATGGGGTCAATCCACATTTATTGGACAAAAATGAGTTAGCCTTGTTTCGCAGAAGAGAAATGGGGTTTGTTTTTCAAGACTTTAATTTACTTCAGATGTTAACTGTCGAAGAAAACTTAGTGTTGCCTTTAACCCTCGATTATTTCCCCGTGGATGAAATGGCCAAACGCGTGCTGGTTATTGCGGAGCGTTTAGGACTGACATCACTTCTTCACAAAAAACCGAACGAAATTTCAGGTGGAGAAGCTCAACGGACAGCGATTGGACGTGCGCTTATTCACCATCCAGCAATTATTTTAGCGGATGAGCCAACAGGGAACTTAGACTCTAAATCTTCCCGTGATGTACTTGAAATTTTATCGCATGCAGCCAAAGAAGATGAAACGACCATTATTATGGTCACGCATGATCCAATTGCAGCAAGCTATTGCGATCGCGTTCTCTTTATAAAAGATGGGGAATTTTTCAATGAAATCTATGGGGATGAACGCCGACAGACTTTTTACCAGCGAATTTTGAATGTCCTGTCGTTGTTGGGAGGATCCGTAAATGACGTTTCGACAACTCGCTTACCATAATGTTTTTCGCAACCGACGAAACTATGCGGCGTTTTTTTTAGCTAGTGTTTTTTCGGTTATGGTGTTTTTTGTGTGCTCAATGTTTATTTTTCATCCGCTATTTGAAAAAGACGCATTGCAGCTGTTAGCCATACGAGGAATGATGATTGCGGAAGTGGTTTTGTACATTTTTACATTGTTTTTCTTGTTTTATTCGATGAGTGCATTTTTACAAGCTCGATCGAAAGAATTTGGTGTGTTAATGCATTTAGGAATGACGAAAAAACAATTGAACAAATTAATCTTTTTTGAAATGCTGATTATCGGAGCAGTTTCTACTGCCACAGGCACTGTTTTTGGTTTTGCTTTTTCCAAATTCTTTTTCATGGTTGGACGAGAAATTATGGAACTGGATACGTTGCCACTTTATGTTTCTTGGGAACCTTTTTTGCTGACAATAGTGGCGTTTGCCAGTTTGTTTATCATCATTTCATTTGTTAGTGTTGGATTTATCCGTACGAAGCGAGTGATTGATTTGTTGCAAGGTTTTTGGAAAGTTGAGGAAGAAACAAAATCATCTACATTGCTCGCGATTACCGGAATTATTTTTTTAGCAGTCGCTTACCTATTTGCTGTGAATGTCTCAGATGAGACGGTGTATTACATTATTTTTATCGTTCCGCCACTCGCCACGTTCGGCACTTACTTGTTTTTTACCCATACGCTGAGTTTCTTATTGAGTTTATGTAAACGAAAAAGGAGTGTATATTGGAAAAAAACGCGCTTGGTTTCACTAGCTGAAGCATCGGTAAAATTAAAAGACAGTGCGCAAATGTTTTTTATCGTAACCATCGTTTCAACCATCGCTTTTTTAACAGTCGGAACGTTAGCGTCTTTCATGTCTTACACGGGTGATTTCCGAGAATCTAATCCGCTAGGGCTTATTTATATTTCTTTTGATGGAAATGAGCAAGAAACAGAACATATCGAACGGCTCACCAGTCAATTAGCAAGCGAACAGCTATCCTATGACTTAGTTGAATTGACGGTAAAACGCCAAACTTCAGAAGCATCTGGCAACGATGTTGATATTTTGTCGGAATCAGAATTTAATCGACTCGCTACGGCGCTTGATTTTGAACCAATACAATTGGCTCAAGGAGAAGGGATGTTTGTGCCATTTTCATTAGATTCGGTAAAAGAGTTGGAGAATGTAAGCGTTGATACCTCGCTAATAGAAAGCGATGTGCCGTTATCCATTCGATCAACTTATCCACATGTCGTTTTTCCTATTCATACATTAAATATCAATACAATTGTAGTAAATGATGCCGATTATGAAGCGATCAATCAACCACTTGTTGGATATGAAGTTGATAAGTCCAATTTTACTTATTATGCGTTTGATATATTAAACTGGACCGAGACGATGAATATAGGGAATCGCTTAACAGACACGATGTATGAAGCAGCAAATAAAGCCGATTTTAATGGAGTCAATTATTATTTTGAAAACCCAGGTGCCGACTATCGATGGTTTAAATCATCATTTGCCTTATTGTTGTTTATCGGCGTTATGGTAGCAGCAGTCTTCTTACTAGCAGCGGGGAGCTTTATCTACTTTAAATTATATACAGGTTTAGAGAGGGACCGAAAGCAGTACAAGTTGTTGACGCGCATGGGGATGACTGAGAAAGAACTGGGTAAAATCGTTAACCGTCAACTTATTCCTCAATTCTTTCTGCCATGGGTAATTGCTTTGTTGCACAGCGCTTTTGCTTTTATTTCGTTACAAGTAGTATGGGATGAATTTGCAGAGCTCTCAATACTCGGCGAAATGGCTATGGTACTTGGAGGCTTTACAATTGCTCAAATTTTATACTTTTTCTTAATACGTTGGCGCTATGTCGCTCACTTACAGGCACCGTAATCTAACGGTGCCTGTTGTATTGTCTGAAGATTTATTTTATAATGAACACAGATTGAAATATGAATGAGTATTCATTCAACACGAAAGAGGGATGAAGATGAGTTTAATGACACGTGTGCATGAAATTGCAGAACAAAATCCTGCCAAAGCAGCTTACAGCTTTATGGGACAAGATACAAGCTACGGGGAATTTGATCAAAAAGTGGCGCTTTTTGCTGGAGCTTTAAAGGAACTGGGCGTGGAAAAAGGGGACCATGTCGCATTTCTTTTAGGCAATACACCACATTTTTTAATCTCACTTTATGCAACAATGCGTCTAGGCGCAACAGCCGTTCCAGTTAATCCTATTTATACGCCTGATGAAATCGCTTACATCGTTAACAATAGCGATGCTAAAGTAGTCGTGGCCCTTGATATGCTACTTCCATTAATAGAAAAGGCGCATGTTGCATTACCGGCAGTAGCATCTTATGTTATTTGTGAAACCGATCCAACAACGCCAGAAAAAATGGCCCAGTTGCCTGAAGCAGTAAAAGGCAAAATCCATTCTTTCACGAAACTGTTAACAAATTCTACAGCTAATAGTGAGTTTGCGGAAGTTGAAGCAGACGATACAGCAGTTATTTTATACACATCAGGCACTACTGGGAAACCAAAAGGTGCGATGCTGACACATCAAAACCTTCATTCAAATGCACGAGATGTTGGAGCATATCTTCAAATTGGTGAAACCGATCGCGTAGTAGCAACTTTGCCAGTATTCCATGTGTTTGCATTAACCGTCGTTGTAAACGCACCTTTATTACAAGGCGCAACCATTATTTTGGTGCCCCGTTTTAATCCGAAAGAAGTATTTGAGGCGATTAAAGCGAACAAAGCGACCGTTTTTGCAGGAGTACCAACGATGTTCAATTTTATGAACCAGTTGCCAGATGTTGACCCAGCAGATTTTGCTACTGTCCGTCTTGCCGTATCAGGTGGTTCTGCAATGCCAGTTGCTTTGCTTCATAGTTTTGAAGATAAATTTAATGTTCGTATTTCAGAAGGATATGGTTTGTCAGAAGCTTCTCCTGTTACTTGCTTTAACCCGATTGATCGAGAACGAAAAGCAGGTTCAATTGGTACATCCATTATCAATGTGGAAAACAAAGTTGTTAACGAGCTAGGCGAAGAAGTAGCTGTAAATGAAGTAGGGGAATTGATTGTTCGTGGACCGAATGTAATGAGAGGGTATTACAAAATGCCAGAAGAAACAGCCGCAGCGATTCGAGACGGTTGGTTGTATACAGGAGACTTGGCTCGTGTGGATGAAGAAGGCTATTTTTATATTGTTGACCGTAAAAAAGACATGATCATTGTAGGCGGATATAATGTCTACCCACGAGAAATTGAAGAAGTATTATTTGCACATCCAGCTATTTTGGAAGCAGCTGTAGTTGGTTTGCCTGATCCCGATTTTGGAGAAGAGGTAAACGCGTACGTAGTACTAAAAGATCCGACAGTTTCTATTGAGGATTTGAAAGATTACTGTGCAGAGCATTTAGCAAAATACAAAGTGCCAAAACAGTTTGAAGTTCTTGAAGAATTGCCGAAAAACACTACAGGTAAAATTTTACGCCGATCGTTGAAAGATCAGGCAAGACAGAAATAAACACGTCTTCATGTTAATAAAATCATAAAGAAGCGATGCGATTTAGCATGGCTTCTTTTTTTGAAGTAAATTACTGTTGAATTCGTATTACAAGCTGAAAAGTTCATGGAAGAGAAATATTAATTCATATAAAAAGTGCGCTAGTACTCCTTTGTGTCTTTTCCTAAAAGTTTTTATTATAGTTAAAGAGTGTGTAGGAGAAGTCAGATGTAAAAAGGGGAATGCATGGTGAAAAAAACAGTGGAAATTCAAGATATCACAACAGTAGTTTCTGTGACCGATCCTCAAATATCTCCAAATGGAAAAAGAGCAGTATACGTTCATACCACAATAGATGAACAGGAAGATGCGTATATCGCAAATCTATTTCATATTGATTTGGTAACGCGTCAGCATAGTCAATGGACTTTTGGAAAAGGTCGAATCAGTTTACCGCAGTGGTCTGTAGACGGTACAGCTGTCGCATATATAGCAGAAGAAGAAGATGGTCATAAGCAATTGTTCGTTTTATCTGTAGCAGACGGGCAAATTAACAAAATGACTGATTTAGAAATTGGTATAGAGCGATTCCAATGGTCGCCTTGTGGAAAAAAGATTTGGGTTAACGGCATACTGGATAAAGAACAAATTACAGAGTCGTTTTATCAACAAATAGGATTCTTAACGATTGAGTCGAAAAAAATAGAACAAGTATTAGCAGGAGACTGTCATTATCGCTTAGAAGCCATATCGCATGATGAGGAGAAAATCGTTTACGCATTAGTAAAAGAACAACAACACGATTTTGTACCTGGTCAACCTCTTTATTTGTATCACTTTCAAACTAACGAACATACAATGCTTACAGAAAACCAAGGTCATTTTAGTGGGGTAACATTTTCACATGATGACTCAAAGCTCGCGTATTTTGGAAATAAGCGACAGTACGGAGAAGCTACTCAAAATGAGCTTTATATCGCAGATTTACAAAATCAAACAAATAGTTGTTTAACGGAAGGTTTAGATGCACCTATTGGAGATTACGCACTAAGTGATCATCAAGAAATAACGGCAGGGAAGCCTGTTTGGACTAAAGACGATCATTTGTATTTTCAAGTGTCTACCATGGGTGATGTTCGTCTATACTTTGCATCGCTTGATGGAATGATTTTTCCAGCATCTCCTGAAATGGAGCATGTGCTTGGCTATGACGTTTCATCCGATGGTGAATTTGCGATTCTTGCTATCAGTACAACGACTCAACCAGGAGAATTATATCGCTTACAAATTACAACAGGAGAATATGAAGCGTTGACGTTTTTAAATCAAGAATACGTTGAAAACAAAAAATTGCTTGAAGGACAACCGACAATTACGATAGGTTCAATGGAGCCGGTACATAGCTGGTTAATAGAGCCGATTGGTATTCAAGAAGGTGAAAAGTATCCGTTAATTGTAAAAGTTCACGAGGGTACGAAGGGAATGTTTGCTAATACTTTTTATCATGAACTGCAAATACTCGCAGCCCAAGGTTATGGTGTTCTTTACGTTAACCCAAGCGGAAATCACGGTTATAGCCAGGAGTTTGCAAAAGCAACAAGTGAATTCGCTTATAAAGATACGATGAATGCAATAGCTGAAGTGGTGGAAACAATTGACTGGATCGATGAAAATCGATTAGCTGTAATAGGGGACCAGTATGGGGGATTATTGACGAAGCTGCTTTTCCTTTACACCAAAAAAGCAGATCGTTCTACAAGTGAGAAAACAGGACAATTGGCTTTAAAATTAGAAAATATGGAGAAGGATACAAAATTTGTCCGTTTTCTAGAAAATGATTCACATATGCATAAACCAAGTCATCGCATTGAACGTTTAGAAAAAATTATAAGTTGGTTGAAAAAATACGTATAGAAAAAAGCGGCTGAAAAAGCCGCTCCAGACTGTAGACAAAAGAATATTCACTCAATTTTGTATGCATATAGGATTCTCCGCACTTAGTGGACGCTTTCCGCGGACTCCGCGCTGAGCCTCCTCGTCGCAAGCTCCTGCGGGGTCTCACCACTTCGCTTTTCCGCTGGAGTCGCCACTAGGTGCTCCGAATCCTGAAGCGAGTGGGTAAATTTTTTTGATAGGTTATTTTTATGGTGAAGCGCTCTCAAATACCTCATAGTAATCGAAGCTGGAAACCTTCAACTAGGTTGGTCACGAAGACTCCTATGGGACAGCGAAAGCTGAAGACCCCGCAGGAACGCCAGTGACGAGGAGGCTAAAGCTGAGCCCATGGAAAGCGAAGTGGCCAGCCTAGTTGAAGATTATGCATCATTATTCAGTTTAATAAGACTTTGTCTACAAGCTGAAGCGGCTGAAAAAGCCGCTTTTTTTATGGTTATTTTCCTTTGAACACAGGTTTTCTTTTTTCCCCAAAAGCGGCAAGGGCTTCAACTCGGTCTTCAGTGGGTATAGTGATTTCATAAGCCTTGCGTTCGATTTGCAGGCCTGTTTGTAAATCAGTGTTCATGCCGTTCTTAATTGCGAATTTTGCTTGCTGAAGAGCGATTGGACCATTTGCAAGAATAGAATCGGCAAAATTACCCGTCACTTCAGCAAGTTCTTCACGGGCTGCAATCCGCGTTAACAATCCGTAATCTAATGCTTCAGCAGATTTCAAGCGACGTGCAGTCAATATCAATTCCAGTGCTTTTGTCTCGCCGATTAAGCGAGGTAGACGTTGAGTACCGCCAGCTCCAGGAATAATGCCTAAACTGGTTTCAGTTAGTCCGAGAAGTGTATCGTCGGTTGCAATTCGGAAATCACAGGCGAGTGCTAATTCCATTCCCCCTCCAAATGCAAAGCCATTAATCATGGCAATAGTTGGTTGTGGTAAGTTCTCGATTGTGGAAAACACTTCTCCAATTTTATAGATATTGCGTTTAACGTGTTGCTCGGTTAAATTTTTGCGTTCTTTCAAGTCCGCACCTACACTGAATGCTTTTTCCCCTGCACCAGTAAAAATAACAACGCGAATATCTGGGTTAATGCGGATTGCTTCTACAACCTGGCCAAGCTCATTTAACATGTCATAGTTAAAAGCATTCATGGCCTCAGGTCTATTTAATGTGATAAAAGCTAAGTTGTTGCGTTGTTCATAATGAATTGTGTCCATTTTTCATCCCCCTAGTATCGTTCCATCCACTAAAAACATATCACTTTTTGGACTATTTCGCCATCAGACTCTATAATGAACTCCATGGGAGGGACTGCATTTATGAATCAAGTAACGTTTATACGTATCTTCCGGATTGTCTGGTTGGCAGTCAAAATCTTTTTACAAGTAACGATTTTCCAAAAGCGCAATCGAGGCAAATGGACTCCGTTAGTTGAAAAAAGATGGAATGAGATGATTACAAAGCAAGCAAAAGAATATAAGAACCTCGCATTAAAGCTGGGTGGACTTATGATTAAACTAGGGCAGTTTCTCTCAACGCGAGCGGACATCATGCCTCCGTCGTTTCTTGAAGAATTAGAAGGCTTAACAGACCGTGTCCCATCTGTTCCGAGACAAGACATTGTCTCTGTACTTGAACAAGAATGGAATACGACTCATACGGATTATTTGGACCATCTATCGGAATCAGCAGTCGCTTCTGCTTCTATTGGAGAAGTATACAAAGGGGTACTGAAAAATGGTTTGGAAGTCGCAGTCAAAGTTCAGCGACCAGGAACGGATCGAATATTACGTGCTGACTTTAAAGCTATTCGCATTGTAATATGGTTAGCTGAAAAATTTACCCCGTTTGGTAAACAAATTGACTTTAAGCAATTGTACGTAGAAATGACCGAAACCATTGGCAATGAATTAAACTTCCTAAAAGAGCTTCAAAATGGCCGTTCTTTTTCCGATCGCTTTGATGCGATGGAAGGAGTAAGAATTCCAATGTATTTTGATGAATTTACCACACGTCGAGTGTTGGTGATGGAATGGATTGAAGGAGCACGAATTACAGATTTAGCTTTTATCGAAAAAAATGACTTAGATCGACATGAAATATCTGAACGTTTGTTTATCTTATTTTTAGAACAAATTTTATACGGCGGCCAATTCCATGCCGATCCACATGGCGGCAATATTTTACTTGAACCGAATGGTGGAATTGTGTTAATTGACTTTGGGATGATTGGTACGATTACTAAAAAAGATTCTCAATCCGTATTACGTGCAGCAGAAGGAATTATTTTTAAAAATTACGAACAAGTACTGGATGCATTGGAAGAACTACGTTTTTTATTGCCACAGGCAGATCGCGCTGTGTTAGAAGATGCTATTTCACGACTTGTGGAAGCATATGAGTCAAACGAATTGTCACAGATGGACAGTTTTGTAGTCGAACGTTTACTCGACGATATTCAAGAGATTGTCCGTACACAACCGGTACAATTACCAGCTGAATTTGCCTTTTTTGGACGAGCAGCTTCTATTTTTGTCGGAGTCCTGCATATTTTAGATCCCAATGTCGATTTAATGGCATTGGCTCGACCACGAATTTTGGAATGGGCTTCGTCACAAAAAGAAGGCAAAGGGATGTTTGGCAAAGAAGATGTTCTTCGCTGGGTATTAAATGGAACTGGTCCATTACGCGTTTTCCCGCAGAAAGTGATTAATTATTTAGAAGAACCAGAGCGTCTCCGTCGCTATTTTGAAAACCGGGATGGCAAAGAACGTGAATACCGCCGTGACTTGCAATCTCGTATGTTTGCGGGAGTTTTCACAATCCTATCATTCGTTGGAATTTCAGTTTCTGTTTGGTTCTGGAATGAACCTTATATGTGGGTTTCTTCTGTATTCTTCGTAGGATCACTATGGGCTTACCGTTCAATAAAGTAGGAGTAAAAGGTGCATTGAAACAACATTCAGGTGCAAAAAAAGAGCTTTCGATTAAAGTCTTTAACTTTAATCGAAAGCTCTTTTACTATGCAATTTAAAATGAGTATCAAACTCACTCAAGATGCTGCTGTTTGCGTGGGGGAAATGTACGTGTTGTCACATAAGCCATTGGACGATTATGAACACGCTGCGCCTTTTTGAAAAAACGACGAAGGGAACCAGCGAAAGAATGTTGATTTCGTAAAGCAATAGGCGATACATCTAAATAAACGGTTACATTATTGCTTAAATAAATAATGCTTCCTTTACCACTACTATCACTTTCGATAAGGTCGATGGCGTCGTAATTAAACCAAACGCATTCTTTGTTTTTAGGAGAGTGTGTCGGAAAGAAAATAAGTGGATTGCCGTAATACTCACCTACAATAATGGGGGGCTTATGTTTAACACCGACAGCTTTTTGAGCATAAAGTGTGGCGCTTTCTAGTGATGCACGATAAAAGCGGCAGGAAGTCGTGACCGTTTTGTAAACAGCGTCTTCAACCACAAATTCATTGCGATCTTCAATCACACGCATCCAGGTGCGATGGCCGTCTGTATAGGGTAAAAGGGCATACGTATTTGTGCAAATCGTATACGAAGACGGTCTGTGATTCTTTTTACTCATGAAGAATAACCCCCTAAATTTACTTTACATACCCTATTATAATAAAAAATGGAAATTTGGCAATGTTAATTAGTTTGAAAATAAACTTTTTTCTATTTAATTGTAATTTTCAAATAAGTCTTGATTTTTATTATTCCTTTCATGTATACTAATGAAAAGCATTCGGGGTGAAGAAGAATGGAAAACTATTATTCTTATGCTGATTTCATGAAGGCAATGGCTCAAACAAAAAAAATTACGGAAGCAGAAAAGCTGCTAAATGATATCTATTTAGATCTGTTCTTAAAACATGTTCACCGTTCTCAACAGGAAGAGCAACTCATGACACTCATCGATGAAGCCTTGGACAATCACGATCAACAAGCGTTCATTAAATACACAGCGCAATTACAAACTTTAAATCACGAAGAAACTGAATAAATAGCTGTTTGAAAATAGCTAGAAAAAAGGCAACTAGAATTAATCTAGTTGCCTTTTTTCTATGCCCAATACATAAAAGCAATTCCCTTCCTTTAGATAGTTGCTCATTTTATACTGGATATTTCTTTCTTATTTCTTGATAAAAAACATACGTTCGCTTTTTGTTAGGGGTTTTTTAGGGCATATGTTAAAGTAGAAGTATTGAAAGAATGGGAGGATGCCTCATCATGAAACAAGAATTTAATCTGCAAGCCCCATATGAACCTGCGGGCGATCAGCCACAAGCGATTGCTGAATTGACTCAAGGCATCATCGACGGCAAGCGTTGCCAAACCTTACTGGGAGCAACGGGTACAGGGAAAACGTATACAATGTCAAACGTCATTCAGCAAGTGAAAAAACCAACACTTGTCATGGCTCACAATAAAACTTTAGCAGGCCAGCTCTACAGCGAATTTAAGGAATTTTTTCCCGACAATGCTGTAGAGTATTTTGTCAGCTATTACGATTACTATCAACCCGAGGCCTACGTACCTCAATCCGATACATTTATCGAAAAAGATGCGAGCATTAACGATGAAATTGATAAATTGCGTCACTCTGCAACTAGTTCGTTATTTGAACGGGATGATGTAATTGTGATCGCTTCAGTTTCTTGCATTTATGGACTTGGATCGCCTAAAGAATACCGTGAGTTGGTAGTTTCTTTACGTAAAGGCATGGAAATCGAGCGAAATCAATTATTGAGAAAGTTAGTCGATGTTCAATACGAACGCAACGATATTAACTTTATCCGCGGAACTTTCCGTGTTCGGGGAGATGTGGTAGAAATATTCCCAGCATCACGTGATGAAAGATGTTTACGTGTTGAGTTTTTTGGCGATGAAATTGATCGCATTCGTGAAGTAGATGCACTGACAGGTGAAATTATCGGTGAACGCGACCATGTTGCGATATTCCCAGCATCTCACTTTGTTACGCGTGAAGATAAAATGGTTAAAGCCATTGAAAATATCGAAGTAGAGTTAGAAGAACGGCTAAAAGAAATGCGTGCAGAAGATAAATTATTAGAAGCACAGCGACTTGAGCAACGCACACGCTATGATTTGGAAATGATGAGGGAAATGGGCTTTTGTTCGGGGATTGAAAACTACTCACGCCATTTGACACTTCGTCCTGCAGGTGCGCAGCCGTATACATTAATTGATTATTTCCCAGAGGACTTTTTACTAGTCGTGGATGAAAGCCACGTAACATTGCCGCAAGTGCGCGGGATGTTTAATGGTGACCAAGCACGAAAAAAAGTACTAGTTGATCATGGTTTCCGTTTGCCTTCAGCTATGGATAACCGACCGTTAACATTTACAGAGTTTGAAGAACATATTAGCCAAGCAGTTTTCGTGTCCGCTACACCAGGACCTTATGAATTAGAACATACACCTGAAATGGTTGAACAAATTATTCGTCCGACAGGTTTGCTGGATCCGACAATTGAAATTCGTCCAATTGAAGGTCAAATTGATGATTTAATGGACGAAATTCGTCAACGATCAGAAAAAAATGAGCGTGTATTAGTCACGACATTAACGAAAAAAATGTCGGAAGATTTAACAGCTTATTTAAAAGATGCAGGTATTAAAGTGAATTACTTACACTCCGAAATCAAAACACTCGAACGCATTGAGATTATTCGCGAATTGCGGATGGGTGTTTATGACGTACTTGTTGGGATTAACTTGTTGCGTGAAGGGTTAGATATTCCAGAAGTTTCGTTGGTGACCATTTTGGATGCTGACAAAGAAGGATTTTTACGATCTGAACGATCACTTATCCAAACAATGGGACGAGCGGCGAGAAATGCAAATGGTCGAGTCATCATGTACGCTGACAGAATAACTGATTCCATGCAAAAAGCGATGGATGAGACCACGCGACGCCGTACTATCCAAGCTGAATATAACGAAAAACATGGTGTAACACCGATTACCATACAGAAGAAAATTCGTGACGTCATCCGCGCGACAAATGCGGCAGAAGAGTCAGAAGAATATATTTCAAAAGCAGTAACAGGCAAAAAGCTCAAAAAAGAAGAGCGCGTAAAACTGATCAGCTTGTTGGAAACCGAAATGAAAGAGGCTGCAAAAGCACTCGATTTCGAACGAGCTGCCGAGCTGCGTGATACGGTTCTCGAATTGAAAGCGGAAGGATGATGCAATGTGAAGAAACAAGAAATACGCATACAAGGCGCACGCGCGCATAATTTAAAAAATATAGATGTCGTCATCCCACGAGACAAATTGGTCGTTATGACTGGTTTGTCTGGGTCGGGTAAATCATCATTAGCATTTGATACGATTTATGCAGAAGGACAGCGGCGATACGTCGAGTCTTTGTCAGCTTATGCCCGCCAATTTTTAGGGCAAATGGATAAGCCAGATGTTGATTTAATCGAAGGTTTATCGCCAGCCATATCGATAGATCAGAAAACAACGAGTAAAAACCCACGATCTACCGTGGCAACTGTAACAGAAATTTACGATTATATGCGCTTAATGTTTGCTCGGATTGGGAAGCCGATTTGTCCAAATCACGGCATAGAGATTTCATCCCAAACTATCGAGCAGATGGTAGACCGGATTGTAGAGTATCCTGAACGCACCAAAATGCAGATTTTAGCTCCGATTGTGTCTGGCCGAAAAGGTACTCACTTAAAATTACTTGAAGACATTAAAAAACAAGGCTATGTCCGTGTTCGTGTAGATGGAGAATTAATTGACTTAGATGATGATATTACATTGGATAAAAACAAAAAGCACAACATCGAAGTGGTGATTGACCGAATTATTCTTAAAGAAGGAATTGCTCCACGTTTAAGTGATTCTTTAGAATCTGCTCTCCGTTTAGCAGATGGACGGGTTTTAGTCGATGTCATGGAACAAGAAGAATTATTGTTTAGTGAACATCATGCTTGCCCGATTTGTGGATTTTCCATCGGCGAATTAGAACCGAGAATGTTTTCGTTTAACTCACCATTCGGTGCTTGTCCAGACTGTGACGGCTTAGGGATGAAGCTTGAAGTTGATCCTGAACTCGTTATTCCGGATTGGGATGTGTCATTAAATAAAGGCGCGATTGTGCCATGGCAGCCAACAAGTTCACAATATTATCCGCAATTACTAAAAGCGGTTTGTCAGCATTACAAAATTGATATGGACATACCGGTTAGTGATTTACCCGAAGAACATATTAATGTCATCATGCGTGGGTCCGGAAAAGATAAAATTCGCTTCCGCTATGAAAATGATTATGGTCAAATTCGAGACAATCACATTCATTTTGAAGGCGTCCTTTCGAATGTTGATCGGCGCTACCGAGAAACTTCATCTGATTACATTCGTGATCAAATGGAAAAATACATGGGGCAACAAGCATGTCCTACATGTGAAGGGTATCGCTTAAAGCCAGAATCTCTATCAGTTAAAGTAAACAACTTACACATCGGAACCGTAGCGGAGTTTTCTATTGTAGAAGCATATGAATTTTTCGGTCACCTAAAATTATCGGAAAAAGATATGCAAATTGCGAAATTGATTTTGCGGGAAATTCAAGAACGTATCGGCTTTTTGATTAATGTTGGTTTAGACTACCTTACGTTGAACCGCGCCTCTGGAACTTTATCTGGTGGAGAAGCACAACGAATTCGTTTGGCAACTCAAATCGGCTCAAGATTGACCGGCGTATTGTATATTTTGGATGAACCTTCAATTGGTTTGCATCAACGTGATAATGACCGCTTGATTGAGACCCTTAAAAGTATGCGTGACATTGGGAACACATTAATTGTAGTCGAACATGATGAAGATACGATGCTGGCAGCAGATTATTTAATCGACGTTGGACCGGGAGCAGGGGTCCATGGTGGCGAAATTATTGCTGCAGGGACCCCAGAAAAAGTGATGAAAAACAAAAAATCATTAACAGGACAATATTTAAGTGGTAAGAAGTTTATTCCGTTGCCGGCAGAGCGAAGACTACCAAGTGACCGGAAAATATCAATACGTGGAGCAAACCAAAACAACTTGAAAAAAGTAGATGTGGATATTCCACTTGGTTTATTCATAGCTGTTACGGGTGTATCAGGCTCAGGGAAAAGTACATTAATCAATGAAATTTTGTATAAAACATTGGCACACCGATTAAACCGAGCTAAAGCAAAGCCAGGGCAATTTGATTCGATCGAAGGAACAAAAGAGCTAGAAAAGGTCATTGAAATTGATCAATCGCCAATTGGTCGAACACCTCGCTCAAACCCAGCAACGTATACCGGCGTTTTTGATGACGTTCGAGATGTCTATGCCACAACAAACGAAGCAAAAGTTCGTGGCTATAAAAAAGGGCGTTTCAGTTTTAATGTCAAGGGTGGTCGCTGTGAAGCTTGCCGCGGGGATGGTATTATAAAAATAGAAATGCATTTCCTTCCAGATGTTTATGTACCTTGCGAAATTTGCCACGGCAAACGGTATAACCGGGAAACCTTGGAAGTGAAATATAAAAACAAAAGCATTGCCGATGTACTTGCTATGACGGTAGAAGACGCTTTATCATTTTTTGAGAACATTCCAAAGATTAATCGAAAATTACAGACCATTGTTGATGTTGGACTGGGTTACATTACAATGGGACAACCTGCGACAACATTATCAGGAGGAGAGGCGCAGCGTGTAAAGTTAGCTTCAGAGCTGCATAAACGCTCAAACGGTAAATCGTTCTATATTTTAGATGAGCCAACGACCGGTCTTCATGCCGATGATATTTCGCGCCTACTGCTCGTGTTACAACGTCTTGTTGAAAATGGCGATACTGTATTGACCATTGAACACAATTTAGATGTGATTAAGACAGCGGATCATATTATTGATCTAGGCCCTGAAGGTGGAGACAAAGGCGGAACCATTTTAGCAGCAGGTACTCCTGAAGAAATTGCAGCTGTTGATAATTCTTATACTGGAAAGTATTTAAAACCGATTCTTGAACGGGATCGGGCACGTATGGAGTCCTTAGTTAAAGGCGCAAGTCGTAAGAAAAAAGTAGTCAAATGAAACTTTTCTCGCTAACAAACGTATCAAGTAATAGAACCTATCTGTTTATTAGTTGAGCTATGGCTTATCAATATTCAGAAAAAGAGGAGGCCGCAATACATGCAAAGCGAAAAAGAACGCATTTTAGACATGGTTGAGAACGGTACGATTTCAGCACGTGAAGCAGTTGAATTGTTGCGTGCAATAGATGGCAACAGCTCTTCTTCTTCAAATGAACCAAATTACGGCCGTAACAATCAACGTGACAAAACAAGCAAGCGTGGTTTTTTCAGACCCGAAGACATTGTTAAAAAAGTATCGCAAGATTTTTCAAAAAATGTATCTAAAAATGTTTCGAAGAATGTCTCAAAGAATGTTTCACGAGACATTAATGACTTTGGCAATCGCATGATGGAGTTCATGCAAACTTCTGTCGGCAAGTTAAAAACAATGGAGTTTGATTCGCCATTTGGGGAAGCTGTGCAATTCCATCATACCTTTACCGATGAAATGACCGATTTGAATACCATCATTGCAGATATTGCGAATGGTCAATTGGAGATTTTTCCATCACAAGATGGTTTGTTACGTGCAGAATGTAGCGTAAAAGCATATCGTTCAGAATCTGTAGCGCATGCGAAAGAAGATTTCCTTGATAAATTTGTTTTTATCGCGGATGACCATAAATTACGAATCATTAGTGATTTGAAAACGACGCAAGTAAATGTCGTTCTTTATGTACCTGAAGCTGCATATGAGCACATTACGGCACGCTTGTTTAATGGTGGATTTACCATGAAGCGATTAAATGCAGAATTGGTGAAAGTAAAAACAGCAAACGGCAAAATTGATTTAAAAAATGTAGAATTTGCTGATGCGGAGTTAGAAACTGCTAATGGTGCGATCCATGTGAATGAAACCAAAGGGAAAGTGTTAGAAGCTGAAACTTTAAACGGTCGTATTTATGTGGATGGCGATATACAAACAATCGTAGCTAAGTCACTGAACGGCAATATTGTTGCTACGACAAGATGCAAAGAAGCACGTAAACTTGAAACAAAAACTTTAGCAGGAAATGTAGAAATTTACATTCCAGCACATTTGCCGCTTAAAGGTGAAGTTTCATCTAACCTTGGCAAAATGGATGTTTTGCTTTCGGACATCGATGCTACACATGAGCAAGGACAGTTTATGCAAAAGTCGATTCGTTTCTCAAAACAAGGAACAGAACCAGTTGCAGCTCCACTACTAGTTTATGGCGAAACCAAAACGGGTTCCGTATTACTTCGTTATTTAACAATCGAATAACTAGCAAAAAAAGCCGACACAAATCATTTGTGTCGGCTTTTCTATGCATACTTATCTAACATTATTTTTGTTCGGGATATAGGTTCTGCAAAAATTCAATGGACTGGCTGATTAGTTGTTGAAGAACATCTAAATCGATGTCTTCGGTTTTATTAATGTAAACACAAGATTTCCCACTAGTGTGCTTGCCCAATTTTTCGAGTAAAGGACCACGACTTTCATCACCTGTCGCAAAATACAAACTAATTTTCGCTTTACGTGGAGAAAAACCAACAAGTGGAGCATCGCCTTCATGGCCTGTTTTGTAGACATAATGATAAGAACCAAAGCCAATAATACTCGGCCCCCACATTTTAGGAGGATATCCACTTGTTTGCTCAAATAGTTCTAGTAATTTATAAGCATCTTGCCGTTTTTTAGCAGATTCAACCGATTCGATAAATTCAATAACGTCTTTATCGGTTTCTTTTGTTTTCGGTTCGTACATAGTCAATCCCTCTTTTCATCTAGATGTGATGTTACAAACAATGCATCGCTTTTTCTGCTTGGTCCCACGGAACTTTATAACCTTGCCCTTTAGCACAAAAAATAGAAGTTGAAGTATAAAGCGGATCGGCATTTTTGTCGTAGCCCATCTTGGAAATTACATGAGCTTCATTGTGGCATAAATCATACCCATCAAATAGTAAACTGAGTGATCCTTTGCCATGAGTCCATGCAGCAAATTCAGTGCTGTAATTCATAAATGTCGCAACTGGTACACGACCTTCAATCGTTGTTTTTTCTTCAAAGGTTTCTGGCGTTTCAAAACTTCCAAACGCCTGTTGAATGTCTGATAGCACTTTTCCCATCTGATCGAGATTCACTTTGATTTTGAACCGGTACATGGGTTCAAGCAATTGGTTTTGAGCTTGTTCCAATCCTTGTCGAAGTGCACGAAAAGTGGCTTCTCGAAAATCTCCACCAGATGTATGCTGATTGTGTCCACGTCCAGTTACTAAAGTAGCTTTAACATCCGTCAAAGAAGATCCCGTTAATACTCCATGATGATTGCGTTCAGTCAAGTGATGAAGAATCAAATTTTGATTGCCGGTAGATAACGCATCGGCGTGACAAGTATTATCAATTTGAAAGCCACTGCCACGTTCGCCAGGTTCTAGTTTTAAATGCACCTCTGCATAGTGGCGAAGTGGTTCAAAATGGCCATAGCCCATAACTGCCGTTTTAATTGTTTCTTTATAAAGAATTTCTGGTTCGCCAAACTGGATGGGGTAACCAAAACGTTCGAGAACAACTTGCTCTAATACTTCTAATTGAATAATGCCCATAACTTGAATTTGTATTTTCTGAAAGTGTTCATCCCAGTAAACCGATAGAGAAGGATCTTCTGCGTCCAATAGCTGAAAACTCGCCAGCACTTCTTTTACAGAAATCGTTGAATCAAAAAGGACTGTTGATTTTAAAGTAGGTAGAACTGCTGATTTGTTATCATCAGGACAATTACCAATAGCATCACCAATTTCAGCTTCTGTTAAACCGGCAATTGCGAACAGTTCACCTGCAACAGCTTGTTCAACTGTTTGAAACTTCTTGCCGTTATACATTCGAATTTGCGATACTTTTTCTTCTAAACCTTGCGTGCCGTATGATAATTTATCGCGAACTTTCAGTGTTCCGCTAAAAGCTTTCAAAAAGCAAATTCTGTTGCCGTTTTCATCGTGGCGAATTTTATAAATCCGTGCTCCAAATGCCTCATCTTTTTCATATGAAGTAACCGTCAATTGATCAAGTTGGTGCAAGAATTCCAAAATGCCGGTATCCTGCAAAGCGGAACCCGTAGCACATGGATAAATTTGATTTTTAGCAATCAAGCTTTGAAAACGTTCAAGCCAAAGAGTTTCGTCGTATTCTGATTCTAAATACAGTGCTAATAACTCTTCATCTCGCTCAGCAATAAATTCGATTAAAGATTCATTCATTTGTCCAGTTTGGAAATTAAATGTAATATCAAACGCATTTTTTGAAAACTCCGTTTGGATTTCTTTTAACACTTGCGCTGGATTTGCTCCTTCACGGTCAGTTTTATTAATGAAGAAAAAAACGGGGACTTTATGTTTTTGAAGAAGTTCCCAAACGGTTTCTGTATGTCCTTCAATACCATCAACAGCACTGACGATAATAACGGCGTAATCCATTACTTGAATTGAACGTTCCATTTCAGATGAGAAATCGACGTGTCCAGGTGTATCAATGAGAAAATAAGTTGAGTTCTTAAAAGAAAATGTTGCTTGATCAGCAAAAATGGTAATGCCACGACTTTTTTCAATGCTGTGACTGTCGAGAAAAGCGTTTTGGTGATCAACGCGGCCACGCTCCCGAATGCTTTTTGTATGATAAAGCAATTGCTCTGAAAATGTGGTTTTCCCAGCATCAACATGTGCCAGTATTCCAATGGTTTTGTTCATATTGTCACCTCTTAACATTAGTTTAGCAGAATTTAAATTTATCTATAAGAAAAACGCGAAAGCCGAAGAGGCTTTCGCGTGAAACGTTAAAGACTGTTTTCAAAGCAGGCAATGCCAAAGCAAATACCTTGTGCGCAACGCTTTCGGTAAAGTGATGACTTGAGCAATTCCACTTCTTGTTTATGTGTCATAAAACCACATTCAACGAGAATAGCTGGCATATGTGTATCACGCAGTACGGCAAAGTCAGCTTGTTTGACCCCCCGATCTTTACGACCCGTAATTAACACTAGCGATTGTTGAACCATCGTTGCCAGTTGTTGTGTAGCTTTTTGCGATTTAGTGTAAATAAAAGTTTCCACACCATTTGCAGAACTAAATGTATTACCAGCTGCATTAGCGTGAATCGAAACTACTAAATCCACTTTTAATCGATTTGCAAGGTTGGTTCGTTCATGCAAAGGGACGTCTAAATCGGGCTGATGACTGAAAATAACGCGATGACCATCTAATAATAATTGTTTTTTAACTTCTTCTGCTACGGCAGCATTAAAGTAAAATTCTTTCAACTTACCATCAGGTGAGCGCTTTCCAGGTGTATTTGGACCGTGTCCGGCATCAATTAGTATATTCATTTTAAATCTCCTCCTTTTTCCAGTTATATAGCTAAGGGAAAGGAGGAAGGGGACAAAAATCTTCAAATATATTTTATTCATGATAAAATGAAAGCAAACCGCATGCAATACTAGCTATTTCGATAAAATTCGAAATAATGTGTGGATAGGAAGTGAGGAGCAAAGAATGGGGCAAGTAACGACAAAACAAGTCATGAAAATGTTTGACCTAGATTTAATCAGCGGAGAAGAAGGCATTGGTCGTCATATTCCCATCAGTGATATTTCGAGACCGGGTTTGGAAATGGCGGGATATTTTACGCATTATCCAGCTAACCGTGTACAATTGCTCGGGAAAACAGAGCTTTCTTTTTTTGCGATGTTGACACCTAAAGAGCGTTCAGAGAGAATGTTGAAGCTTTGTACAGATGACACGCCAGCAATTATAGTTTCACATGGCGTACCTGTGCCACAAGAGTTAATCACCGCATCGAGCAACCGGCATGTGCCAGTTATGACAACCCCTATGTCGACAACGCGTTTTTCAAGTTTACTGACCAACTTTTTGGAAAGTAAATTAGCACCCACCACAGCAGTTCATGGTGTACTTGTCGATATTTATGGCGTCGGTGTTTTATTAACCGGTAAAAGTGGAGTCGGTAAAAGTGAAACAGCGCTTGAACTGGTTAAAAAAGGTCACCGTTTAGTTGCCGATGACTGCGTGGAAATTCATCAAGAAGGTGAAAATACCTTAGTTGGATCTGCGCCAAAATTAATCGAACATTTACTTGAAATCCGTGGAGTGGGCATCATTGATATTATGACGCTATTTGGTGCGAGTGCAGTTCGTACATTTAAACGAATTTCATTGGTCATTGATTTGGAAATATGGGATCAAGATAAAACTTATGATCGTTTAGGATTAGAAGAAGAGAAGATGAAAATTATTGATACTGATTTAACGAAGCTGACAATTCCAGTTCGTCCTGGACGAAATCTATCCGTTATTATCGAAGTAGCAGCGATGAACTATCGGTTAAAACGAATGGGTGTTAATGCGGCTGAAGAATTTTCGAATCGTCTTAATGACGTTATTGCACAAGATACAAACTAAGCGAATGGGAAGGTGCACAAAATGTTTTCATTATTAGCTACAATCGACCCAGTCGCTTTTTCACTCGGTCCAATTTCGGTCCGTTGGTATGGCGTAATCATCGCAGCAGGGATTGTCATTGCGTTTTTAGTAGGCCAGCGTGAGATGGTTAAACGAGGACTTCATGTCGAATTTTTAACAGATTTATTAATATGGGCAGTGCCGCTTGCGATAGTCGGCGCACGCATTTACTACGTGACATTTGAGTGGGATCATTATAAAAACAATCCTGGAGAGATTATTGCGATTTGGAATGGTGGAATCGCAATTCATGGTGCTTTGATTGCTTCGGTTATTGTTGCGTATTTGTTTACGAAAAAGCGCAATACTTCATTTTTGAAAGTAGCGGATATTTTAGCGCCAAGTATTTTAATTGGTCAAGCTATAGGCCGTTGGGGGAATTTTATTAACCAAGAAGCACATGGTGGAGAAGTGTCACGTACGTTTTTAGAGAATTTATTCATTCCTGATTGGATTATCAATCATATGTACATAGATGGAGCTTATTATCACCCAACATTTTTGTATGAATCTATGTGGAGTTTAGTTGGTATTATCATTTTACTGTTGCTTCGGAAGGTTAATTTAGTGCGCGGGGAAATGTTTTTCTTCTATATGATTTGGTATTCAGTTGGTCGCTTTTTTATCGAAGCAATGCGGACAGATAGCTTGTATGTAGTGGGCGAACTTCGTGCAGCACAACTTGTATCTGTAATTGCCATCGTCATTGCCGTGGTATTAATTGTATACCGTCGTGTAACAATTAAAAATCCACCCCATTACAAAGATAACTAATAAAGAAAAGAGCGATTAAATGACAACATTGAAAAATGGATTGAAGGCAGGGTTAAAAACGACTTGGTCGTTAGGGAAAATTATTTTTCCGATTACTTTGCTCATTACTATGCTTCAATATACACCGGTCTTGCCTTTTATTATTAATTTAATTGCGCCAGTTATGGGCTTGTTTGGCTTAAGTGGCGATGCGGCAATTCCGTTAGTTCTTGGGAACGCACTCAATTTATATGCCGGTATCGCCGGGATGTTGTCTTTAGAATTGACGGTCAAAGAAGTGTTTATCTTGGCAGTTATGCTATCATTTTCACATAATATTTTTATCGAGACTGGGGTAGCATTAAAGGTCGGAGTTAAGCTATGGGTCGTGTTAGTTGTTCGTTTCGGATTAGCAGCACTTTCTGGTGTCATCATCAACCTATTCTGGCAAGGCGGAGGAGAAATTGCTCAATACGGCTTTGCGCCTGAAATTTCCGCGACGCCTGAAAGTTGGGTAGGGATTTTGTTCATTGGACTGGAAAAAGCTTCATTCGGTATTTTGCAATTGGCGATGATTGTGATTCCGCTAATGATTATGATCCAAATTTTAAAAGATAAACATTACCTTCAAAAAATATCGGATGCACTGGGGCCGTTAACTCGTTTATTGGGGGTTCAAAAAAATGCTTCGTTAACATTAGCTTCTGGACTTATTTTTGGATTGGCTATGGGAGCGGGTGTGATGATTCAAGCTGTGCAAGAAGATGGTGTTAGTAAAAAAGACGCCACGTTAGTATTTATTTTTCTTGTAGCTTGTCATGCTATTGTGGAAGATACGTTGATTTTTATCCCGTTAGGAATACCAATTTGGCCGTTGCTCGCAATACGTGTCGTGACGGCGCTAGGGCTGACCATTTTTGTCTCCTATATGTGGCGTAAAGCTGAAGAAAAGCAGAAGGAAGTGGTTTCTACATGAAAGAGAAAAAAATCAATACACTTTTATTCGATTTTGATGGCACGTTATTAGATACAAATGAATTAATCATTCAAACTTTCTTAGCCGTACTTGATCAACATTATCCAGGTCGTTTTAATCGAGAAGATGCTCTGCATTTTATAGGGCCTTCCTTGGAACAAACATTTACAGCAATTGACCCAAGTCGTGTGGAAGAACTGACAACTGAATATCGCCAGTTGAACCGAATCATGCACGATGAATTAGTAGCAGAATACGATGGGGTAGCTGAGACGTTGCACCACTTAAAAGCACAAGGACTGAAACTGGCGATCGTTTCGACAAAACGCAGTGAAACAATTCGTCATGGCTTATCGTTAATGGGAGTTACAGGTGTATTTGATGTGATAGTTGGCTTAGATCATGTAACAAATCCTAAACCTCACCCTGAACCACTGTATCTGGCTTTGACTCAATTAGGGTCGTCTCCTGATGAAGCGTTAATGATTGGTGATAATTCACATGATATCGAAGGTGGGAAAAATGCAGGAGTTCGTACAGCAGGTGTAGCTTGGGCTGCAAAAGGGGAAGACTATTTGGCTAAGTTCAATCCAGACTTTATGCTTCAACATATTAGCGATTTACTGGACTTGACGAAAGAGGCAGTGAAATGAGAAAAACACAACGCCATTTTGTAGATGGTCCAAATTCACTTTGGCATATATACAAAACGGTGCCATTCTGGAAAGTTGCTAAAAATTTTTTGGTCATTCAAACGGCTAGATACACGCCGTTTCTACCAATGAAAAATTGGCTGTATAAAACTTTTTTGAAAATGAAAATTGGAAAACACTCTTCTTTTGCGTTGATGGTCATGCCTGATGTGATGTTTCCTGAAAAAATCACAGTCGGAGAAAATTCCGTGATTGGCTATAATACAACAATTCTTGCACATGAATATTTAATAGATGAATACCGGCTCGGCGATGTGGTCATCGGAGACCGCGTCATGATCGGAGCAAACACCACGATTTTGCCCGGCATTACGATTGGAAACGGTGCTATTGTTTCCGCTGCCACGCTCGTCCATAAAGATGTGCCAGCTGGATCATTCGTCGGCGGAAATCCGATGAGCGTTATTTTTACAGCTGAACAAATGGCAGAGCGACAAGCAAAATCCTGAAAACACTATGTGTTTTCAGGATTTTTTTCGAGTATATCTCTTGACGATAGGCTGAAATATGAGATAAAATAGTTTTACTTCACCACATTAGCGAGATAAAGTAAAATAACCAATATTAGGGAGTTTTAAAATGACTATACAAATGTTTGAGAAACCATTAGGCATGAGAGACGATTTCCCATTTATCGCAAAAAAGAAAGCAGAGCTTCGCACAAGTGGAACGAACATGATTCAACAAGCAGGCTATGAGTTATTGCAGACACCTACATTAGAATATTACGAGACCATTGGTAAAATTTCAGCCATTGAAGATAACGCCTTGTTTAAATTATTAGACAGTCAAGGGGAGACATTGGTTTTACGACCAGATATGACTTCGCCAATTGCACGAGTTGCGGCGTCTAAGCTATTAAAAGAAAAAATGCCTGTTAGGCTTGGCTATTATTCGAACGTTTTTCGCGCTCAGAAACGAGAAGGCGGACGCCCAGCTGAATTTGAACAAATGGGCGTAGAACTGATTGGCGACGATTCACTTTATGCTGATGCAGAAGTGATTATCTTAGCAGGCACTATTTTAAAAAACTTAAACATCGAATCAAGTCGCTTTGTAATTGGTCACACACAATTGCTTCAGCTAATTCTTGAGGATTTTGGGTTAAACCAAGAACAAATAGAGCAAGTACGGAGCGCGTTTGTTTCCAAAAATAGTGTCGGTTTTGAAACTTTAGCCAAGCAATTGCCTATTGAAGAGTCGAGAGTAGAGTCATTTATTGGATTAATCTCCACGACTACTGTCGAAGAATGGCAACAGTGGGTCAACCCTCACAATTCGAAACAAAGTTTCTTATTTGAAGAAATGAAAAAATTAAAGAAAATATTAGATCGCAGCGGTTTGTCTGAAGCTGTCACTTATGATTTGTCATTTAATAGCCACATGACGTATTACACCGGTGTAGTGTTTGAAGTATACGCTGCTGGTAGTGGTTTCCCACTTGGCAATGGCGGCCGATACGATGGGTTGATGAAACAATTTGGACTAGAGGTTGGTGCAACAGGATTTGGCTTGCGTGTCGACAGACTATTAGAAATTATGTCGGCTGTATCGGAACAACAAGACCACACATTAATCTTGTTTGATGAACAAAATGAAGAGCAGGCATTTGACGAAGCAGAAAAGCTTCGTGCAAACGGCACACGAGTGACGTTGCAATTTGCACCAGCGGTGAAAGCCACTGATGAATTTGTCAAACATTTCAGCGAGGTTTTACGATTGGAAGGTGCTAACTGATGGATGCATTAACAATAGCAATGCCGAAAGGCCGAATATTTGAAGAAGCTTACGAATTATTAGTAAAAGCCGGATATGATTTGCCGAAAGAACTGGATGATTCACGAAAGTTAATCGTCGAAGCACCTAATGAAAATATCCGTTTTATTCTTTCAAAACCAATGGATGTTCCAGCCTATGTAGAACACGGAGTAGCAGATATCGGCATTGCCGGAAAAGATGTTATGCTTGAACATGATCGCGATGTTTATGAATTACTAGATCTCGGCATTAGCCGTTGCTATATTGCCACTGCAGGTATGCCGGATACACCAATGAATAAAGTATCGCCACGCGTGGCAACTAAATACCCAAAAGTGGCCTCGCAATATTACCGTGGCAAAGGCGAACAAGTCGAGATTATTGAATTGAACGGTTCGATTGAACTGGCCCCAATGATTGGTTTAGCTGATCGTATTGTGGATATTGTTTCAACTGGAAAAACGTTAAAAGAAAATGGCTTAGTCGAATACGAAAAGATCGTCGACATTACATCGCGGTTAATTGCGAATCCTGTAAGTTACCGCTTAAAACAAAAACGCATTACTGATCTAGTAGAAAGACTGAGAAAGCAGGCGGTTTTATGAAAGTGACGCGTCTTTCTCCAGGAATCTCCATTAGAAGAACTATTGCAGAAGGCACGGAACAGCAAGTAGCAGCAGTAAGAGCGATTATTCAAGAAGTAAAAGATCACGGAGACAAAGCGATGTTTCGCTTTACGGAGAAATGGGACGGGGCAAAATTAACTTCTTTACGCGTAACAAAAGAAGAAATTGCACACGCGATCGATCGTTTTGATCCTCAATTGTTAGCAGATTTAACTGAAGCTGCGGCGAATATTCGAAAGTATCATGAAAGTCAGCAGCAACAAGGATATCGTTTGGACAATGAGGATGGCTCATATGTTGCACAACGTGTGACAGCTATTGATTCAGCTGGGCTTTACGTACCTGGTGGCACAGCTGCATACCCTTCATCCGTATTAATGAATGTCATACCAGCACAAGTAGCGGGCGTACCCCGTATTGTGTTAATATCACCACCAAGTAAAGACGGCACTTTATCAGACGGCGTTCTCGTATCAGCTCATATTCTGGGTATTTCGGAAGTGTATAAATCTGGTGGAGCGCAAGCGATCGCAGCATTGGCTTATGGCACGGAATCTATCGCATCGGTTGATAAAATTACAGGGCCAGGCAATATTTTTGTCGCACTCGCTAAACGAGAAGTAAATGGGGACGTGGCCATTGACATGATTGCTGGACCAAGTGAAATAGCGGTTATTGCAGATGATACAGCTTATGCTGATGAAGTGGCTGCAGATTTATTATCGCAAGCAGAACACGATCCATTAGCAAGCGCCGTGCTATTAACAACAAGCAAAAAATTAGCAGATGCAGTTTCAATACAAGTAGAAAAGCAACTGGCAAGTTTGCCGCGTGAAGCCATTGCAAGTCCAGCCATTGCAAATCACAGCATGATTTACTTGGGCGACACGATGGAAGAGCTAATCACAGCCGCTGATCAACTAGCTCCAGAACATTTGGAAATTATGACAGAAGATGCCGAAGCAGTCGCGGATAAAATTCGTCATGCCGGTGCTATCTTTATCGGTCGTTATTCTTCTGAACCAATCGGCGATTATTTCGCAGGGACGAATCACGTTTTGCCGACAAACAGCACTGCTCGCTTTTCAAGCGCATTGTCGGTTTATGACTTTATCAAACGAACAAGTATTATTCGCTACAGCGAAAAAGCATGGCAAAACAATAAAGAAAAAATCGCCCGACTGGCACGTTTAGAAGGTTTAGAAGGACATGCACGTGCAGTCGAATCACGGTCGTGGGAAAAGGAGAATGAACAATGAGACAAGCTGAAATCAAACGAAATACCAATGAAACCAAAATAGCCATTAATTTTGCATTAGATGGTGAAGGGAAATCGGTTATTGATACAGGCGTTCCATTTATGGATCATATGTTAGATTTGTTCATTAAACACGGTTTATTTGATGGAGATATTAAAGCTGATGGGGATACACATATTGATGATCACCATACGACAGAAGATATTGGCATTGTTTTAGGACAAGCTGTGAAAGAAGCGCTTGGTGACAAAAAAGGCATACGTCGTTACGGCAATGCTTTTGTTCCGATGGACGATGCATTGGCACAAGTAGTAATTGACTGCTCTAACCGCCCTCATTTAGAGTTGCGTTGCGAACCGCTGAAAGAAAAAGTTGGCACGTTTGATACAGAGCTAGTAGAAGAGTTTCTGTGGAAATTCGCATTGGAATCACGCATGAATGTTCACGTCATTGTTCATTACGGCAAAAATACGCATCATATTATTGAAGCGATATTTAAAGCGTTGGCACGTGCACTTGATGAAGCGACGATGATCGACCCAAGAGTTAAAGGTGTACCATCAACAAAGGGGCTGTTAACATGATCATTGGTATTATCGATTATGGTATGGGCAATTTATTTAGTGTTGAACAAGCATTAAAAAAATTAGAATGTACAGTAATTGTCTCAGACGATCCGGCCGTGTTAGAAGAAGCAGAGGGGATTTTGCTTCCAGGTGTAGGTGCATTTCCTGACGCAATGGATTTATTAAATCAAAAAGGTTTGTCTGAATTTATTCAATCCTTGCCAGCAAAAAATATTCCGCTTCTTGGAATATGCCTTGGCATGCAATTATTGTATGAAGATAGCTCTGAAGTTAAACCAACAAAAGGTTTAGGTTTGTTAACAGGGCAAATTCGTCGTTTTGAAAAAGGAACATACCGAATTCCACATATGGGTTGGAATCGTTTGGAGTTTTCACATATGCCGTACTGGCTGGATGAGTTGTTAAGTGACACCCATGTTTATTTTGTGCATTCGTTTTTAGCGGTTAATACAAAAGAGCAAGAAGTGTTAGCGACTGCAAGTTATGGTAATTTAACAGTTCCGGGAGTCGTAGGAACAGGGCTAATAACAGGCATGCAATTCCATCCGGAAAAGTCTGGTGATTTCGGTCATTATTTATTAAAACAATGGATTGCAAATGTTAGGAGGAACTTAAATGACTAACTTTCAAATTTACCCCGCTATCGATTTAAGAGATGGTAATTGTGTACGTTTATTTCAGGGAGATTATGCTCAAGAAACAATTTACGGCGATTCCCCGGTTGATATGGCTAAAAAATTTGTAGATGCTGGTGCAGAGTGGATACATATGGTCGATTTGGACGGCGCTAAAGATGGCGTCCGGATTAACGACCAAGTTGTTATTGAAGCTGCTAAACTAGGTGCAAAAGTGCAAATAGGCGGTGGCATTCGGACACGTGAAGATATCGAACATTATTTATCTAACGGTGTAGCACGTGTCATTATCGGTAGTCTCGCAATTCGCAACCCAGAACTTGCCGTATCATTTATTGAGGAATTTGGAGCTGAACAGATTGTCATTGGGATAGATGCAAAAAATGGCATGGCCGCAACAGAAGGTTGGATCGAAACATCGGGACAAGCCGCGACAGAAGTGGCTGATTATTTTGCTTCAAAAGGCGCAAAGCATTTTATCTATACCGATATCGCAACTGACGGTACGTTAGCTGGACCTAATATTGAAGCCAATAAAGCTTTAGCTAAATCTGAAAAAGCACAAATTATTGTCTCAGGTGGTATTGGTTCACTTGAAGATGTGAAAAATGTAAAAAAAGCAGCGGAACAAAGCAATATTGCAGGTGTGATTATCGGCAAAGCACTTTATGAGAACCGCTTTACACTGGAGGAGGCATTGTCATGCTGACAAAACGCATTATTCCATGTTTAGATGTAAAAGAAGGGCGCGTTGTTAAAGGCGTTAGCTTTGTATCGTTACGTGATGCAGGAGACCCTGTAGAACTGGCTCGTTTTTACGACAAACAAGGTGCAGACGAATTGGTCTTTTTAGATATTTCTGCGTCTCACGAAGGCAAAGAAACTATGGTTGAAGTGGTGAAAATCGTTGCAACTGAATTATCAATTCCCTTCACAGTGGGCGGTGGAATTCGCAGCTTAGATGATATGAAGCGGATGTTGCGCGCGGGTGCTGATAAAGTTGCGTTAAACACAGCAGCTCTTGACCGTCCGGAGCTCATTAAAGAAGGGGCAGACTTTTTTGGATCTCAATGTATTGTGGTCGCGATTGATGCGAAGAAAAATGGCGACAGTTGGGACGTATACACACACGGCGGACGCAATAAAGCCGATTGGTCAGCTGTAGAATGGGCAAAGAAATGCGTCGAGCTTGGCGCAGGTGAGTTGCTGTTAACGAGCATGGACAAAGACGGCTCAAAAGACGGCTTTGATTTGGAATTGACACGCGCTGTACGCGAAGCAGTGGAGGTCCCAGTTATTGCTAGTGGTGGAGCAGGAAACAAAGAACATTTTGACGAAGTATTTAAAGATGTAGATGCTGACGCAGCATTAGCAGCATCGATTTTTCACTATAAAGAAACCAGTGTTGCTGAAGTAAAAGATTATTTACGCAAAGAGGGAGTGAATGTCCGATGACTACGATTCAATATGACCAAAACGGGCTAATTCCCGTCATTATCCAACACGCTAAAACAAAAGAAGTGTTGACGCTTGCGTATGCGAATGAAGAAGCTGTGCAAAAAACAATGAATACAAATGAGACATGGTTATATTCAAGAAGCCGCAACGAATTATGGAACAAAGGTGCAACGAGCGGTAATACGCAACAAGTAACGGCTGTTCGATTAGATTGTGACGGCGACTCACTTATTTATGAAGTAATTCCAAATGGACCAGCTTGTCATACCGGACAGAACAGCTGCTTTTTTGACACCATTCATGGTGAATCGAATGAGTCGCCTGGAGATATGATTGCGCAATTAGCCGCATTGATCAAAACGCGTGAAACAGAAATGCCTGAAGGCGCGTATACAACGTATTTGTTCAATGAAGGCGTTGATAAAATTTGCAAAAAAGTAGGCGAAGAAGCAGCAGAAGTAATCATTGCAGCAAAAAATCGTGATGCTGAAGAATTGTCAATGGAAGCTGCAGATTTGTTTTACCATGTCTTGGTGTTACTACAAGAACAAAAAGTTAGCTTTGACCAAGTAGTAGATGTGCTAAAAGAGCGCCATACGCCCAAAACGGACAAGTAAATAATAGGGGAATATGCTATAATTACAGCACATTTTAGTTTGGAGACGATTTTAATCGTCTCTTTTACTTTTTCGGAGGCATATTTTGGAGAATAAAAAAAGAAACGATAAGAACATACTGTCTTTTATTCCGACAGGAGAATTTTATTATAGAAAAGCAATGAAAGAACTTCAGCGTGAAAACTATCCTAAAGCACATAAGTATTTGCGGCGTGCTACGGAGCTTAGTCCGAAAGATGCGGTTTTTTTGACTCAATATGGCATTGTGTTGATGGAGATGCATGAATTTGAACAAGCTATGGATGCTCTTCATGCCGCACATGAATTGGATGCGAAAGATCCTACTATTTTGTTTTTCCTTGCGGAAGTCCATGCACACATGGGCTTATTTTGGGATGCGCGAAACTATGCGAAGCAATATCTGGTTTATGAAACACAAGGGAAGTATGCGGCCGAAGCATTGAGCATTATCGATTTTGCAGAACAAGAAGAAGGGCAATTTTTCGATGAGGACGGGGACACCCAAGATAGCGAATATCATTACCAACAGGAAAAAGCACGTCGCATGATGGAGCAAGGCGATTTTAAAAGCGCTATTAAATTGCTTGAAAAGCTAATCGAAGAAAAACCTGATTTCTGGGGTGCTTGCAATAACTTGGCATTGGCATACTTTTATATTGGTGAAGCTGAAATGGCAAAAGCTTTGCTTCATGATGTGTTACGAAGAAATACGGGTAATTTACATGCGCTTTGTAATTTAGCGGTGTTTCATTATTATGAAAAGAATGCAGAGTTAGATGACATTCTTGAACTGTTGAAAAAAATTCAACCGTATGTGTTTGAGCAACGTTACAAATTAGGCGCAACATTTGCGCTAGTAGGCAAATACAAAGAAGCTTATCGTTGGTTAAAGAGTTTGCAAAAACGTGGCTTTGAGGGCGATGCGGCATTTTACTTTTGGTTGTCACATGCAGCTTATCATTCGGGACATGAAGAAGCATCGAGACAAGCATGGGATGAGTTAAAGAAAATGGATCCAGATAAAGATGGTTATGCACCGTGGAACGAACATTCTGCGATGCCACATGCAGATGCGCTTGAACATGACCGAGATTATTTGGTGAAAAAACTGGATCATGCAAAAAAAAGTGAACGACTTTTTGGTTTGTTTTTGTTAGGGAAGTCAGCTCATAAGCAAGAAATCATCTCTCATCCAAACTGGCTAGCATCCGATCAACCATCGGCACTGGAAACCTTTTTGTTAGGTTATGCCCTTGGTCATCCGTTTAAAAAAGAAATTCCCGAAGAGTTCGCATTTATGCGCGCAATGGAAGTTGCAGAACTGCTATACGCATCAGACCAAATGGTAACTCAGCAACGAGCTGGAGTTTTCAAACTATGGTTTGGATTAGTGGAAAACGCATATAGTGAGAATTATACATTCAAGAATCCAAAAGCTTTAGCTGCGGCAGTCGAATTTATGGTGAAATCCGCTAATAGTGAGAAGATAACTAAAAAACAGTTGGCAGATCGCTTTGAGATTTCTGTCGCTACGTTAACAAAGTATATAAAAGATATGACCGCATACTTGCCTCATACGGAGTTATAGGCATAAAAGTTGAAGCTTTTGCTGGAATCTTATACGATTTAGCTACTGAAGAAATAGGAGGCCTATTAATATGACTGAAGCAACTAAAATTTATGATGTAATAATTATCGGAGCAGGACCAGCAGGCATGACTGCCGCTGTTTACACATCTCGCGCAAACTTGACAACGTTAATGCTTGAACGCGGTATTCCAGGAGGCCAAATGGCTAATACGGAAGAAATTGAAAACTATCCAGGATTTGAACACATCTTAGGACCTGATATTTCAACGAAAATGTTTGAACATGCAAAAAAATTCGGTGCTGAATATGCATACGGAGACGTAACTGAAATTACTGATGGGGAAGAATTTAAAACCATCAAAGCAGGATCTAAAGAATACAAAGCTCGTGCTATTATTGTAACAACGGGTGCTGAGTACAAAAAAATGGGCATTCCGGGTGAGTCTGAACTAGGCGGCCGTGGTGTCAGCTATTGTGCAGTATGCGATGGTGCTTTCTTTAAAGAGAAAGAATTGGTTGTTGTCGGCGGTGGAGATTCGGCTGTAGAAGAAGGAGTTTACTTGACTCGCTTTGCAAGCAAAGTAACTATTGTTCACAGACGCGACGAGCTACGCGCGCAAAAAATTCTTCAAGATCGTGCGTTTGCCAATGATAAAATTGACTTTATTTGGAGTCATACCGTGAAAGAAGTTCACGATGAAGGTAATGGGAAAGTTGGCGCAGTAACATTAGTGTCTACTGAAGACGGTACTGAAAAAGAATTTAAAACAGATGGTGTTTTTATCTATATCGGTATGCTTCCGTTAACAAAACCATTTGCTGAGTTAGGCATTTTAAATGCTGAAGGATATGTTGTAACCAATGAAAAAATGGAAACTTCTGTTCCAGGAATTTATGCAGCTGGCGATGTTCGTGAAAAAACTTTGCGTCAAGTCGTTACTGCGACAGGCGATGGCAGTATTGCCGCGCAAGCAGCTCAACATTATATTGAAGAGCTAGTTGAAAAAATGAGCATGAAAACAGAAGCTTAATTGTTTCTTAATCGTTTTGTAACGCGCTTGTCACAGTGCATCTATATAATAAGAAGAGTAAAATGACCCCCTTTTTTAAAAGAGTTTTTGATAGGCCATCTTTCGAGCGAATCGAAAGGTGGCCTTTTTTTTCATTCCTTTGCACGGCACGCCAGGATAGATGTATAATGAAGAGAGTTTACAATAGATGCGGAGTGTCGAATGTGCAGCGAATCGCGAATTTACTAATTATTAAAGATAAACAAGTACTATTATTGAAGAAACCACGTCGGGATTGGTATGTAGCACCGGGTGGCAAAATGGAGCCTGGCGAGTCGATTTTTAAGGCAGCAGTCCGTGAATTTACAGAAGAAACAAATGCGACGCCAATCGGTACGCATTTAAAAGGTGTTTACACAATGATGATCCAAGAACAAGGGAAAACGGTAGATGAGTGGATGTTGTTTACGTTTGCAGCAAACCATTTGACTGGCGACTTGTTCAAAGAAACAACAGAAGGCATATTGGAGTGGCATCCAGTAGAAGCATTAGCTACTTTGCCAATGGCAGAAGGCGACCGGACGAATTTACAATTTGCTGCAAACCAGCAAGGAGTTCAGTATGGAACATTTTACTATACACCAGAATTCCAACTGATTGAAGAAAGCATCCAATCATCCATTGAAGAGGTGAATCATCCGAATGAATAATCATGTAGAAGAAACCGAACTAATTATCATTACAGGAATGTCGGGTGCAGGAAAAACAGTTGCCATCCAAAGTTTCGAAGATTTAGGATTCTTTACAATTGATAATTTACCCCCAACATTATTACCTACTTTTCTTAAATTGATGAGAGATTCTGGGAAATCGATGAAGCGAGTAGCAGCAGTTATGGATTTGCGTGGAGGCGACTTTTTCGATAGTCTTGTCGATGCAATTGACGATTTGTCGAAAGAACCAAAAGTTTCAATTACCATCTTATTTTTAGATGCAGAAAATGAAGCGCTGGTTAGTCGTTATAAAGAGTCAAGAAGATCTCATCCATTATCACCTGGCGGACTTGTATTAGGAGGCATAAAAAAAGAACGTGATATGTTAAGTGACCTTCAAGGGCGTGCACAACATATTTACAATACATCTAATATGACCCCACGTCAGTTAAAAGAACGAATTACTTCTGACTTCTCCTCAAAAACAAGCAATGTTTTCACGGTGAATGTCGTATCTTTCGGATTTAAACACGGTATGCCAATAGATGCTGATTTAGTATTTGACGTTCGCTTTTTACCAAATCCGTATTACATCGAAGAGTTAAAACCATTATCAGGGCTTGATAATAGCGTATCGAGTTATGTATTAAAATGGCAAGAAACGCAAACGCTTATTCAAAAACTGACAGATCTTTTACAATTTATGATTCCACAATATAAACGTGAAGGAAAAGCACAACTGGTCATTGCATTTGGTTGTACGGGTGGTCAACACCGTTCAGTTACATTAGCTGAGTATTATGGTAAACTTTTGGGAAAAAACAATAAAGTTATCGTTACGCATAGAGACGTAAAAACCAGAAAGGAATGAGCGCATGGAACGTAACCAGCATCGGAAACGCGTCGTCATATTAGGCGGCGGAACCGGACTTTCCACTTTGTTGAGGGGCTTGAAATTGTACCCGCTAGATTTAACGGCTATCGTAACCGTTGCAGACGATGGTGGAAGTTCAGGGCGTTTACGAGATGATTTAGATATTCCTCCACCAGGAGATATCCGAAACGTCATGGCAGCATTATCAGATACTGAACCATTAGTTGCTGAGATGTTCCAGTATCGTTTTAAACATTCTTTAGACCTTGATGGTCATTCATTGGGGAACTTAATGCTTGCTGCTTTAACGGATATTACAGGAGATTTTTCTCACGCAGTTCGAGAGATGAGTCGTGTGTTAAGTGTGAACGGTACCGTTTTACCGGCCGCTAATCAAATTGTAACCTTAAGTGCAGAATTAGAAGATGGCACAATTATTGAAGGCGAATCTAAAATACCTGCTTATTTACAGCCGATCAAACGCGTGTTTATTGAACCTTATGATGTAAAAGCGTTGCCAGCGACGATAGCGGCCATTGAAAATGCAGATGTCATCGTTGTTGGACCGGGGTCTTTATATACGAGTATTTTACCGAATTTGTTAGTGAAAGATATAAAAAAAGCTGTAATTGCTGCAAAGGCAAAAAAAATCTACATTTGTAATTTAATGACTCAAGCAGGTGAAACGTATAAGTATACAGCTTCTGATCATGTGAAAGCTTTGTATGATCACGTAGGTGAAAACTTTCTAGATGCCATATTGCTTGATAAAGTACAAATGCCAGCGACAATTGCTGAGCGTTACGAAAAAGAACAAGCTTGGCCAGTTGAATATGACGAAGAGCGACTAAAGAAAATGGGTCTTGAAGTATATCGAAAAGACATTGCCAACATCTCTGGTGAAACTGTACGTCATGAACCGACAAAAGTCGCAGAATGGCTATTTGAATATGCTGATGGTCATACCAGTGAAGATTCGAAGCAGCTATATTTTTAATGCTTTGAAAGGGGGAACGAATTTTGTCTTTTGCATCCGAAACAAAAAAAGAAATGACGCAAATTGAAATTGACGATTGTTGTGGCAAGGCCGAGCTTTCTGCAATGATCCGGATGAATGGCACGTTATCGTTTTCCAACCGGCAATTAAGCCTAGACATCCAAACCGAAAATGCGGCAATAGCTCGTCGGATTTATACATTGTTAAAACGTTTTTATAAAGCTTATCCTGTCGAATTGCTCGTTAGAAAAAAAATGCGATTAAAAAAGAACAATATTTACATTTGCCGAATCCGTGAAGGTGCTAAGCAAGTTCTTGAAGATTTAGAAATCTTAACAGAAGGTTTTCAATTTCAACATCAAATCGTTAAAAGTTTGATAGAGAAGGATTGCTGTAAACGTTCTTATTTAAGAGGTGCATTTTTAGCCGGGGGGTCGGTAAACAACCCTGAAACTTCATCTTATCATTTAGAAATCTATTCTCTTTACAAAGACCATGCAGACTCTTTAGTAGAATTAATGAATAAATTCCATTTAAATAGTAAAACAATTGAACGAAAAAAAGGTTTTGTCACGTACTTAAAAGAAGCCGAAAAAATCGCTGATTTTTTAAGTATTACAGGCGCACATTCTGCTCTTTTAAAGTTTGAAGATGTTCGAATTATTCGAGATATGCGCAATAGTGTTAATCGTTTAGTCAATTGTGAAACCGCTAACTTAAATAAGACGATTGATGCTGCTTTACGACAAGTAGAGAACATTCGCTTTATCGATCAAGCAATTGGAATTGATCAATTGCCAGAGAGATTACGAGAAATCGCTCGACTTCGTGTAGAGTATCAAGATGTCACGTTGAAAGAGCTAGGTGAGATGGTTTCTGGTGGGACAGTGAGTAAGTCAGGTGTTAATCACCGGCTACGGAAAATTGATGAGATTGCAACGTCCTTGAGAAATGGAGAAATGATCGGCCACTAACAAATGGCTGGTCTTTCATATAGAAGATAGTTAAGTTTTAGAGGAGGGTCCGTATGGTTGAAAAACAAGTAAAAGTACTATTAAAAACAGGTCTGCAAGCAAGGCAAGCTGCTTTATTTGTACAAGAAGCAAACCGTTACAGCGCCGATATTTACTTAGAAAAAGACAGTAAAAAAGTAAATGCGAAAAGCATTATGGGAGTTATGAGTCTGGCAATCAGTAAAGGAACAGAGGTTAAAGTTTCGGCCGATGGGTTGGATGAAGAAAAAGCAGTAGATTCTTTATCGAAAATTATGGAGCAAGAAGTGTAAGCTTTAAAAGTTAAGCTTCATTATTTACACAAAACATAAA
>NZ_AEPB01000031.1 GCF_000189395.1 Planococcus donghaensis MPA1U2 | reverse complement strand
GGCGCTTAGCGCTCCGGGGTTGACGTTTTGCGTTCAGTTTTGAAGGTTCACCTTCAATGGCGACATTGAAAAAATCTTCTATCAGTAAGACAATTATACTCAAGAGGGCCTATAGCTCAGCTGGTTAGAGCGCACGCCTGATAAGCGTGAGGTCGATGGTTCGAGTCCATTTAGGCCCACCATTCTTCTTGGGGCCTTAGCTCAGCTGGGAGAGCGCCTGCCTTGCACGCAGGAGGTCAGCGGTTCGATCCCGCTAGGCTCCACCAATCATTTTGTACGCAGAAATGATG
>NZ_AEPB01000032.1 GCF_000189395.1 Planococcus donghaensis MPA1U2 | reverse complement strand
AATTTTTTATTTTTCTTCTAATAATGATTTTTCATATTGGAATTTTTTCATCAACATTTCACCTGAATAGCCTTCTTCGATCAATTTTGCAAGAATCGCTTTTGTTTGATCGTCTGCTGCTTCAGGATGTTCTCCTCGGTCAAACTCTACAACATTTTCAGCGTCTGTAATCCAGTCAGAAAAACTTCCCATGTATAGTTTTAACTGGTCATAGCCTTTTTCAGCCATGATGGCATAAAGCGCTGCCGCCGTAACCCCACTGCCGCAATAAACAACAGTTGGTTCGTGTTTTTGAACGACCGTACTAATATCTCCAGTAAACTGGAATTCCCCTTTTGACACAAACTGTGCCCAGTCTAAATTACGTGCGCCTGGAATGCGTCCAGCAACTGGATCAATCGGTTCTTCAAGCCCTGCAAAACGTGCTGCTGAACGAGCATCGACTAATACACCTAGTTCGTCACCGCTAATGACTTTTTTAACATAGGCTTGGTCTGCAAAGATATCACGAACAAAGTTGGGTGTAACAGTAGACGACTCTATTGTAGGAATGTCACTAGACACTGCAATACCGCGCTGCTTTAACGCATCAAATCCTTGTTGACTGATGTGAACATGTTGGAATCCTGCGTATTTCAATAACCACCAAGCTCGCGCTGCATAAGGTGAACCGCCTTGGTCATAAAGGACAATAGAATCCTCCAAGCTCAATCCGCTTGACCGAACTAATTGCGTTAGTTGTTCGTCAGAAGGCATCGGATGCCGCCCTGCGCTGGCAGTCATATCTGACATATCCTTTTCTAAGTCCCAATAAACAGCTCCTGCCACATGCTCTTCTTCGTACACTTTCTTACCAGCAGAAGAATCTTTTAAATCGAATCGTGCATCAATCCATTTATGGTTTTCGGTATCCGTTGTTTCGATAAATACTGACATCGATTACACCCTTCCGTCCATCAAATTTGAATACAGCTCTTTCCATTGCGCTAATTTCTCGGATTGTTGAAGTAAGGTACGTTCCGAATCAATCTGATCGACAGCTTGACGTAGAATATGTTGACGTAACCCTTCTGCTTCTTGCTCAATCCAAAACGTTGCCCAGTTGGTTAATTCTTTTTTCTCTTGCTCTAAATAACGTAGCGCATCCGGCTCCATTAATTCTTGCAGCGCGTCACGCATTTTTTCTTTTTCGTTTTTCTCGAAAAAGCTCTTATTGTTTTTATAATACGATTTAACTGACGAATAATCAGCATCTACAAACGGTTTTGAAATCTCGACAGATCCTGCTTCTTGCACTTCGTAAGGTGTAAACGAGAAATCGGCATTTTGCTCTTTCAATTTGCTCGTGTCTTCTTTAAAGCGCGAGTCTAATTTCTTTTCGATAAACTGAGCAAGACGGAAATTCGTTACGCGCAATTCTTGTTGAAAATCAAATCCTGTCATTTCATTTAAATCTTGCAAGGCTGTATCCAAAGCTTGTTGGGCTGATTTGTTGGAAAACACCGAAGGATTAAAAGCTTCTTTGAAAAAGTCATTAAACCGATAAAAAACGCGTTGGTTCACGTAGTACAACAATTCATCCAACTCTTGCAGAGCTTCGCGTTCTAATAACTTGGCAATAGATGCGCCGAAAAGTTTACGCAATTGCTGCTCAAGAAGTTTAAGCTCTTCTAGTCGCTCGTCTTTACGCAATAAGTTCTTTTCGGTGTGTTCAATCAAGCTGCGGAAGCGATCGACTGCTTTTTGCTCTTCTTCTGCGAGCGATTGCACAGCCATTCCTTTTAGCTCTTCTTTTAAGAAATGTTGAAAAGCTTCTTCAAATTCTGGCATACCTGAATGTTCACGGTCTTTCAGCGCTAATAAGCTTGAAACACCAAACAAGCGTGGGAAACGAATGCCAAAACGCTGTAGTTCATCTTGTACATACGTAACAACTGCATTTTTTTCTTCTTCGTCATTAGCAAGATCAATTGCATTGACAACAAAGAACATTTTATCCATTTCAAATGCATCTTTTACTCGACCAAGCTGAATCAGAAATTCTCGGTCTGCACGTGCAAAGGCATGGTTGTAGTAGGTGATAAATAAAATGGCATCCGCGTTACGAATATACTCAAAAGCAACATTCGTGTGTCTCGCATTTATCGAATCCGCTCCTGGAGTATCCACAAGCGTAACGCCATTTCGCGTTAATTCGCAATCGTAATAAAAATCAATTTCATCAACAAAACAACTTTTTTCTTCCTTTGCCACATACAAGCCAAATTCTTCACGATTGGTCCGAAGGGTTTCGCCTAAACGGTCTTTGAAATCTGGATACCCTTTGTTAAAGGCGGTGATAAACGATTTATGAACTTGTTGTTCTGTTGGCGTATTTTCTGGTAGTTTTGTTGACTTTTCAAAAGCATCTTCTAGTGAAGTAACTTGAACGCCTAAAGCTTGGAAAGAATTTTGAACATCTTCTGTCATTTGCGCACGCGTTTTTAAGCGAACATCTGCTGTTTCATGTGGATGTTGCTCACTTACTGGACGAATTCGGTTAATGGTTGCCGTAGTTGGGTTTGGGGAAACAGGTAATACCGTTTCTCCCATCAATGCATTCGAAAATGACGATTTCCCTGCACTAAAAGCGCCAAACAACGCAATGGTGAATTCTTGTCCTTCTAAACGACCTGCTTTTCGTTTTAAATAAGCTGCAGTTTCCGCAAATCCTTTGATCGGGTCAATAACTTCTGCAGTTCGAGTGGCCCGTTCGAGTACAGCTACTTCATCAAATGATGCCACTTCCGTAGAATGCACCTGTTGTTCTTGCTCTTCTTGTTTTTTCTCATCTTTCTCAAGCATTGCAGGATCAAATTCAGTCATTTCTTCTATAGAAACTTCAAATTCACTTAGCCATTGGTCGACTTTTTCTTCCGCTGCTGTTTTTTGTTTTGGCAACATCGCCGAATAAGATTTTTTTACTTTATCGATTTTGCTTTCCATTTCTTCAAGCGTTTGGATCGCAAGCATTTTTTGAGACAAAGTTTGGGCTTTCATATCAATTTCTGTATTGGCGTCATCTGTTAAACCTTCAAACTTTTCTTCTTGTGCTTTTTTCCAGCCATCTGTCTCACGGATAAACCAGCGCTGCACACCTGTAGAAATGCTATTGGCGAAATTCAATACTGCGTCTCCTGTCACAGAAGCGCCTGTCGGAATTTGCTCTTCTACAACTGAAAATGGCACATTGAAAGTCATGTCGTCGATAGATAACGATTCGTCATCTGTTAACAAACCAGCATCTTTTAACGAAGATTTCATCAATTTTTTTAAGTGATTGGTAATTTGAGAAGATACGGTCGTTTGCAAACGTTCGTCCACTTCATGTTGCCGTTTTTGTCGTTCTTCTTCTGTTTTTTTGCCACTAAATAGCAATCCCACTTTAAAATTCGGCTGAACCGATTCCAAGTAGCTTGTTAATGCATTTCGCAATTCGTACGGCATAATATTCGAGTTTTCTAGTAGTTCTTTCCGGCTTTTTTCAAACTTGGCCTGCCAATTTTCAAAATCCTGAACAGACATTCTACGAGAAACTAACGCATTTTCCTTTTTCAAATCCTCACGCATTTCCCACTCTTCCGGCTCCAGAACATTTGAAAATGCTTGTAAACATTCTTGTTTTTCATCTTCTAAATAGTTGATGTGCTCGTCTTTTAACTGACTCAAGGCAGATTCAGAAGCTGAACCCATATGACCTTTCCAGTTTTTCATCGTCGACGAAACGAGACTTTTCACTTGGTCAAAATCATTGCCTGGAAAATCAAAATCCTTTAATGACGTAAAGAAAATACCTTTTGGGACGACTCCCCATGCCGCGAATGAATCATGTACTGATTGTTGAAAATCTTCAAAGCTCATTTCACTGCTTTGATGCTTATCAATTTGGTTGACGATCAAATACAGCTCGGTGTATTTTTGTAATTCTTTCGTGAAATTAAAATTCAATTCTGATTGAACATGGTTATAATCCATTACATAAAATACCATATCCGCTACGTGAAGAGCTGACTCGGTTGACATACGGTGCGCATCATCCGTGGAATCGACTCCCGGTGTATCCATGACCGTAATGCCACTTGGCAATACCGATGCCTGGTGTCCGATGTCGATTTGCGTCACATCACCATTTTTACAAAATTCCTTCACCGCGTTAAAATCGTAATTCTCTGGAAAGTAAACCGGTTTTTCATTGCGCATATTGACGATGGCAAAATCCGTATCTGCTTTTTGGACATTGACGATATTCGCACTCGTTGGAATCGGACTCGATGGCAACAAGGTCTCGCCCGTCAATGCGTTGATCATAGATGACTTCCCAGATGAAAAATGTCCGGCAAAGCCAATAATGAAATTATTTTTTAAAATCTTTTTTGCAAATAAATGCGCTTTGGCTTCACGCTCTGTGTCTTCATTGTCTTTGAAGATCTTATAGAGATGTGCCGTTTCAAGTAATTCTTGTTTATGATCAACAACTGTCATTTCGAAATCTCCTTCTCCGCTTACTGCTCTCTATCATATCATTTTTATGGGTTAACGAAAAACATCCTTCCCAAATTTGAGAAGGATGTTGCGTTTCTTATGAAAATCCGTGAATCGACATCCCACCATCGACAAAAAGTGTCTGTCCGGTAATATAACTTGCGGCATCTGAAGCTAAAAACACAACAGGTGAAGCCACTTCCGGTAACTCTCCAACACGCTTCATCGGTGTCACTGCGAGAATCGAATCTAAGTATTCAGGGTCACTTAAAATCTTCTCTGTTAATGGGGTTTTAAAGTACCACGGTCCAATCGCGTTGACGCGAATGTTTTTCGGTCCCCATTCCATTGCCATAACTTTTGTCATTTGAATAATTGCCGCTTTAGACGCCGCATAAATCACACCTGTTTTTAATGCGCGATCGCCTCCAACCGAGCTAATATTAATAATCGAACTGCCACTTGCCATTTTCTTTACCGCTTCTTGTGAAAACATAAAGACGCTTTGTGCGTTCGTATCCATAATTTGATGCCACTCGGCGTCATTCGCATCGGCTAATGACGACCGGATATTCATCCCTGCGTTGTTCACTAAAATATCAAGCGCTCCAAAATGGTCGACTGTTTTATCGATTGCTGCTTGAATGTCGCTGCGCTTTGTAATGTCTGCTGTTATGTAAGATGTTCGATCATTGTTTATGTCTTGCTGTGTTTGCTGCAAGTCTGATTCGGTTCTTGCTACTAACATGACATTAGCTCCTGCTTCTGCAAGCGCCATTGCGATTGCTTTGCCAATTCCTTTGCCGGCACCGGTTACGATAGCCGTCTTGTTTTCTAAACTAAATGATTTCAACATGTATAATCGCCTCCACTTTTATTATAGTCACAACATTCGCTATTTGTCCTGTTCTATAAACTACAAAAAAACCGTCGTGACTTACCACGGCGGTTTCAGACTGTAGACAAAGTCTATTGAAAATGTATAGTTTTGTATAATCACAACCGTTCCAGCCACTGCGCTTTCCATGGGCTCAGCTTCAGCCTCCTCGTCACTGAAAACCCATGCTCCTGCATCGCTGCGCTAGCTTCGTCGCAAAAGCTTGTCCTCGCAGGCTTCGGCCAATGCTATTCCTGCGGGGTCTTCAGCTTTCGCTGTCCCGGAGTCTTCGTGGCCAGAACGGTTGTTAGCATATTGTCCTAATTAGAGAGAGTAACCAGCGAATTTATTTTCAAGAGGATTGACGAGTAATCACACAAGGATCCGAAGCGCAATGCGGCGACTCCTGCGGAAAAACGGAGTGATGAGACCCCGCAGGAGCTTGCGACGAGGAGACTCAGCGCTTCGTCCGCGGAAAGCGTCCGCATGGAGCGAAGGATCCAGTATATAGGATGAGATGAATATTCATTCGTTAACTAACATAATAATTCTTTTGTCTAAAAACAGAAACCGCCGTGACTATCACGGCGGTTTCTGTTTACTCGTTTAGTTGATAAATCTTCGTATATTTTTCTTCTAGGTAGTCGGCTAAGTAAGCTGGATTCAAACCTTCTCCAGTCACATCTTTTAAAATATCCATAGGCTTTTTAAAAGCGCCATACTGATGAATGTTCTTCGTTAGCCACTCGCGAATTGGAGTGATGTTCCCCTCTGCCAACAATTCGTCGTAATTCGGCAACTCTTTTAGCATAGCGTTTTTGAATTGTGCTGCATACATATAGCCAAGAGCGTAAGATGGGAAATACCCGAAGCTTGCGCCTGCCCAATGAACGTCTTGTAAGACACCTTCTGCATCTTTGGACGGACGTACTCCTAAATACTCTTCGTACTTATCATTCCACAGCTGTGGCAGATCGCTAACTTTCAAGTCTCCATTAAACAACCCTTTTTCAAGCTCGTAACGTACCATAATATGCAATGCATAAGACAATTCGTCTGCTTCAATGCGAATTAAGGATGGTTTAGACTCATTAATTGCGCGTACGTAATCTACCAATTCAACAGAAGCAAATTGATTAGGAGCGTACTCTTTCAACAAATCAAAGTTTTTCTGCCAAAAATGTTCATTGCGTCCGATAAAGTTTTCACAAAACAATGACTGTGATTCATGTATCCCCATCGAAGCACCTGTTTCTATCGGCAATCCCGCTAGATTGTCTCCTAGATTTTGCTCATACATCGCATGTCCACCTTCGTGAATTGTGCCAAATACCGCTGTGCGGAAATCACTTTCATCGTACTTAGTCGTCACGCGAATGTCTTGACGGTTGATTGAAATCATAAACGGATGTACGGTTTCGTCTAGTCTACCTGCTTCAAAACTATAGCCAAGTTGCTCCAACATTTCTCGGCTGAAATCTTGCTGTGCTTGCTTTGGGAAATGGTCATACAAAAATGCCGTTTCTGGTTTATTAGGCGATTCTGCAATTTTTTGTACTAATGGCACAATACGTTTACGGAGCTTGCCAAACACATCATCTAAAATTTCTGTGGTCATGCCAGGTTCGTATTGATCGAGCAGCGTATTGTACGTACTGCCGTTTTTCTCTCCCCAATAACTAACCATTTTCTTCGTTGTGCTGACCAATTCTTCTAAGTAAGGAAGAAACAACGAGAAATCCGAATCTCGTTTAGCTGTTTCCCATACCGACTCAGCTTTCGATTTTAAAATGACAAATTCTTTGTATTCTTCTGGTGGAACTTTTTTGCTTAAATTGTATTCTTTTCGCGCTTCTTCTACAGAGCGACGAATGTAAGGATCTATCGTTTCCTGTTGGGCTTCTAATGAAGAAAGCAGTTCGCCAAATTCATTTGAAGTCGATAATTTAAAAAGTTCACTAGATAAGGTTCCGATGGTTGCTGAGCGAAGTTCCACTCCTTTTTTTGGAGCACCTGTACGCAAATCCCAATACAATAAGGCAATGGCTTCTTTATAGCCTCTGATTTTACTGAAGTGTTCTGTAAAACGTTTTTCAAGTGACAACTAAATCCCCCCTATGTTTACTGAGACCATTGTACCATAGCTGTGCAGCTCACTTAAAAATTCTCAGCAGGCACTGGCAAGATGGTTTCCCATAAATGTTCAACGCGCAATTCTTCTTCGTTCACCAATAAATGAATTTCTCCATAATCTTTTGAAGTCCGGATCAACCGCCCAATTCCTTGTTGAATGCGAAGTTGCATGAAAGGCAAATCGATTTCTTCTAATGGGTTGTTACTAAATTTACGTTTTGCATCAAATACAGGATCTTTCGGTGGGAACGGCAAATCAACAATAATTACTTTTGTTAATGCTTCCCCTGGTAAATCCAACCCTTCCCATAAGTGATACGAACATAAAATCTGGAATTTCCCTTGTTGAAATTCTTTGACAACCGTTGATAATTCGCGGTCTCCTTCAAACTCAATGGCATATTGGTGATCTAGTGGGAGTGACTTTTTGAAATTATCCATGTCTACTTTTGACGTGAACAACACAAGTGTTTGATCTCCTGTGCTAAACAAGTCGTAGACGCGTTCAAATTTTTGTTGTTGTTCTAAAGGATGCTTAAAGATTTTCATCACATCTTCATATTCAAATGGAGATGGCACTGAGAATGATTGGAATTTATCGATTCCTAGGCTATCCGACAAGTACGTAAAATCTTTTTGAATAGATAATGTAGCCGAAGAAAACGTGATTGGAATTTTTCCATCAAATAATTTTTCATCTAATATATCTGTAACTAAGCGTGGCATAATTACAAGTGTCTCTATTTCGTCTTTAATTTCTAACCATGTTACTGCGTCGCCTTCTTCTACAAACAACCGCATTGAGAATGTGTATTGTTCGAAATACTCTTCCGCCAATCGCAATTCGTATTCAGGAATGGTGAAAAGCTCGCCTTCAAAAACAAATTCCTCTAACATTAAATCAATGTGGCGAACGAGCATATTGCCGACTTTGACCAATTCAGGATCTTTTGTAATGGCTTTACGGTCTTCATCACTTTTCACTGTATGAATGCGTAACAAACGGAAAAATTCATTGTGAAGATCTATTGTTTGCTCGATCATATTTAACGTCTTTTCACGCATACCATCTGAAAGAATGCTTTCTGTCACATCTTGCAATGTGCTTTCTTGCACTTCGTACGTTAATGCACGTTGTGCTGCAAATTCTAGTAAATGTCCTTCGTCTAACACAATTTGAGAGAATTCAGGAAGCAGTGGTGTTTGCCCTTCGCGTTTACGCGTTTCTTTTGTCCAAATATGTTCCATCAGAAAATCGTGCGAACAAATCACTAAGTCTGTCGCTTGGCGGTAATGATTGCGGTGAATGGTTTGTCCGCATTTGTTTCTCAATTCACAAGCATTGCAGTTTTGAATTGGGTGGTAATTAACTTGTTGCCATTCTTCATCTGTTACTTCCGGATAGCTCGAACGCTCACCGTAAGGATACGTATTTTGCATGGAAAATGTTTTGTTAACAAATTCCGGTAAGCTGTCTTCAATATCAAATACAAAGTCTTCGTCGATTCGTTTTTTGGCGCCTTCTAAACGCTGAAGACATAAATATTGATCGCGTGACTTTGCCAAACGAACATCCAAATTCAAATCAAACAACTCATTTAAACGGTCAACGTCGCCGCCTTTTTTAACCAATTGTTCAATCAGAGTTTCATCTGCACATGAAATAAGTGCAGGCTTCCCCGTGTAACGAGCATACGCGATAGCCGGTAACAAGTACGCCATCGTTTTTCCAGTTCCAACTCCTGCTTCAGCAAACAAAACCGATTTTTCTTTTAATGCCTGTTCGATTTGAAAAGACATAAAAATTTGTTCATCGCGAAGATCATAGCCTTTTTCAGGTAATTCATCGTAAAATACATCGCCGATCCAATCATTGAGTGATTCAAAGAAAGTTTTATCTTTTGATAACGCAAATGGTAGTGGTTGTCTCATAATACTCTCCTCACAGAGAAACGGAAGAGCCTGTGCCCTTCCGTTTCGTCTCATTTATTTTTTAGAACGTTCTCCCCAGAATTGGAAAAGATCCGTACGGATAAATCCGTTAAAAAGTTTGCGTTTTTTTGTAGCTGGTTGGCCGTAAAGTGTTTCAAAACGCCCCATCGATGACAGCATGTAAACTGACCAAGTTGGGTGTTTCGCAAATACACGACCCATATCAGCAATCATTTCTTCAATGATTTCAATTTCACCTATACGTTCGCCGTATGGTGGGTTCCCTACAACAACGCCGTTTTCTTCAGTTGCCACAAAATCCTTAACTTGACGTTGTTCAAATCGGATCAAGTCTGCAAAGCCAGCTTCACGCGCATTTTCTTCAGCGACTTTCAGCATGCGGTGGTCAATGTCTGTGCCTAAAATATTCAGTGGCTGGTCATAATTCGCTAATTCTTCTGCTTCTTCGCGAACTTCATCCCATAGTTTTTGTCCCATCCATGGCCATTCTTCGCTATCGAAATCACGGTTGTAGCCAGGTGCTAAGTTTTGACCGATCATCGCCGCTTCAATTGCGATGGTCCCAGATCCACAGAAAGGATCTACGAACGGACGGTCTGGAGTCCATCTAGATAATTTCACAAGTGCCGCAGCTAGCGTTTCTTTTAATGGTGCTTCCCCTTGATCTAAACGATAGCCGCGCTTATGCAATCCTGCTCCGCTCGTATCGATTGATAATTGAACTTTGTCTTTTAAAATTGATACTTCAATTTTAAAACGTGGTCCTGTTTCATCTAAAAACGAATTGCGGTGATAGGCTTTTTTCAACCGTTCTACAATTGCCTTTTTAACGATAGATTGACAGTTTGGCACACTGTGTAGTGTCGATTTAACTGATTTTCCTTGTACCGGAAATTCAGCATCTACTGGAAGGTATTTTTCCCATTCGATTTCTTTTGTGCGTTCAAACAATTCGTCAAACGTATAGGCATTAAATTCACCGGCGATAATTTTGACACGGTCAGCTGTGCGTAACCAAAGGTTGGCCTTCGCAATATCTCGCTCGTTTCCTTCAAAAAATACTTTGCCGTTCTCTGTTTCTGTTTCATACCCTAATTCTTTTACTTCGTTAGCGACAATCGACTCAAGTCCCATTGCAGCTGTTGCGAGCAATTTAAATGTTGTCATAATGACTCCCTCTCCAGTTATTCACTATTTCAGCTTTCAGTGTTCGTTTAATCGTTAGATTTTTAATATTAAATACGTATTACAGAAATCGCTGTAGGCGGACGCTTTCCTGCGGGGTCTCGGCTGTCTCGCTATCCCGCTGAAGTCTCCGCCTTTCGCTTTTTCTTCTAATTTTCATACTGATACTATTAAAATAAATTAAGAAATTGCTTAGCACTAGATATAAACGCCTAAAGCTTACTCAAAAGATTAAATTATATCAGTCTAACTTGTTTATTTATATCATAATATGAAGAAAAGCTCCCCGACAGGAGAGCCTTTAATAAGCATTTTAAGACCATGTGAAATTCTATAAGCCATGTTTTGTTTCCACGTACTCAAACGGCTTGCACCTTGTACTAGTGGACAGCAATCATCTATCTGCAAGTTTGCACCTGCCTCTTCATCAGTTCATTTCCTTCAGAAAAGTGCCCCTACCATAATTTGGGTTTCTCGCTCACGGGGTTTACCTCGTTCCACCTGTATAATTTCTTATACAGCTCCGTCACTGTGGCACCTTCAGGGTATTTCGGCCATATCCGAAGACTTAGGCGTTCTACCCGCCGTCAACTATTGCTAGTTGCCTCAGCTTATTGTTTCACTGAGCGCGATCACTACGGTCATCTCAGAACCGTGCGAGCATGGACTTTCCTCTCCAGCGAAAACGCCAGAGCGATTGCCAGAATTTCAAATGGCTTACTAAGTATACGCTATTTGGCCATAGAAAACAATGGTTTTAGTTATTGTCTAGCTTGTTGCCAAATACATGGTTTTCTAAATGTGACAACCGGCGCAAAATATCAAAATTCGTTGTGCCAGGTGCTGGTGTTGTTTGTTTTTTCGGCGAGTTTTCTAACTCTGTGCGTAAACGTTGGTTTTCGTTTTGAAGTTGTTCGATGCGTTTTGTGAAAGCTTCATAATCCTGGATAACTTCGTCTAGGAAATGATCTACTTCATCTTGGTTGTAACCGCGCATTGCTGTTTTGAAATCTTTTTCTAGTATATCCTTAGATGTAAATTTATTGTCCATTTTAATCGTCCTTCCATAAAAAACTACCTTTTGTTAAGTATAGCATACGGCACATTTTTCGTGTTCAGTCTTCTTGAACTTGAAGGTGTTTTTTTCGCTTTTTCTCGTCCAAACGGGCTTGTCTTTTGTTAATATCTGCCACTAGTGATTGACGGACGTTTGTGTGTTCACTAGCTTCTTTTGCAAACCCAGCCATGATAATGGCTTGGTCTAAATCTCGTAATTGATGTTCGTAAAGTTTTGCAGCATGAATCCAAGCTTCAACTTCGATGCTTCCACGCAAATGCGGGGCTGCTTCTTTAAAAAGTTTGACGGCCAGTTCATGTTGACCAGCACGTTTTTTCTGAATGGCAAGTAAGTAACGAGCCAATGCGGATGAGGCTCCTCGGTCATTTGTTACATGCTCTAAATAAGCTGCACTTTGGTCAAATTGCTTTAAGTCCGCATACCATTTTCCGATATTCGTATATGCTCCACTTGTTTCAGACTCCATGTCTTCCATCAACAAATTAGAAGACAGCACATACAACGAAACCAGTGATAAAATGTCCAGTTCATTGTGATAAAGAACTTTTGCCAATCCTTCGGGAAAACCGCTTTTTACAGCATCTAAATAAATTGCCGGAATTAAGTAGCCCGGTACATCGCCATGACGCACAAATCCAAGCTTTTCTTCTTCAATCGTGCTCAACTTCATCCGTGCCAACTCATTTTTCCATATGCGTTTTGTGCCATGAAACAAATCGATTTGACGTGGTACGGGTAATTTCGGCAAATCTTGTCGATGCATCGTCCACCGCGAAGTTAGTTGAGGCCAATCAAAGCTTTTCCCGTTATAAGAGAAAATAATCGGGTCATCCGCTTTCCATAACCCTGTTTCGTAAAGAAATGCCGCTTCATGAGAAGGATCTGGCATAATGTATTGCATCATTTCAAAATGATCGCTCTTTTTCACTAAAATTCCAATCAAAAAAATGTACGCACCCGTTCCGCTTAGTCCGGTTGTTTCCGTATCAAAAAACACAAGTGGGTCTTGTGCATCCAGTTTGAATGGGTGATCAAAATCGGTTTTTCCCCATGCTTCTAATACTGGATCTAGTTCACTAAGTAGGACTGACCCATGACGAGTCGTAAATGGATAAGTAATTTTTTTTTGAAATACAAAGCCAAATTTATTTTCAACAAGTTCAAGTCCAATCTCTTTCCACTTTTCTTCATGAAGTGGACGCTCAGCTCGTTTTGGTTGCTGTTTTTTTGTGGGCTTGTTTTTTAGCATGCCTTTCATTTGAAGAAGTTTGCTTTCAAACGACATGGTTCTTCACCCCTCTTTGCGAAGATCATCTAAAAGCCGGATAACATGGCTCTTCATACTAATAGCGGCATCTTGTGCACCGATACACGCGGGGCAGCCATCCAAACACGGACATTCGGACACGTGTTGCTGCGCTTTATCGAGTAACGGTTTCCACAAATCGTAAATTCGTTCGCTAATCCCAATACCACCAGGATAAGAATCGTGGATGAAAAATGTTGGCATGTCGTTATGCGGCGATTTTACTTGTGGCACTACGTGAACATCTCGACGATCACATTGGACAAATATTGGGATAAACGATTCGATGGCGTAAGCAGCGCCGGTCATGGTGTCCGACAACTCTGAGTCTGAAAAATCTTCAGGCTTTGAGAAGCTTAACCACGTAGAAGACGTATGAAGTTCTTCTGCTGGCAAGGAAATGGGTCCCGAACCGATATTGTCATGCGAATCAAACCGTATTTTCTTAAATATGGTAGGCATCGCGAGAACTGCAATGTCTCCATAAAAAACTTCTGATTTGTTCATCTTTTTGTCTTTGTCTTCGCTCATTACTTTTAATTCGACTGCTAAATTGGCATCTGTGAAATAATCCACATCTACTTCTCTTACATAGGCTTTCTTTTCTTCCCAATCCAAAATTTCAACTTGGAATTGTGTACCTTGATGCAAGTAGATTGCTTCTTCGTGCAATAAGGTCATGGCGCTAAAGCGGTCCATTTCACCGATTACACGCGTATCAGCCGGAACCGATTGATCAATGATTACCACATTTTCTTGTGACGCTGAACGCAAAGAAATATCATGCGCTGGAAAACGGTCGCTCATCCAGTGCCAGCGATCTGAAGTTCGTACAAGCACCCCTTCTTCTTGTAGATATTCGAGAAGTTCTTGTACTTCGAATTCACCATACTGATCATCCGTTCTAAAAGGCAATTCAAAAGAAGCACATTTCAAATGGTCCATTAATATAATAATATTTTCAGGATGAATGCGGGCTTCTTCAGGGGATTGGTCCAATAAGTATTCCGGGTGATTGATAATGTATTGATCGAGCGCAGTAGATTGTGCAACATAAATAACCAGCGACTCGTCTTGACGACGACCTGCGCGTCCTGCTTGTTGCCAAGCACTTGCAATGTTCCCAGGATACCCCGTCATAATACACGCTTGCAATTGACCAATGTCTACACCAAGTTCTAACGCATTAGTAGATACGACGCATTGAATCGAGCCATCACGAAGTCCTTTTTCAATGGCACGTCGTTCTGTCGGCAAATAGCCTCCTCGGTATCCTTTAATCGAGTCGTCTTGCAGTTTCATTTTTGTAACAGCTTGCAAATACGTGACCAGCATCTCTACACGCACCCGACTTTTTGCAAAGACAATGGTTTGGATGCCGTTTTTAATCAAATGTGTCGCTAAATCTCGCACTTCTAAAATCGCACTTCTCCGAACACCAAATGTTGGGTGAATAATTGGCGGATTGTAAAACACAATATGTTTTTTTCCAGACGGTGCACCGTTTTTGTCAATTAACTTGTGTGTGTTATTTGTTAAGTTTTCCGCCAGTTCTTTAGGGTTGGCGATTGTCGCTGACGTGCAAATAAAGACAGGATTGCTGCCATAAAATTCACAAATCCGTTTTAGTCTACGGATTACGTGAGCTACGTGTGTGCCAAAAATCCCTTTATACGTATGCAGCTCGTCAATGACTATATAATGAAGGTTCTCAAAAAGAGACACCCATTTTGTATGATGTGGCAAGATCGCTGAATGCAACATATCTGGATTGGTCATAACAATTTGTCCTGCTTTACGCACTTTTGTCCGAATAGCTGGTGACGTATCACCATCATATGTGTAAGACAAAATTTCTTCTTCTGTTTTTTCGATCAAATCGTGCAAATCACTTTTTTGATCTTGGGCCAATGCTTTTGTTGGGAACAAATAAAGCGCGCGTGCCCCCGGATCGTTTAAGATTTTGTGTAAGACAGGTAAATGATAGCAATACGATTTACCCGAAGCGGTTGGCGTCACGGCAGTAAACGAGTTGCCCGCTGTCGCCAAGTCAAACGCTTCACGCTGATGCGTATAAAGTTGTTCAATTCCTTTTTTCTGAAGAGCTGCTTTTAAGCTCGCATGCATTTCCGGTGGAAAATCAGCATATTGTGCTGGTTTTTCTTGTCTTGTATGCCAATGGACAATTCGTTCCATCATATCCGGTTCTGTTTTCCATTCTTCCATCAATACTGGCAATGTTTTTCGTCTAATCATGCGTTTTGCTCTTTTCATCTATAGCCATAATAAATGTTTGCAATGTATATTGTGCTGCTTGAATCGTTTGGATAAAGCGCTTTTTGCTCGTTTCTTTATAAAAACTTTGAACAAAAAACTGGGTCATGCCTTCTGCCGCTGTATCGATTTGCGGTTTGTGCACATATTTTGGTCGTTCTTGTTGAATATAGATTAGTGACTCTTTTTGCCACTCATTTATTTTAGCGTGCCAAATATCGGCGTATGGTTTAACGTCTTCATAAAAATCAGGGACCGCGTCCATTTCACGCATTTCGTAAAAGCGGTCTAAGCATTTTCCACATTCATCATATAATGTAGAAGAGAGTTCTCTTACTATCATTTTGCATTCCCTCCATTGCTTTTAGTTTATCATATCCACTAAATTGACACGACTTTATCGAACAAGCATTCCTTACTCTTTGACTAGCTAAAAAAATCAGCTATTATAAGAATATCTTAAGCTGATTTTTTAAAAGAGTGTAAAGCGAGTAGACAGGTTTTGAATTGTTGAAACCTTTCATCTTATCAGTCGTCTAAAAGCTTGTGATATGATAGAGTAAGCGAGGTGTATCACAATGGCAATCAATTACCCGAACGGAAAAAAGTTTATTCCGCCGAAAGATCAACCTGCCAAACAAACAGTAGCCCCTAAAAAGAAAAAGGATTTATCCTTCAGCAATCGGGGTAAGACATTAGAGGACGAATTAAACGAAACCAATGACTATTATCTTCAATTGGGTTTAGCTGTTATTCACAAAAAGCCAGTCCCACTTCAAATTGTTAAAGTAGAGTATCCTTCTAGGAGTGCTGCAGTTATTCGTGAAGCCTATTTCCAAGCTCCTTCCACTACCGATTATAACGGTGTTTGGAATGGGCGATATATTGACTTTGAAGCGAAAGAAACCCAAAACAAAACGTCATTTCCATTGAAGAATATTCACGATCACCAAATTCATCACATGTCTAAAGTGGTCAAGCAAAACGGAACAGCGTTTATGATCATCCGCTTTTCTTCTTGGCAGCGGTATTTTATCATGCCATTTAAAGAACTTGAGGTTTTTTTGGAACCGAATGATGGCAGGTGGAAGAAAATCGATTACGTTACAAGAAATCGAAGAAACTTCCTTCGAAATTACGCCTGGCGCATTTCCACGAATTGATTATTTGCCTCTTTTAAACAAGCTTTAAGCAACAGTATGTATACGAAAGTGAGGAACCGAACTTGAGCGACAAACAAATTTCGCGTGAAGAACGCCGTAAAGCAATCGAACGCCAAAAGAAAAACAACAACAAAAAGAAAAAGAAATCCCCTGTATTCCTATGGATTAAACGTATTGTTCTAGCGATGGTCATTATAGGGTTGGCTGGCGTTGTGTTCGGTGCCTCTATGTTTGCTTATTATGCAAGCAGTGCACCCGAAATAGATGAAGAATTACTACGCGATCCAATCAGTCCAACTTTCTATGCGGCAGATGGTGAAACAGAAATTCCTTATATCACTGCTGAGAATCGTGAGTATGTAAATTACGAAGATATCCCTAAAACAATGGAAGCCGCAATTTTAGCTACTGAAGATAATCGATTTTACGAACATTCTGGCATCGATGTTATTCGTTTAGGCGGCGCTGTTATTGCCAATATTACAGGTGGCTTTGGTTCCCAAGGGGCTAGTACAATTACCCAACAAGTTATCAAAAATTCATTTTTAACAAATGACAAAACTTTAAAACGAAAAGCACAAGAAGCATATTTAGCCTATCAATTAGAACAAGAATACGAAAAAGAAGAAATCTTCGAGATGTATTTCAATAAGATTTTGATGTCCGGAAATATTTATGGTTTCGGAACAGCTTCTGAATATTTCTATGGGAAACCTTTAGAAGAATTAACCTTAGCTGAAACTGCATTGTTGGCTGGAATGCCACAAAGCCCGAACGGATATAATCCTTTTAAAAACCCAGATCGCGCTGTAGAACGCCGCAATGTTGTTCTAGGTTTAATGGAACAACACGAAAAAATTTCTACAGAAGAAAAAGAACAAGCAAGAGCAGCTTCTCTTGATGATTCATTAGTAGCTGAAGAAAATCGTCAACAACAAATTCCTAATGCTGAATATACAGCGTTCATGGAAATGGTCGAAGATGAACTTGAAGCTTTAGATGGCGATTACTCACTAGATGAAGGATTAAAAGTTTACACAACTCTTGAACCTTACGTTCAGGAAAAAGTAAATGAAACAATGGCTTCTGATTTGTTCTTTGATGAAGAAGTTCAATCTGCTATGACGGTAGTTAATACTGAAACCGGTGGTATTAGTGCGATCGGTGCTGCTCGTGATTATACGGGGGACATTCGTCATAACTTCGCTACTTCTAAAGATCGTCCAATAGGATCAACGATTAAACCATTATTAGATTATGGCCCTGCTATCGAATATTTAGGTTGGTCTACTGGCCAAACTGTTGTAGATGAGCCTTATTCTTACGAAGACAATGACCAAGAAATACGCAATGTCGATGGAGAATTTTTGGGTACGATGACCATTCGTGAAGCGCTTTACCGCTCACGTAATATTCCTGCAGTTAAAACTTTACAGGAAGTAGGAATGGAAAACGCTGAAGAGTTTACTCAGAAATTGGGACTCGATTTTGGAAATGTTTATGAATCGGCTGCCTTAGGCTCTCCGGAAAAAAATATTTCAACAGTTGAAATGGCTGGAGCCTTTGCTGCTTTTGGTAACGAAGGATCTTTCACTAAGCCTCACACGATTAAAAAGATTGTTTTCCGTGATGGTTCTACCGAACAAATTGTTGCACCTGAACCTGTGCAAGCCATGAAAGACAGTACCGCATATATGGTAACCGATATGCTTAGAGACGTTGTAGATTTAAATACACCAGGATCTACAGGTAAAGAAGTAGCAATCAATGGATTAGACATGGCGGGTAAAACCGGAACCACTAACTATTCAGTTGAAAATCTTGAAGAATTCGGATTAGACGATAGTTCTACACCAGATGTTTGGTTTGCGGGCTATACAACCGACTATTCAATCTCTGTTTGGAGTGGCTACGCTAATCGCAAAACACCAATTGATACAGCATCAGATGAACGTCTACTTGCTCAGCGTTTATTTAAAAATGTCATGTCACAAATCTCTTCTCCTGAAACGGCTCGCTTTGAACAGCCTGAATCTGTTACAGAACAAGTGATTGAAGTGGGTTCTGATCCATTAAAACTGGCTAGTGCTTTTACGCCTTATAACATGAGAAGTTCAGAATTATTTGCCCGTGGTACTGAGCCGAATGCAGTATCGCAACGTTACGTAGTTGAAGATTTAAAAACACCTAGTGGTTTACGAGCAAATGTTGAAGACCACTCAGCTAAGCTTTCATGGGATTCAAGTGATAAAGATGTGGCATTTGAAGTTTCTGTAGCAGTTGATGGAGCTCGTTCAGTGCTTACGACTTCATCCGGTAAATCTTATACTTACAATGGACTAGAAGAAGGAAAAACTTATACTTTTAGTGTTGTAGCAGTTAACGATACTCAGCGAAGTGACCCAGCATCAACAACTGTCGAAGTGGCTGCCGCTCCTGAGGAACCTGAAGAAGAGCCGGAAGAAGAACCTGAAGAACCGACTGAGGAAGAACCTGTCGAAGAAGAACCAGCCGAAGAAGAGCCGGAAGAAGAACCTGAAGAAGAACCTGTCGAAGAAGAACCTGTAGTTGAAGAAGAAGAACCGGCGGTTGAAGAAGATCCAATCGACGTACCAGAAGACCCAACTGAAGAAGAAGAAAGTGAAACTCCTTCTGCAAACAGTAGTGGTAATTCTGATAACGCTCAGGATAAAGACAAGGACAAGGATAAAGAAAAAGAAAAAGATAAAGAAAAAGAAAAAGAAAAAGATAATGAAAACGGTGAAGGCAACAAAGACGATAACAAAAACTAAACATCAAAAGCCCCGAATGCTGAGCATTCGGGGCTTTTCTATCATTCATTTAAATGTTTAAATTCAATTCGTTTTCTCGCAATAATTTTCTTAAGCTCCACAAATAATTCCGCTAACTGACGGTATGCCGCATAAGTACCAGGAGACGATTCGATAAACGATAAACGCTCTGTGCCGTTTAACGGTTCAAACGCTTTATCTTGCAATGCATTCCGGCAATGTGCTAAAAGTTTTTTGTAGATTGTTAGACCCTCTTGGATAAGTTTAGCAGCAGCTTTATTGCGCTGTTTGTGTATGTCAGCTAGTTGCACCGATAGGCATTCCCATTCCGAAAAATAGGGATCAAGTTGCTCTTTAGTTAACTTCGGTGATGGTTTCACGTTTAACCAATCCTTTTTTCTCACGTTTTTGCCCTTCTCGGCATCGATCAAAAAGCGGACAAATATGGCAACCTGGATTTTGTGATTTGCAATGATAACGCCCAAAAAAGATAATTTGATGATGTGTTTTCGACCAATCATCTGCAGGGGTTTTTTTCATAATCGTTTCTTCTACTTGAAGTGGATTGTCTTTCCACCGACTCAACCCTAATCGCTTGGCCACGCGCTCAACATGCGTATCTACAGCTAAAGCTGGAATTCCAAAAGCAACAGACACAACCACATTTGCGGTTTTACGTCCGACTCCAGGGAGCGTCATTAGTAAGTCTCTATCAGCCGGCACTACACTATTATGTTCATCGATTAAGATTTGACTGAGCGCTTGAATGTTTTTAGCCTTATTGCGAAACAAGCCGATCGAGCGGATATCTTGTTGTAATTCTTCCAACGATACAGCCACGTAATCCTCTGGTTTATGATATTTTTGGAACAGATCGGCTGTCACACGGTTGACGAGTTTATCTGTACATTGTGCAGATAAAAGTGTCGCAATTAATAAATCAAATGGGTTGCGGTGAACCAATTCACAATGAGCATCCGGGAACATAAGATCCATTTCTTCTAGACAAGCCAACCATTCTTTTTTCGACATCATCTACTTCACCTTCTAATTACGGTCTTCCAACCAATTATAAAATTGAACTTTTTTCACTGCATTTTCAGTCGGCTGAATCCGAATATTTTTTTCTCTAAACGAACTTGCATGCTTGGTGACTTGTGTAGAGGTTTTGATGTTTTTCTTTTTCCATTCAAATAGGATGCGGTCTACATAGCGCAAACTCAATTTTTGAGAAATAACTGCTTCTTTGAGTGCCATCCGAATGACATCGGGTGTATGACCATCTTGATCCATCCACATCGAAATGGTTTCGATTTCCATTGGAGATAAAAAACGTCCAAATTCTTGTTCAAACAATTGGAAGATTTCCCCTTCCAACTCTTTTTGTGTATTTTCTTTTATCTCATGTTGCTCTTTGTAGACGCAGTCCAACAAGCGATCCCATAAAGGTTGTAAAGAAATAACTTCTGTCAAAACATCTTGTTCCGTTGTTTGTTCAATCGACAAATAGCCTTGTTGCATCAGTTTTTGTAACATGGTTGTGACGCTTTTTTGAGAAGTCATCATGCGTGCACCTATTTCATCAGGTGTCGGAAACTGGTTTCCAATTTGTTGAAATGCTTGAATGTGCATAAGCAGCATTGCTTCCTCGTCTGTTATCTTCAGTTCTTTGTAAAACTGAAAAAAAAGCTGGGAAATGGTAACATTCCCCTGCTCAATCCACGTTTGTAATCGATTAGGTTGTTTCATATCCCAACCACCTTTCCTATTATTCATTTTTTATGGGTATAAGCGATTTAATAGACGTGGGAATGGAATCGATTCTCTAATATGTTCCACACCACTAATCCAAGCAACTGTACGCTCTAAACCTAAACCAAATCCAGAATGCGGAACTGATCCATACTTGCTTAAGTCTAAATACCACGCATATGCATCTTCATCTAAATTATGTTCTTGAATGCGTTGTTTCATCAATTCATAATCGTGAATCCGTTCTGATCCACCGATAATTTCTCCATAGCCTTCAGGTGCGATCATATCTGCACATAATACGACATCGTCACGTTCTGGGTGCGGCTGCATATAAAAAGGTTTAATCCCGATTGGGTAATGCGTGATGAATATCGGCATATCGTAGCTTTCAGCTAATGCCGTTTCATGTGGCGCTCCAAAATCTTCGCCCCATTTAATATCATCAAAACCGTTATCGTTTAACCATTTAATTGCATCGTCATAAGAAACACGTGGGAATGGCGCTTTGATTTTTTCAAGTTTCGATACATCTCTATCAAGACGTTCCAATTCCAATTTACAGTTTTTCAATACCGATTGCACAATATAAGATACATATTGTTCTTGTACTTCTAAACTTTCCACGTGCTCGATAAATGCCATTTCTGGCTCAATCATCCAAAACTCGATTAAGTGGCGACGCGTTTTAGATTTTTCTGCACGGAATGTTGGACCAAACGAAAATACTTTTCCAAGAGCCATCGCTGCTGCTTCCATATACAATTGACCCGATTGAGATAAATATGCATCTTCATCAAAGTATTTTGTCGCGAATAATTCAGAAGTTCCTTCTGGAGAAGATCCCGTCAAAATTGGCGGATCTACTTTGACAAAACCGTTGTCATTGAAAAATTCATATGTTGAACGAATAATTTCGTTTCGGATTTTCATAATGGCGTGTTGCTTACGCGAACGTAGCCATAAATGACGGTTATCCATAAGGAATTCTGTACCGTGTTCTTTCGGTGTGATTGGGAAATCTTTTGCTTCATGGATGACTTCGATGCCGGTAACAGCTAACTCATAACCAAAAGCAGAGCGTTCGTCTTCTTTTACTTCGCCTGTCACATAAACCGATGTTTCTTGTGTTAACCCTTTAGCTGTAGCGAATAAGTCGTCACCTACTTCAGCTTTTACTACAACACCTTGTACAAATCCTGAACCATCACGCAGTTGCAAGAATGCGATTTTACCGCTTGACCGTTTGTTTGCGATCCAAGCGCCTAGTTTAATTGTTTCTCCGTTATGTTTAGCCATTTCGGCAATGGTAATTTTTTTCATCAAACAATAGCCTCCAAAGAATAATGTGGTCTTAGTCTTTCCATTTCGATGTTACGAACTGATGAATTCGTTCTACAGCTTCTGTCAACGTTTCAAGCGATGTTGCGTATGACAAACGAATCGTTGAATTTGCGCCAAATCCAGATCCGGGAATGACGGCTACATTTGCTTCTGTTAGCAACGCTGTTACAAAATCATCAACTGATCCGTATCCTGTTTTTGCTGCTGCTTCTGAAACATCTGGCAGTAAATAAAATGCGCCTTGTGGACGAATGACTGTAAAGCCAGGAATGGCTTGTAGTTTCGGGAAAATAACATTCAAACGCTCTTCAAATGCTTGACGCATTTCTTCAACAGCATCTTGTGGCCCGTTATATGCTTCAATTGCTGCATATTGTGAGGTTGTCATAGGGTTTGAAGTAGAATGACTTGCTAAATCCGTCATTGCTTTAATCAAGCTAGCATCAGCTGCTGCGTATCCAATGCGCCATCCGGTCATTGAATGCGATTTTGATACACCATTGATTAAAATCGTGCGTTTTTTAGCATCTTCCGAAAGAGTAGCAACAGAAGTATGTTTAACATCTCCATAAATCAGCTTTTCATAAATTTCATCAGACACAATCAAAATATCGAATTCGCGGCAAACCTCTGCTAACGCTTCTAATTCTTCTTTTGAGTAAATCATGCCTGTCGGGTTACTCGGTGTATTTAGAATTACTGCTTTTGTCCGGTCTGTAATAGCTTCTCTTAATTGGAGAGGAGATATTTTGTACTCCTGACTGGCTGTTGCTTCTATGTATACAGGTACACCTTGTGCTAATTTCACTTGTTCAGGATAACTTACCCAATATGGAATCGGGATAATTACTTCGTCACCTTCGTTTAGCAACACTTGGAATAATGTATAAAGTACATGTTTTGCGCCAATCCCGACCATTACTTCTTTTGGTGAATAACTCAACCCTTGGTCTCTTTGCAATTTATTGATAATGGCTTCTTTTAACGCTGGAAGTCCTCCAGCTGGTGTGTATTTTGTTTTACCATCTTTCATAGATTGGTAAGCAGCTTCAAGAATATTTTCAGGTGTATTGTAATCAGGCTCACCTGCTCCAAGACCGATCACATCGACTCCTTGAGCTTTTAATTCGTTTGCTTTGGCAGTGATTGCTAATGTTGTTGAAGGTGTTAACGTTTGTACACGATTCGCTAAGTTAATCAAATTTTTTCCGCCCTTTCACAAATTCAATATGCGTTTACGCCATTGTCCATCGTCCGCTGATAAATAAACATAATTTAATGTGTCTTTTTCATCAACAAAAGCAATTTCCCATACTGGCTCTTCACTTTCCATACCAAGTTTTGTATGCAGTATTTTCTTGACGTCCATTTCATTAAGAACCAGTTCACGTGCTTGTTGAGCTGTAATTTTATCTGTTAAATAAAGTGTTTGCATCTTGTCGTCACCTTCTGGAACAAATACAGCCATTAACTCACCTTTGTCATTTGTTCCAAGAACTGTGACAGAAGCTTTAACATTTGTATATACATATGCCCGCTCTACCTCTTCAATTAACTGCTCACTTTTAGCGCGGTCAATTGCACGTTCTTCTGTATCGGAATACGGTTTATTGCCCAAAAACAAAACTAAGATGATTATGGTTACTGCTAAAAAAGACAGAAATCCAAGTATAAATGTAATCCATTGTCTCATGTAATCACCTATGTTTTATATATTGTGAAAATCGCTTTTTCAGCATTTTCTTTATCAAGCGCTAGTCCGAACATTAAATTTCTATCTTTTAATGTGCGATTTAAGGCGTCTACTACTTTATATAAATCTGTTTGATACTTAAGTTCTACTGTTGAGATCACTTCAATTTTCGATTCCATGCTTACGCCTTCCTTTCGTTATATCATTGCTTATTATACCAAGCTTCAATATCGGTTACCATCTTTTCTAAAGACACTTTAGATACTTTAACTTCTGGCAATGCACTTATAAATTCTCGCCCATAAGATTTCGTCTCAATTCTTCGGTCTAACACGATAAATAAACCTTTATCGTTTTTCGAACGGATTAACCGACCAAACCCTTGGCGCAAACGAAGTACTGCTTCAGGTAAAGCATATTGTAAAAACGGATTGACGCCTTCACGCATAATAACTTCTGAACGCGCTTTGAAGATAGGTTCTTCTGGTGAAGTGAATGGCAAACGTACCACGACCACTGCACGAAGTGCATCTCCCGGTACGTCTACACCTTCCCAAAAGCTATTTGTTCCAAAAAGCACGGACTTTTGAAAACGCTGAAAAGATTTCAATAACTTCATCCGGCTTCCTGACGAAATGCCTTGCGCAAACAACATATACTCATCGAGCAAACCTGTATCCTGGATCAAATCCACCGTTTTCCGTAGCATATCTTGTGACGTAAACAGCACAAAACAACGACCTTCTGTCACAAGGACTGTTTGGATAACAGCATCTGCCACGGACTCAATGTATTCATGTTGAGAAACACTTTGAATATCCGGCATATCTTCTACTATATAAACATGAGCTCCACGATAAAAGTCTTTTGGTGGCTCAAACTTTTTAATAGGAACATGGTTGGGTATGCCAATTTGATTGACGATAAATCGTTCGTTCGCGGGAACTGTCATCGTACCAGATAACCAAATAATTGCTTTATCTTGTCGCGCTGAAGCCATTACTTTATCTACTAAAGAGGCTACAGCAAATGGACGTTTGTATAAAGACAGGCTTGTTGGCAAACTTCTCATATCTCCATCAATCCAACTAACTTCTCCTGCTAATGGAAAGACAAATATTTCACTAAATTCTACTGCTTTCACCATCATTTCCTCTGTCCAATAACGCCAATCGGCTATCGTCAACTGATCTTTGATGGTTTTTTCCGTTAGTCGTTCAGCTTTTTGCAATATAAGCTGTGACAAGTCGATCCATTCGTTTAAGTAATACAGCATCTGAGTAAAACGGCTATCTTCGAGTGATAGTTCACTCAAGAGCGCCGAATTCTTTTTATGACGACTTGCTGCAAACTTTGTTGCAAATTCGGTTGCTACTATGCTCGAAACTTCATCAAAAAGAGCTGTGAATTTTAAAAACAAGGATTCTAACTTCATCATTTCAGGAACAGTTGAAAAACCAGTACGTTTTGCCGTCTCAAATAAGGAAGCAGCTAATTGTTGTTCATCTAAACTGCCAATTTGACCGAAAATATATTTCCATTGTGTATAAACAAATGTTTTTTCATGTTGAGAAACTGCTGCTTGAACGACTTGGTGCGCTTCGTCCCATATATAAGCATCAACGTTAGTCAAAATCGATTTTTTACTTAAATGTTGATTGAGTAAAAAGGCGTGATTCGTGACAATTACATGTGCTTGTTGTGCTTGCTTTAGTGCAAATTCATAAAAGTCTGCTTGTTTTTCTTGTTTGCCTAATTTCCGTATATGGGAGCGCCGTATTTTATCAAGAACAAACTGACCACCACTTGAGGCATTGATTTCGTTTAAATCACCAGTTTCAGTAGCGGTTAGCCAAACTAACACTTGCATAATTGTAAACGTTTCATCATAGGATTCATCATCCCCTTGCACCAATTCAACAAATCTAGCCAAGTCAATGTAATGAGATACCCCTTTAATCAGTGAAATCCGCACCGGTGTACCAATAAATTCCTCAACCATTTTTCCTTCTTTTAAGACAAGTTGATCTTGTAGATGTGTCGTATACGTACTGATTAATACTTGTTTTCCAGTATCAAGTGCAAAGTTAACTGCCGGCAATAAATAGCCAATCGTTTTTCCCATACCGGTAGATGCTTCAATCACCAATTCTTTTTTCTGAGTTAATGCTTCTTCAATCGACATCATCATATCGTACTGACTCGGCCTTTTCTCGAAGTTCGGAAAAACTTTTTCTAATCCCTCACGCCAGTCGCGCGAATAGGATTGCTGGGGGTTTGATCCTTTTTCAAATAAGCGCCTTGGCTTTAATGGAATTCCTTGAAACCTATCAAAATCATCAGCTTGAGCGTTTCTTTTTTTCTGTGTCAATTCAAAGAATAAGCGAGATAAATCGGATTTCAATTGAAAAGATCGTTTGTGTAGAAATGCTAAAGTCGCGTAAGGCAAAGAGGCTAAATCCTCTTTAGCCCGTAAAAATAAAAGAGCTGTTGCCATTGCATCATCATCTGCACGGTGCGCACTTTCTAGCGGGATGCCGAGCTCAGAAGTAATGTCCTGTAATTTAAAGCTAAATGCTGTAGGATACATTAACCGAACTAGTTCGACTGTGTCCATCGTCAGTCCTTGCCATTTCGGCAAACCGCTGCGTTTTAACTCGGCTTGCAAGAAAGGTAAATCAAAATTAGTGTTATGCGCTACAAAAATAGCATCTTGCATTTTTTCATAAACCGTTTGAGCATAATGCTCAAACGCCTTAGCCTCTGCAACATCTGCATCCGTAATATTCGTCAAATCTTGTATAAACAACGGGATTGTACGACCCGGGTTTATAAATTCTGTATATGTATCGGTGATCTCACCGTTTTCGATCGTTACCATCGCGAGTTGAATAATCCGGTCACCTTTTGCAGGGGAATGGCCCGTTGTTTCAATATCGACAACGACATACTTTTGCGTATTCATCTTAGCCCCTCTTTCTTAGGTGATTGCCTAAAAAAATTGTAACATATCCTGTCGCTTTCCGCTTTCAAGATGAAAATTCAATCTTCTTTTTGTTCTGTTCCACAAATGAAAACAGCCCCCTTTTTTGGGAGCTGCTTGCTTACATCACGGTTGCTTCAGGTTCGTAATGAAGAATTTCTTTAATTTGATTTTCAGCATCCATAATAGCCACGGTTGGTTTGTGATCACGTGCGTTTTCATTCATAACATACGCATAAGATAAAATAATCACGATATCTCCTCGTTGCACTAAACGTGCTGCTGCGCCGTTCACACAAATAACGCCACTTCCGCGTTCTCCTGCAATAATGTACGTTTCAAAACGTGCACCGTTGTTGTTATTAACAATATGAACTTTTTCATTTGGCAACATGCCAACTGCATCTAGCAAATCTTGATCAATGGTAATGCTTCCTACATAATTTAAATCCGCTTCTGTTACAGTTGCGCGATGGATTTTTGAATTTAACATCATTCTAAGCATGAGTCAGTTCCCCTTTGGATTAAATATAATATTATCGATTAAACGTGCTTTTTCAAACTTCACGGCTAACGCCAAAATAGCATCTTGTTGAATAGTAGTTGTTAACGTTGGATAATCCAGTAATTCAATATAATCGATAATTCCAGATGTATGTTTAGTTAAATACGCAGTCATGGGTTCAATCGGATCTTGACCTTGCAAAACCCGCTCTTTCCCCATTTCTAATGCTTTTCTTAAATGAGGTGCTTCTTTTCGCTCAGCATCACTCAAGTAAACATTCCGAGAACTTTTCGCAAGTCCGTCAGCTTCACGGACGGTTTCGCCTCTTCGTATAGCCATTGGAAAATTATAATCTTCCACTAACGATTCAATAATCGCCAATTGTTGTGCATCTTTCTGGCCAAAATAAGCTAAATCCGCCTCAACTAAATGAAACAATTTCGTCACTACTTTTAAGACGCCATCAAAATGTCCGGGTCTTTTTGCGCCACATAGTACATCTGCCTGAGCGCCTGCCGATAGTTGAATTTGGCTTTCACGCGGATACATTTCTTCAACGCTTGGCGCAAAAATAACGTCAGTACCGGCTCCTTCGGCAAGCTCTTGGTCTCGTTTTAAATTTCTTGGGTATCGATCAAAATCTTCGTTCGGTCCAAATTGAGCGGGATTCACAAAAATGCTCATGACCACTTTGTCGTTTTCCACTTTTGCTTTTTCTACTAGCGAAAGATGGCCTTCATGCAAAAATCCCATAGTTGGCACAAGACCAATTGTCTTGTCAGCTCTTTTGGTATCACGAACCCATTCTTTCAGCTCGTTTACCGTCTGTAAGATTAACATTTTCTCTCTCCTCTCGGGAAGAAAACCATATAAAAAGCCCTTCTGCTAAAAAAGACAGAAGGACAGTAAAAGTGCGTTAGGTTTCCTCCGTCCCTGTCGTAAATCTGATCAAGGCAGAACTTATTTGTATTCATTTTGGGTGTCTTGCGGTTGGTTGGTGCAGTTCGTAAACGATACTGCCCATTAAAAATACTATAACAGAATTTCAGCAAAAAACATATTCTATGCTCTTTGCTTACTAAACTTAAAAAAGCTTGCCAAATCCTGTTTTACAAATTAGCCATCTCAATATCTGCTGAATAAATACCGTGAAGTTTGCCATCTGATGTTCGTAGTTGAAGTACCCCTTCGTCGGTAATTCCTTCGGCGATGCCTTCAAGCGTATGATTGGTCATTCGTGCTCGAACAGGGTGTCCAATTGTTGTGGAATAACTTTCCCACAAAATTTTCAACATGCCAAATCCTTCGTCAATATACATTTGCGTATACAGCTCCATGTAAAACAACACGGACTGCACTAATTTTTGACGATTAACGGTTTCCCCGCTCGTCATTTTCAAAGACGTCGCGATATCTTGAACTTCCGGGTCAAAATCTTCTTGTTCCTGATTAACGTTTAACCCAATGCCAATGATTAATGCTTGAATGCCGTCAGCATCAGACTGAAGCTCTGTTAATATACCTGTACATTTTTTACCATTAAGTAAAATATCGTTTGGCCATTTAATCTTCGGCTGCAATTTGGTGACTTCTTCGATTGCGCGAACAATTGCAACGGCCGTTACTAATGTGAATTGAGGCGCCTTTTGAGGTGCGACATTTGGTCGCAAAATAATACTCATCCAGACACCTTTTTTAGCTGCAGAATCCCACTTTCTAGCCATCCTACCTCGCCCGGCCGTTTGAGTTTCTGTAAGCACGACTGTTCCATCCGGCGCACCTTCTTGTGCCAGTTGATGGGCAATAATTTGAGTCGAGGCACAACTTTCTACATATTCAATTTCTTGGCCAATCTGTTTTGTTTTTAACCCTGTTTGAATACCGATTGGCTCTAAAGTATCTGGTGCGCTGACAATGCGATAGCCTTTGCGTTTGACCGATTCAATAGCATAGCCTTTTTCTTCGAGGTCTTTAATGTGTTTCCAGATAGCTGTTCTAGAAATGCCAAATTCATCTGCTAATTGCTGACCTGATACCGCTTCACCATTTGACTCGATTAATCGTTTTGCTATCTTAAGCGTGACTGTGATATTCATCTTCAAACCAGTCCTTTATCAGTTCTTTGTCGTTCTTTAAAATGCCATACACAATCAGTCTTTCAATTTTCTCAATCCAAACTTTTAACCATGGTCCGGATTTTGCCCCGCTCCACTCTAATAAATCCCAGCCATCGACCGCAAGTTCAGATCTTGACTGAATCGGTAATTGGCGCTTTATAGCAGCTAAATTTTCCCTTTTATCTGTTACACGAGAAGCCATTTCTAATTGTTCCAACGTGTATTTGTAAAATGTCCATTGATCCCAAGTGTTTAATGCAGTTAGCTCTAAACTTTTTTCGATAAGCTTTTTTTCTCCATTAGAAAAACGATAGTCTTTTATGTCCGCAAACTGCCGTTTTTGCTGATGCAACAAATAAAACCAGCCATACGTGGGTTTGCCATCTGGTTGATATGGTATCCAATCCACCTCAAATAGACCGCCAACTGGCAGAAATTTTGTTAACACTGAATCTTTTAAGTAAGCCATGCTTTTTTGCATACATGGGTTAACAAAAATTTTGTCAATTTCTGACTTTAACCGTTCGACCGCAATAAATCGGATTAACCGTGCATGCCGCCGTATGGAAAGAAGTGTTTTCATATCGATAATAAAATCTAGCTGTCCCGAAAAACGAATCGCACGCAACATTCGTAGCGCATCTTCTTCAAAACGTTCATCTGGGTCCCCTACTGCACGAATAACTTTATTTTTTAAATCTTCTTTTCCGCCAAATGGATCAATAATATCTAGGTCTTCAGTCATCGCCATGGCGTTGATCGTAAAATCACGACGCCGTAAATCTTCTTCTAGCGAAAGAACAAACTCAACTGAATCTGGTCTGCGATTGTCCGAATAGCTGCTCTCTGTTCGGAATGTCGTTACTTCAATGCCTTCTCCATCCAATAATACTAAAACTGTGCCATGGTCAATCCCTGTATCAACAGTACGAGCAAATAGCGCTTTTACTTGCTGGGGCAACGCAGAAGTCGCCACATCAATATCATGCGGTGCTTTTCCTAACAATAAATCACGTACAGCTCCACCAACTATATATGCCTCGAAACCCGCTGCTTTTAATGTGTGGATGACTTTAATCGCCGTATTCATTGTTCGTCATCCTTTGGCATCAACTGTTCGTACAAGCCTTCGTATTGCTCTAAGATTTTTGTAGAATGAAAATGCGAAGACACGGTATCTAATGCGCCTTGACGCAACTCTTTTAATTGCACTCCATCACTCAACATATCAACTGTATAGCGGGCCGCCTGACTTATGTCTCCGAGTTCGACAAGAAATCCATTGACACCTGGATTAATAATTTCGGGCATACCACCGATGTTCGTCCCGATTACCGGAACTCCACATGCCATCGCTTCAAGCAATACTAAGCCAAATGCTTCTTTTTCAGACAACAAAAGTTTAATATCACTAATACTATAAAATTCTGCGAGATCGTCGCGCTTTCCTAAAAACAGCACATGCTCTTCTATTCCTAAATCGCGCACTTGTTGAATGATTCGCCCCATTTCTGGACCGTCACCTACAAGTAACAATTTGCAATTTATTTGTTGGCGAGCCAATGAGAAAGTTTCGACAACATCTTGAACGCGTTTAACGTTGCGGAAATTGGAAACGTGAATTAGCACTTTCTCCGCAGCATCGATGCCTAATTGTTCTTTTAGCTTTGTTTCACTTTTAGGGTAGTACTCTCTTTCATCGACAAAATTATAAACTGTCTCAATCGTTTTATCGGGTTGGATGAGCTCATATGTTTGGTCTCTAAGTGAATCTGAAACGGCTGTGACAATATCAGACTTTTCAATACCGTATCGAATCGCCTCTTTTAAAGAAGAATCTGACCCTAATACTGTAATATCTGTTCCGTGTAGTGTCGTCACGATACCGATGTTCGAGCCTGCCATGTCGCGACCAAGAATGGCACATACTGCATGGGGAATCGCGTAATGGACATGGAGAAGGTCGAGTCCTTCATTTTTGATCACTTCAGAGATTTTAGTGGCTAACGCAATATCATAAGGGGCATATTGAAATACGGAATACGTATTAATGTCAACTTGGTGATTATAAATATTTGGATATGTTTTATTTAAACGGAAAGGAGTGCTAGACGTAATAAAATGAACTTCGTGTCCTTTTTCTGCCAACATTTTTCCTAGTTCAGTGGCAATAACTCCAGATCCTCCAACTGTGGGATAGCAAGTGATGCCGATTTTCATTTTTCGCACGCTGTTCTCTCCTATCCTCTTCTTTCTCCAAGCAACCGCCAGTCTATAAAGCCTTCTTTTAGTCCTTTAAGAAGAACTTCAGCTGTTCCCATGTTCGTAGCTAAAGGAATGCCGTAGACATCACACAGGCGGATCAACGCCGTAACATCTGGTTCATGTGGTTGGGCAGTCAATGGATCACGGAAAAATATAATCATGTCCATTTCATCTTGCGCAATCATCGCACCGATTTGCTGATCTCCACCTAGCGGACCCGATCGAAAGCGGGTAACAGACAAATCAGTTTCGTCAACGATTCGTTGACCGGTCGTTCCTGTTGCATAAAGCGCATGTTCAGATAAAATTGGTTCGTAAGCTAGCGCAAATTGAATGAGGTCATCTTTTTTACGGTCATGGGCAATCAAAGCTATGTTCATATTATCGTCCCCTTTAGTCGATTATGTGTTCTAAACCATAAATCAGTTCTTCTTTTTCCATCACAGTTTGAATAGATAAAATCACACCTGACATAAATGAACCTCGATTAAATGAATCATGCCGAAGCGTTAGCATTTGACCTTCTCCACCAAGCAAGACTTGTTGGTGAGCTACCAAACCAGGCAGGCGAACACTATGGATGCGCATACCATCATAATTTGCACCGCGCGCACCTTCAATAATTTCTTTTTCACGGACATGCCCTTGCTCATGAATCGGACGTTGTTGAGAAATTAAGTGTGCCGTTTTCATTGCCGTGCCAGAAGGAGCATCCAACTTTTGATCATGATGCATTTCGATGATCTCAATATCTGGTAAATATTTTGCCGCTTGTTCTGCAAATTTCATCATCAACACCGCACCAATCGCAAAGTTCGGCGCTATAATACATCCTATTTTTGAGTTTTTTGAAAGTGTTTTTAATTCCTCAAGTTGTTCATCTGAAAATCCTGTCGTACCAACAACTGGGCGTATGTTTAGTTCGAGTGCCTGTTTTGTATGTTCATAAACAAACTCTGGCGTAGTCAAATCGACGAGCACGTCTGGGTTAGTTTCAACATTAAGCTGTTCAAGATCGATATATATTGGAGCCGTAAAGTTAGATGGAAATAAATTTGTATCAGCTAATGTATCGCCGACTTTTTTATAATCCAAAACCGAAACAAGTTCCATCTCACTGTGATTCATAACTGTATGTACTGCTTCTTTACCCATTTTTCCTCTTGCTCCTGCAATTGCTACGCGAATTGTCAATTCTGTTCATCCTTTCGTGTCCAACGATTTTGGTCTCGCTTGTTAAATTTATCAATTACTCGATCATGAGCATCCGCAAGATCGATGTTCATAGAGTTCGCCATACAAATCAAAACGAAAAGAACATCGCCCATTTCTTCTTCGATACTGTTTTCAGCTTCTGAACTTTTCTTTTTTTTCGGCCCGTATTGGTGCATGACTTCTCTAGAAAGTTCTCCTAGTTCTTCTGTAAGACGAGCCATCATTTCCATCGGTTGAAAATAGCCTTCTTTAAATTGTCCAATGTATGCATCAACCTCTTGCTGCAGCTGTTTCATGGTTTTATCGCCGTTCATATCATCACGCTCCTCAGTTAATCGTAAAGAAAACTTGAGATGTTGTCAAAATACATTATTTCAACGATAATACAGAAGTCTATATTTTTGAAAGGGGCTTGGCATAATTGAAAGAGCTAAAAATTAAAAACATTATATTTATCCTTCTTGGTGCTGCCATTTATAGTTTTGGATTTGTTCACTTTAATATCCAAAATGAACTAGGAGAAGGCGGTTTCGCTGGTATTACATTGATTTTGTACTTTATCTTTAATTGGGACCCAGCATTGATGAACCTTCTATTAAATATTCCACTATTTTTTATAGGTTGGAAACTTCTCGGCAGAAAAGTTTTTCTCTATACCATCATTGGAACTGTAGCCGTTTCGGTATTCTTGAAAATCTTTCTCGTTTACGAAATTCAAATCAATTTACAAGATGATTTGTTTTTAGCAGCGTTATTTGCTGGTGTTTTTGTTGGTATTGGACTTGGTATTATTTTCCGCTTTGGAGGCACGACCGGCGGTGTAGATATTATCGCACGCCTTGCACAAAAATACATAGGATGGAGCATGGGGAAAACAATGTTTCTGTTTGACGCTGGTGTGATTATGTTATCTTGGTTAACATTTCTTGATCACCGCTCAATGATGTATACACTCGTTGCCGTGTTTGTCGGGGCACGCGTCATTGACTTTGTGCAAGAAGGTGCTTATTCTGGCCGTGGTGCATTGATCATTTCAAATTCACAAGAAGAAATCGCCAGCCGAATTGCCATCGAAATGGATCGTGGTATTACTATTCTTCGTGGATATGGTCATTTTACAAAAGAAGAACGAGAAGTTCTGTATTGTGTAATTGCAAGAAACGAAATTGTTCGACTAAAGAATATTATTAATTCTGTTGACCCGCACGCCTTTGTCTCTTTAATGGACGTCCATGATGTAATGGGCGAAGGATTTACGCTTGATGAAGAAAAACGGCCAATTGGTTAATCGATAAATTTGCTATAGAAAAAACGGCCCATTATTGGGCCGTTTTTTTATGAACGTTGCATACCTGTATAGATTAAAATCAATCGTGCAAGCTCGAGTACTGCAACTGCTGTCGCTGCTACATATGTCATTGCTGCTGCGCTTAATACTTTCTTCGCATCGCGTTCTTCTTCATTGCGAATTATATTATGTGACAGGAGTTGATCCATCGCACGACTCGAAGCATTAAATTCAACCGGCAAAGTTATCAACTGGAAAACCACTCCAGCTGCCAATAAAATAATACCGATTAATAACGCGCCGCTCCATGCAGAAAAGAAACCAATCATAATAAAGATCCATGACATATTCGAAGATACGTTAACGATTGGCACAAGACGATGACGCAAACGTAAGAAAGCATAAGCTTCTGCATCTTGTATCGCATGTCCAACTTCGTGTGCTGCAACAGCTGTACCTGCGACCGAAGCGTCATGATAGTTATGGCTGCTTAATGCCACAATTTTTGTTAACGGATTATAATGGTCGCTTAACATTCCGCGACTTTCTGTTACTTTAACATCATGTAAGCCATTAGCATCTAAAATAATCCGTGCTACTTGTGCACCTGTGTGACCAGATGTAGAGCGAATTTTCGAGTATTTAGCATACGTTCTCTTTAATTTAAATTGAGCCCACAGTGGGATGATCAGCAAAAGGATAAAATAGAAGATATAACCGCCTATACCCATGTCTAAATCAACACCTCTTTCTACTTGATACTCTTATTTTACTTAAATTAGTCAATATTGGTCAACTGAAATGGATTGTGATTTGTTTAAATGAGCGACATAAAAGGCGAATCCGACACAAACAATGGAAAGCCAGAATGTAAAGTAACCAATTTGGCTACTATACTCACTTAATCTACTGTATATCGGCATTTGACCAAAGACATAATCGATTACATCGTTATGCAAAGTCCAAACAGCTGTTAAAGCGACAGATAGCCAGCCAAAACGGTAATGTTCAATATAAAGAACCGCCTGCAATGCCATCGCAAAATGAGAGCCTATTAACATCCAGCCAATCCAACCAATTGATCCTACCTCCCACAACGTAAGTAAATTCATGACAACAGCCCACAAGCCATATTTAATCAATGTAACAAAAGCTAAAGCTTCAATTAATCGATTTCGCTTCCTAAAAATCCACAATCCAAGGACGATTGTGAAAAACAAGCTCGCTGTCGGACTATCTGGAACAAATACTAGAAACTTCGGATTTGTGATTTTTAGTTGCCATCCATACCATATGTATCCATAAATCGAACCCGCCAAGTTTACTACAAAAAGTAAGATTAAAAATGGACGGTACATTAACCAAGTAGAAATTTTAATCGCAAAGGAAAGCATTGGTTTTCTTCCTTTCAAGATAGAAAAAAAGAGCCGGTTTCCCGACTCTTTTTCTATTAGTTATTATTCTGCTTCAAGGCCTGAAATAAATTCAGCTAGAACTTGCAGATCTTCATCTGTTCCATCCCAAGCTGCAGGCATCACTAACGTTCCGCCTTCTTCAATACCATTTTTAGCAATTTCAGAGATTTCTTCAGGAGATAAGCCAGTACCCGTAAGTGCTGGTCCAACGGCTCCTTCTAAGTTATCTCCGTGGCAACTAATACAAGCGGCGCCAGCATAAATTTCATATCCTGGGTCAGTTGTATCAATTTCCACTTCTTGTGTAATTTTCCCTTGTGCTTCAGCAGCCTCCCAGTCATGGTTTGCTACTGATTCCCATGTTAGGAAGATGATTGATGCGATCGCAAGAATCATAAATCCTGTAGGCAACGGGCGTTTTGAAGGGCGTCTTTCCGGACCGCGGTCTAAGAATGGTGCCAACATAAGTGCTCCAAAAGCAAGTCCTGGAATGATGATGGCTCCAACCACGTTAAATGGACCGGATGCAAATTCGTATTTCAATAATTGATATAAGAACAAGAAATACCAGTCTGGTAAAGGAATATATGCTGTATCTGTTGGATCAGCCTGACCTTCAAGAGGTGAAGGATGAGCAACCGTCAAAAGCAGATAACCGATTAAGAAGACTGCACCAATCATCCATTCTTTCAAAAGGAAGTTTGGCCAGAAAGCTTCTGTTTTACCAGGGTATTCGGAGTAATCTTTAGGAACATTCGGCTTACGGAATTCCATACTCGGAACACGCGAATCCCCTACAAATTTCATCCCTTTTCCGCGATGCATAAGTGTTCCCTCCTTAAAAAAATCCTTGTTGCAGAATGAATTATAGCGGTCCTGAAATACCTTGTCTTCTAATCATGATAAAGTGAGCAGCTAGCAACCCAAGCAACGCTGCAGGTAAGAAGAAGACGTGGATAGCGAAGAAGCGTGTCAAAGTCTGTGCACCAAGGATAGTTGAATCCCCAGCTAATAGAATTTTGATCGATTCACCGATTACCGGTACAGATGCTGCAATTTCAATCCCAACTTTTGTTGCAAATAAAGCTTTCATATCCCATGGAAGCAAGTAACCTGTGAAACTTAATCCAAGGATTACGCCGAATAGTAGTACACCTACTACCCAGTTTAGCTCACGAGGTTTCTTATAAGAACCTGTAAAGAATACTCGTAGTGTATGAAGGAAAATCATAACAACTACAAGAGAAGCTCCCCAGTGATGCATCCCACGCACGATTTCTCCAAAAGCAACTTCGTTCTGAAGATAATAAACCGACTGCCAAGCATTTTCAATATCTGGCACATAATACATTGTTAAGAACATACCGGATAAGATCTGAATTACTGTAATGAAAAACGTAAGTCCCCCAAAACAATAAACAAATGCTGAAAAGTGGTGTGCGGGGTTTACGTGCTCAGGTACTTCATGGTCAGCAATATCACGCCAGATAGGCGTAATGTCTAATCGCTCATCAACCCAATCATATAACTTGTTTAGCACTGGTGTCGTACCCCCTAACTATTAAACTAATGTGTTGTCTCTTACTGCGCCGATTGCAACAAAACCATCTTGTTCTTTAACTTGGTACTCATCGAGTGGTCCAAGCGGCGGTGTTCCCGGGATGTTTTGTCCGTTTTTCTCATAACGGCCTGCGTGACATGGACAGAAGAATTGTGTCGGGTGTTCTGGATCTCCCGCCCAGTTTACTGTACATCCTAAATGTTTACAAACTGGTGAAAGTGCGATTAGTTTATCGCCTTCTTTATACACCCAAGCTGAATTTGTTACTTCAGATTTGTACCATGCGTCTGTTTGTTCAAATGTAAAGTCGACACGTACTGGCTCTTCCGTAATATCAGCTACAGCTTGATCAGTTAAAACGTAGTCTCCGCCTTCATGTTGCTGAAGAATCGGGTCTACTGCAAAACGAACCATTGGCATCAACATACCTGCTGCCATGAAACCACCTACACCAGTTAAAGTGTAGCCTAAAAATTGACGTCGTGATACACGATTATTACTCATCCTTTTCCCCCCTCTAACATTCAAGGTCAGTCCAATGGACATACTCATTCAAATATAATTACTAGGACAACCTAATGATATATCAATCAAATCTTAAGGTCAATATCGCATATAGCCTATTCAAGCAGTTTGTGAACATTTCATGAATGATGTGACCATTCTTTTGTAAATAGCGGCAATACCTGTCTCAATTGGTCTTCCATGACTGAGTTTTTGAAGGATTGGTCCATATCCTCCATCGGAATTGCCGGAAGCCATAAAACATTTTTCAGGCTATCAATCATTCGCCATTCTGAATCCGTTGTTAAATAAAAGATATGTTTAAACTTCGTATGCTGTAATTCTTCCAACAGTTCATCTGCAATTCGTTGACGATTTGCTATTTTGCCATAAGAAATAGGCGGAAGCAAAAGTATCCGCCCTTTAAATTGTTTTTCTAGTAGAGCAGTTAAGTTTTGCAAGTATTCGGAAGCGCCTGCACTGGATTTCATCCCTGTTTCACTTAAATCTAATTGCAAAAGTGGTACAACAGCTGTATCTATATAATCTTGTTGGCTCAAATATTGATCAATTTCTTTGCCGATAAAATGCATAGCGTATTTTCACTCTCCGTCTTTTTTAATGGCTTTGAACGCCTGCAATATCGCCGACAGTTCAAAAAAGCGATCGCGATCATTAGCATCTAATGCTTCGTCAATTTGTCTGTAAATCGTTTCCTCATGGAAAACAGACATACTTTCTTTTAAAATTCCCTCAGCAATTTGACGATCTTGTTCATCGATAGATGCATCTTCAGGTATATATGGATTTTCTTCCAATACCGATAAATACAATGTCGGCGGAGGAATGTTAGGAAAATTCAATTGGATATACAAATGTTCATCGGGATTTAGACGCAAATCATGAAATGATTTTTCTGCATCCGCGGTCATTAAATTCCCTTTATAAAAGCGAAAAGGAATTTCTTTTGAATCTGTTGAGGACATGACCATTGCACGTGGACAATAATGCGCTTCTTCAACAAAATGGGTTTTTTCAAGCAGGTCTTCGTTGCTCAACATATAATTTAAAATCCAAATGCATTCACGTCTTTTCATCTTGTATGATTGTAAGAACCAACGGACAAATTGCTTTTTTTCACCTACTGATACTGAAGCGGTCATGAAATTTCCTCCTTTCATTCAAAAGACTGCTGCCAATCAAACCATTCTGGATTTTCTGGTTCTAGCACTTGCAGTTCTTTTATTATTTCGAGAGCGCGCTCTCTTTTTCCTTCTTCTATTAAAAATAAGGTATATTTTTTCAAAAAATCCGCATCATCTTTAAACGACGAATAAGCTTTATCGTAGTAAACTGTTGCTTGCTTATAATTTTCTGTGCGTTCATAGGCTTCTGCTACCATTGGGTAAAGACCTGCCCAGTCATCGCCACTTTCAACTACCATTTCTGCCAACTCAAGAACTTCTTCATCTTGTTCTTGCGCATGGAAGTAAGATACTAATGTATAAATTGCTTCCATGTACTCTGGGTCTAATGCAATTGCTTGACGAAGATGCTCCACACCCTCTTCTGCTTTCCCAAGTTTTAAAGCAAGTTTGCCGGCGAATAAATACAACTCTTTATCAAATTCATCTCTAGCAAGACCCTCACTTATTGCTTGATAAGCAGGTTGATAGTCTTCTGCCATATTGTAGCTTTGTGCTTTTAATAAATACGCAGAAAAATAATCTGGATCAATGCCGATTAATTCATCGAGGCGACGTACAGCCATCTCGTATTGACGCGTTTGGAATGCCGCAAATGCCGCGCCAAACAACACATCTGGCGTTGCTAAGTCTTCAAGCGCTTTTTCATAATAAGGCAGCGCTTCTTCATAGGCCGCTCCTGCACTATATACTTCAGCTAGTCGTTCAGAAATATTGACTCCTTCTATGACCACATGCTGTGCTTCAAGCTCTTGATAAATTTTAGCCGACTCAAGATAACGTCCAGAATCTAGCAAAAGTTCCGCTTTTGCTTGCTGCAAAAGGGGTTCCTCTGGCATTAAGTCTATCGCTTCGTTCAAACGATTCTCAGCCGCTTCAAGCAAACCTTGTAGTTGGAACAAGTCAGCTAAGGTTACAAGCGCCTGAGCATACAATTCATCGTCTTTCGGAATTTCCATCAAGGCATTTAATGCATCATCTTCGCGGTCAGCATCAATTAACAAATTGGCTTTGTCGATCGTCAGTTGGGCTTCTTCAGGAAAGATGTATTGTAAATGTTCGAGTACTTTAATGGCTTCCTCGACAAAGCCTATTTCTGCTAGCCATTCAGATAAACCATATTGCTCATCTGGATCACCTTTAAGTAAATAATCATCTAGTAAAGTGTTTAGAAGATTAGGATCTCCTTGTTCCACTGCTTTTTGTATTTGTTCAATATTCGCCATACTATCACCTATTCCTTCACATTCTTACATTCATCCTACACGAAATGTAGCTATTATCATAATAAAAAAACTCTCCAAAATGGAGAGTTAATTTGTCAGTAAATTCAGTTGTTCAAAAAAGTTTGGATACGAAATCGAAATGCATTCTGGGTCGTCAATCGCAACTTCATCCGAGGCTACTAAAGCTGCTACGGCTGCCATCATGCCAAGACGGTGATCTCCATAAGAAGTCATTTCAGCACCCGACAAAACGGTTGGTCCGTGAATAATCATGCCATCTTCGGTTGCTTCGATATTCGCGCCCATTTTCGACAATTCAGTCACAACAGCAGCTATGCGATCTGTTTCTTTTACGCGTAATTCTTCAGCATCTTTAATCACAGTCGTTCCTTCCGCTTGCGTTGCAATTAAAGCGATCAGCGGAATCTCATCAATCAAACGCGGGATGAGATCACCACTAATTTCGGTACCTTTTAAAGTGCTAGAAGAAATGGTTAAGTCAGCTGAGCGTTCACCCGCAGTTTCTTTTTCTTCTATTTCAATTACAGCGCCCATTTTTTCAACTACATCTAAAATACCTGTACGTGTTGGATTAATCCCTACATTTGTAAGAGTGACTTTACTATCTTCTGTGATCAATGCCGCTCCAATCATAAACGCTGCAGACGAAATGTCTCCAGGAACTTGAACGTGAGCTGCCGTCAACTTTTGTCCACCTTCGAGCTTAATTACGTGATTTTCACGATTAACTGTTGCGCCAAAATGTTCCAACATAATTTCAGTATGATCACGAGATGCGATAGGTTCGTGAATGACCGTTTGACCATCCGCTTTTAAAGCTGCTAGAAGAATAGCAGATTTTACTTGCGCACTTGCAACTGGCAATGTATAGTCAATTGCTTTTAACTGAGTTCCTTGAACTGCTAACGGTGTAAATTGTCCATCTTGTCGTCCGCGAATATCCGCACCCATTTCACGAAGTGGATTGATAATGCGCTTCATAGGACGTTTAGCAATCGACTCATCCCCAGCCATTACGGAATGAAACGATGTGCTAGCTAATAGTCCCAGCATTAAGCGAGTAGTCGTTCCAGAATTTCCTGTATCCAAAACTTCAGACGGCTCTTTCCAAGACGCTTCACCTTCGCTTTGAATGGTGACTAAGTCGTCTGTAACATCAATTTTCACGCCGAGTTTTCTAAAACAAGAAATTGTACTTAAACAATCATCACCCATAAGAAAGCCTTCTACTGTGGTGGTGCCTGTTGCGATTGATCCGAACATGATGGCCCGATGAGAAATAGATTTGTCTCCCGGGACCTGTATGCTACCTTTTAAGCTTGGTTTTTTAAATGCTAACGATAATGCCATGGAGTCATCCACCCTCTCAGGAAATATATGTATCGTAAACTGTTCTTGACGAAATACATTTTTGTGCACGCAGACGGTCTTCGTTTGTTTGAAAACTAATGACCAGAATACCAAATACGTCTTCACGTGTTTCTAAAATCCGAATATTGACAATGCTAATGTGTTCTTCTGCTAAATAACCCGTCAGTTCAGAAATAATACCTGGTACGTCTGGTATATCTATGTACAAATCAAATACAGAGAACATTGCCCCGTGACCAGCAATCGGGAGCTCATCTCTCACAATTTTTGCGTGATTGAAAAATTGTTCAATGGGTTCTGGATCATTTTGTTGAAGCATTTCTTTTAATTGTTCCATTTGCTGCATCCAGTTGTCTAATTGATGAACAATCATGGCGTTGTTTTGAGTGGTGATATCTCGCCACATTTCCGGATTTGCCGAGGCAATCCGTGTAGTGTCTCGAAAACCACCTGCAGCCAATTGCCGTGCAAAAGGGAATTTCTCTTCTTGGTCTAATTGATGAACGAGTGACGCTGCGATCAAATGCGGAAAATGGCTGACTACAGCCGTCATGTGATCATGTTCTTCTGCTGCTAACACTTTAATCTTGGCTTTTGTTACAGACAATAAATCTTTAAGAAACTGAAGACTTTTTTCATCCGTTTTTTCGTCAGGCGTTAAAATATAAAATGCATTTTCAAAAAGCACTTCTTTTGCAGCTTCGACACCGCTTTTGTGCGAACCTGCCATTGGATGACCACCAATAAACAGGTGATTCAGCTTTTTAGAAGCTTCCATGATTTGCAATTTTGTACTTCCCGTGTCTGTCAAAATAACATCGTCTTTTAAATTCCAGTACTTACTTTGCTCCATCAACTTGATCGTTGCACCTACTGGTGTGGCAAAAACAATAACATCGGCTTCCGCTGCAGCTTGCTCAAGTGATGGCGGTGAACTATGTATGATACCCATCTTAAAAGCTTTTCGTGCTGTTAATGCACTTGAATCATAGCCCGCAACATGGATATCCTTGTTGCGCTGAAGCGCTTTTGCCAATGATCCCCCGATTAAGCCCAATCCGATGATTAATATGTGTTTGGTCACTTTGAAATCACCTGGCTTTTTGCTGATAGATCCGGACGTAGTTTTGTCGCTTCATTTAAATATACGTGATGAATTTCTTTTTGGTTTAGCTCGGTATTTACATGCATCATGACACGAATACATAAAGGCATACTGCCAGGAACGTCCATTTCATGTGTGCACATGACCGGCACATAATTCCATTCTTCTATTGTTCGAACGGCTTTTGCAGGAAAAGCTGACGAAATATCAGTTGTTGTTGAAATGATGACTGATGCGACATCTTCTGGATCAATTTTGTTTTCTTTGGCCATTTCCAAAACTAGACGTTTTGTTTCTTTTAGCACTTCTTCCGCCTGATCTGCAGTAACCGTAATTGCCCCTCTTACTCCACGTATCATCAAATCACTTCTCCTATCTGTGAAACTAATTTTTCGTATGCTGCAAAGGCACGCTGTTCATCTATTTTGTCCACATATGGATGACCCGTCTGTTCTAGAAGAACAAAATTCAGTCTTCCTTTTGATGACTTTTTATCTTTTTTCATATATGGCAATAATGCTTCAAACTGAATTTCCTTTAGCAAGTGGAGCGGATACTTGTTGACCTTTGACCACTGAACAAACTCAGCCAAATTCTTATGCTCTGATAACAATAACGCATAAGACATTCCAAGAACGACCGCTTCGCCATGTGTAATTTCACCATAGCCTAGATGGCCTTCTATCGCATGAGCTAAAGTATGACCAAAATTCAAGTATTTCCGGACGCCACCTTCAAATTCATCTTCTTCAACAATTGCTGCTTTAACAGCAATTCCTTTTTCTAAATGACGGTTCAATTCATCCTCTGTCAAAAGACTAAAATCTTCGATTGCTAATAGTTCTGATAGCCACTGTTCATTAGAAATAAAAGCGTGTTTGATCACTTCCGCCATTCCAGAACGAACTTCTCCAGGTGGTAAAGTGCTTAATAATCCACTGTCGTACAAAACAGCTTTCGGTTGATAAAACGTCCCAATCATATTCTTGCCTAACTCGTGATTGATCGCTGTTTTTCCGCCCACTGCACTATCATGTGCCAAGATTGTTGTCGGAAGCTGAATAAAGGGTACGCCGCGCATAAATGTCGAAGCGACAAATCCTACAACGTCTCCTGTAGCTCCTCCACCAAATGCTAATAATAACGAATTTCGAGAACAGTTTTCAGATAGAAGAAAGCTGTGGCAGGCCATAAAGGTCTCCACAGATTTCGCACTTTCCCCGGCAGGAATCGTTAATACACGAATGTCCCAATCCGTTAAATAATTCAACAAATATTGTAAGTGAAGCTCGGCCACTTTTTCATCTGCGATAACCACAATCTGGTCAGCTGCATCTAGTAAGGGGCGATAAGTATCCGCAAACAAATCGAATGCTCCGGCACCAATATGGACAAGATAAGGATGATCAGCTTCGACCTGCAATTGCTTCATGCTTAAAACTCCTTCGTGTAATTCATGTAGTTTTTCAAGTTATCAACCAAACGCGGCATTTGGTCAGCGTCAAACTGATCTAATAATGCATTTGCCACTTCCCAAGCTACAACGTGTTCCGCAACAATTGAAGCTGCCGGTACTGCACAACTATCTGAACGTTCAATGCTTGCTTGGAACGGTTCTTTTGTTTCAATATCTACACTTTTTAGTGGTTTGTATAAAGTAGGAATCGGCTTCATTACACCTCTTACAATAATTGGCATACCTGTCGTCATACCACCTTCAAATCCGCCTAAATTATTAGTGTTACGCGTATATCCATTTTCTTCGTCCCATAAAATTTCATCATGAACTTCACTACCAGGCTTTCTCGCCATTTCAAACCCTAAACCGAACTCGACGCCTTTAAAAGCATTAATGCTCATAATAGCAGCAGCGAGTTTCGCATCTAGCTTACGATCATAATGTACATAGCTACCAATACCTGCTGGCATACCTTCTACGATAACTTCTACTGTGCCCCCAATAGAGTCTCCATTTTTTTTCGTTTGATCGATTAAATCAGTCATTTCTTTTGTAACCGATGGATCAGCACAATAAACAGCATCATTTTCAACAATTTCTCGAATTTCATCTGCTGACTTCCCAATGTAACTTTCAGGATTTACTTTAATCCCACCAATTTCTGTAACGTGAGAAACTATTTTGATCCCAAGTTCTGCTAATAATTGTTTTGCAACTGCCCCAACTGCTACTCGCACAGTTGTTTCACGCGCTGACGAACGTTCTAAGACATTTCGAAGGTCGCGGTGACCATATTTCATCCCACCGTTTAAATCGGCGTGACCTGGGCGTGGACGTGCTATTTGACGTTTCACTTCTTCCGTTTCTTCAATTGGTTCAATTCCCATAATAGAGGTCCAATGTTTCCAATCGTCATTTTTGACGACTAAAGCGACAGGAGAACCTAAAGTTTTGCCGTGTCGAACGCCAGAAACAATTTCAACCGTATCTTTCTCGATTTGCATTCTTCTGCCGCGTCCGTGTCCGCCTTGGCGTCTTTTTAATTCTTTATTAATCATTTCTGCCGTTAAAGGCAACTGCGCCGGCAACCCCTCTATGATGGCAGTCAATTGCGGACCGTGTGATTCTCCTGCTGTTAAATAACGCATTTACACTTTCTCCCTTCAACGTGCTAAAGTATTTATGTACCACTATACCATAAGATATTTCTTCAATTCTATATTAAAATTAGATAAAGTGAAACTTCAATCAATTGAAAATTTTATCTTCATCAAATATTCATATTCAACAAAAAAAGCCGCCCCATATGGGACGGCTTTTTCATAGGGTAAATTAGTTAACCCAGCTGTTCATTGTTTTTTCGTATGATACTAATTCTTCTTCTTTGAAGAACAAGCCGATTTCGCGTTCTGCGCTTTCAGCAGAATCCGAACCGTGAATCATGTTTTTCCCAACAGTTACTGCGAAGTCTCCACGGATTGTTCCTGGAGCTGCATCTTTAGGGTTAGTAGCGCCCATCATTTGACGTGCAGTCAAAATAACGTTTTCGCCTTCCCAAACCATTGCGAATACAGGACCTGAAGTGATGAATTCTACTAATTCACCGAAGAATGGACGTTCTTTGTGCTCGCCGTAATGCTCTTCAGCCAATTCAGTAGGAATTTGCATTAATTTAGCACCTGCTAAATGATATCCTTTTTTCTCGAAACGTGCGACGATTTCTCCGATTACGTTGCGTTGAACGCCATCTGGTTTAACCATTAAAAATGTTTTTTCCAATGTAAACACTCCTCTATTAAAAGCTCGGGCTTTTTGCCCACCTTAAAAAATACTATCATTGTCGAGTCATTTGTCAACTAGCAACTTAAAATTTTCGTTTCCCAATAAAAAATGCAATTTTGCGCATTGTTTTTACACCTTGACCTTTTGGCAAGAACGATAGCTCACGCAAAGCCTTTTGCAAATAACGTTCACTCATTGCTTTCGCTTCTTCAATCCCGGAGCTATTGCGTATTGCTTCAACTACTTTAAACCTTTCTTCGTTTGAAAGATCTTTATTCAAATTCGCTTTTAGCATGGCATACAGTTCAGGATCTTTTCTCGCACACAAAATCGGCAAGGTGATATTCCCTTGGATAAAATCGCTCCCCGCAGGTTTCCCCAATTCTTCATCTGTTGAAGTAAAGTCCAGGATGTCGTCAATTATTTGAAAGGACATTCCGATAAAGTAACCAAAGCGTCGCAAATGTGCTGCCGTTTTTTCATCAGTTCCAGAAACAAGCGCTCCCAGTTCACAACTAGAGGAAATCAACAATGCCGTTTTGCGTTTAATACGCCGGAAATAATCACGTAAATTTTGATCGAGCCTGTATTTGTCTTGGATTTGAATAATTTCCCCACGGCAAACTTCAATTAAGGTTTTAGATAAAATTTCATGTACACGCGGAGATTCAATTTCAGTTATGTGCTCCAACGCTCGCGCCAAGATAAAATCACCTGTGTACATCGCCACACTATTGTTCCACTGCGCTTTAACGGTTGGTTGACCTCTACGAATTTCAGAATCGTCGATTACGTCATCATGGACGAGAGATGCCATATGAATCAATTCAAGTGGCACAGCAACTTGTTTCATCACATCAACATTGTAATTCCCAAATTTTCCTGCAAGCAAAACAAAAACAGGTCGGATTCTTTTCCCTCCGGCCTGCAATAAATGAAGAGACGCATCATTTAAAAGGAGAGATTTGGAATCCACTGCCTGTTCCAACTCTTTCTCGATCATTTCTAGTTCCGGTTTAAGATCGGAATAGAGCAATTTCAACTTCATCTTTTCCACTTAAAATCCTTCTCCCGCTAGTTTACTTTTTTTATACCTAAATGGAGGGCGGCGGCGCCTCCTGTATAAGGCTTGTATTTCACTTTTTCAAATCCAACTTCAGCAAACAATTTCGCAAGCTGTTTCATACCCGGAAACGTTTTCGCTGACTCCTGTAACCATGAATATTCATTATAGCTTTTAGCGAAGAGTTTACCGAAAACTGGCATGATAAAACGGAAATACATTCTAAAAAATGGTTTGAAAACGATATTTTCAGGTTGGGATGTTTCTAGACAAGCAATCATGCCACCCGGCTTTAACACACGGTGCATTTCCGTAAGCACTTGACGGTAATCTGGAACATTTCGTAACCCAAAACCAATGGTTGCAAAGTCAAACGAATTATCGGGGTATGGCAATGACATGGCATTTCCTTGAACCAATTCGATTTGTGGCATGTCTTTTGTTTTGTCATGCCCGACATTTAACATGTTCTGGCTGAAATCGAGCCCGATTACTTGTCCAGTCTCTCCTACTGCTTTTCCTAACGCAATGGTCCAATCAGCCGTCCCACAGCACACATCGATAGCTGCGGCACCTTTTGGCACCTGCATTTTGAACATTGTGTCTTCACGCCATTTATTGTGTTGCTGGAAACTGATCACCGAATTCATTTGATCATAGTTCTCAGATATTTTTTCGAATACTTCGTGGACTCTCTGTTCTTTCGTTTTAGGCATATCAGTCATCCTTCTCGGGTCAGCTGCTCAGCTCTATGCTGGTGCGGGGTTATTTGATGGAGCAGAAATTGTGTCAATTCATAATCTAGTGCACAATCGGCGATTGACGCCAAAATCTGTTCATGCAGGCTATCCAACTTTTCCGTTAGCCAATATTTCGTATAATTTTCATGGACTAGACTTGTGTTTAACTCACGTAGAAAATGCGAATAATTGTTAGCTTGCAATCGATTTAGCTCTTCAGCATAACGGATATAGAGCAGCGCTTGTTTAGCTAACATTTCATATTCGGTATAACCATAAAATGTATAAAAAGACATTAAAAGTTCAGTTTCAATAACGGTAATTGCCTGTTCCATTTCTTCTACCGTTCGGAATTCCTCTTCAAAAAAGGAAGTTTTGCTTTCGCTCACTTTAATAATAGCTGATGCCAGTCGTTGAACCATCGCAATGTTATTAGAGTTGACTAGCATTTGATAGTAAATTCCACTGTATAAGTCTCCAGCTAATACGGTTAGCTGTTGTTCTTTAATAATGGGAGCATCCTCTTTTACTTGATCATGCGCATGTAATGCGGCATAAACAATGGAAACCGTTTTTGCAGAGGCTTCAATATCCGGCGACCAAGTTTTCCCGCTGAAAAAAGGCAATAGTAAAAAAAACAAACGGGACTCTTTGACAGAGGGACCTTCTGTAAATTGATCGAGCGTCCGCTGTCGCACAGCATTCAAGACCTCGATTTCCATTGAGATGATTTTCGATTGTATTTGATGTCCCTTCATACTGCTTGCTCCATTCATGATTTAGCCATACTACATTAGTATATCACAGGCATAGCCTTGCCTTCATTAATATCGTTTATTTTTTGGCTTCGCTTTCAACGATACCATGGGCAGAATGAATCTCCGCTTTGCCACGAATTTTCATTGCTGAAGTGTGTTCAGTAAATTGAGCGATCATCACTTCGCCTTTATCCAATTTTTCAGTATGGTGAAATTTTGTATCGTTCCCCCGAGTCAGTCCAATAACGTTTACGCCATCTTCTTGCGCACGGATAATAATATATTCTGTCTGAGCCATTCTCGCACCTACTTTATAGTTTTAGTTCATATTGATATAAGTAATTACTTCTGAACGCTTTACCGCATCGGTTTCAAGAATTCCGCGTGAAACAGCTGTTACTGTTTTCGCTCCTGGTTTCTTAATCCCTCTCATCGTCATACACATATGCTCTGCTTCCACCATGACATAAACACCATGTGGATTTAAGGTTTCCATTAAAGACTCTGCAATCGAAGAAGTAATACGCTCTTGAAGCTGCGGACGTTTTGAAACTGTTTCTACAGCACGTGCCAATTTACTTAATCCTGTTACGACTCCATCGCGAGGAATATAAGCAATATGCGCTTTACCGAAAAACGGCACAAGATGATGTTCGCACATCGAATAAAATGGAATATCTTTGACGAGCACTAATTCTTCATGCCCTTCATGAAAAACAGTTTTGAAGTATTCTTTTGGATCTTCTTTTAATCCAGAAAATACTTCCGCATACATCTTAGCTACCCTTTTTGGTGTATCTTGTAACCCTTCACGACTGATGTCTTCTCCAACTGCTTCTAAAATCATCGAGACGGCTTGCTCGATTTTATCAAGATCTACTTTTTGTGCTTTCACATCTATCACTCTGCTTCCCCCTGTTGAAGACAAATCGGTTATTTGTTTGGCAACCATAAAGCTGCTCATATATTTTTAACTGAATTTAGTTTTGCATCAATCTAGCATCAATCTATAACTTCAAGAACCTGAGACGGCTCCCTCCGCTTTTCTCACATGAATCGTAGCATACGCACGGGTGTTTCGCAAAATTGTTGGCTCAAAAAAAGGATGACTTTTGCAAGATTGTGTCTCGCAAAAGTCATCCTATGTACAGAGGCTAAAGCTTACTTCACTGCGTCTTTAAGCGCTTTACCTGGCTTAAATGCAGGAACTTTGCTTGCAGCGATTTCGATTTCAGCACCAGTTTGCGGGTTACGTCCTTTGCGGGCCGCGCGTTCGCGTACTTCAAAGTTACCAAATCCGATCAACTGTACTTTTTCACCCTTAGTTAAAGCGTCTTGAATCGTCTCAAATGCAGCGTCAACTGCTTTGGCAGCGTCCTTACGAGAAAGTTCAGCTGCTTCAGCAACAGAGTTCACTAATTCTGTTTTGTTCATGCTATTCACCTCCTCTCAAAGGGGATGCAACCATCAATCCTGTAAAAAGAGTATCACATCGAAAATCGCATAGCAACAACAAACAGCCCACTTTTCCAATAAACATATCAAATGCTAACAAAATTTTCTAAAAAGCAGCTATTTCTATTAAAAACGCGTTAAATCAAGGTTTTTTACTCTGTTAAAAAAATTGGTTCATTTTCTTCGTTTATCGTGTAAGGAAGTGAATAAGCTGGCAAAACCGGATAGTCTTCATACAAAATAAATCGAATATCCTGACCCGGTTCTAACTCGCCTTCATATTCTTGAATCTCTGTAAAAAGGTCCATTGCATAATCAATATAAACGTCTCCGCTTCCTGTAATGACCATCGGCAAGTTTCTGCCACTATATGGACTAACTACCGTTGGTTCTTCAGAGAATCCCATTGCTTTGTGATTAAATTTATAGACATTATCGGTCAATATCTCAGCGATTGGAGCTTTTCCTCCATTCGCGCTTTTGCGTACATTCACTGATCTGATCGCCTCTGCAGCTTTTAAATCAACCAGTTTTACGGTCGGGTTTTCTTCAACATCCACTAAGACATATTGAAAAATCCCACCCGTTTCAAATGCATTGGTTGGTATTTCAGCAGTATATGCAGGAACAATTTTCGCAAAATCAATTGGATACTTAATATATTGATCTACATCCATATCCCGAGTTTTAATCGGCAGTAAGCCACCTGTTGCATCTCTGTACTGATTTACAGCGTTTTGCACAGTAAGTAATTGGTCTTCATACGGAACTTGATTTTCGGCTCTCTCACTTTGCGGATACCCACAAGCCGCCAAAACCCCAGTCATTAACAACAACAAAAATAATATTGATATTTTTTTATTTTTCTCACCTCAAGCGCCACCTGTCGGTCCACTGAATACCGTGAATATCATGATGAAAAATCCAAGAATCAGCAAAATATATGCAACTAGCGCAAAAATAAATTTAAGAATGCCATTTTGCAATTTGTACCTACTTAAATAGATTAAACCCATTGAAAGTAGTAAAAAAAGAATTCCGGCAAATGATACCCACATTTTGTCTAAAGCACTCATAATTGCCCGCCTTTCGTAGTGTTTCAGTCAATAGTATAGCATAAAAAAAGAAGAGTCTGCCTTAAGCATCCTCTTCTTTTGTGACAATTATAGCAAGTCGACTAGGTCTTCCATTTCGTTCTTTTTCGTGCGGCCCATCAATTTTCCAACTGCGTCATCTGTCGATACATTATCAAAAAGCACCGAATAAAGCGCAGCAGTAATTGGCATCGGCACATCATATGCTTCTGATAGCTGATAAGCAGCTTTCGTGGTCCGAATCCCTTCAACTACCATGCCCATTTCTTCAAGCACTTCGTCTAAGGATTTCCCTTTGCCTAACATATTGCCTGCGCGCCAATTGCGTGAATGGACACTTGTACATGTCACAATCAGATCACCCACACCTGTTAAGCCTGAGAACGTTAAAGGTGTTGCTCCCATTTTCACACCGAGTCGAGCGATTTCTGCTAGTCCACGCGTCATAATCGCTGCCTTTGCATTGTCACCAAACTCTAGTCCATCTGTAATACCAACAGCTAATGCGATGATGTTTTTTAAAGCTCCACCAATTTCCACACCGATTACATCGGTATTTGTGTAAACACGGAAATAACTATTCATAAACAGATCCTGAATGCGTACAGCTGCTTCAGTATTCTCACAAGCAGCCGTAACAGTTGTCGGATGTTCTTGAACTACTTCTTCGGCGTGGCTTGGTCCAGATAACACGACCACTTCTTCAATCCATTGTTCTGGGATTTCTTCGCGAATCATTTCACTGATACGCTTTAACGAATCCGGCTCAATGCCTTTAGAAACATGCACGAACAAAATTTTTCGGTTAAGATTTTTTTTAATATCTCGACAAACTTCACGAATCGCTTTTGTTGGAACAGCCAACACGAAAATATCACCGTGTGAAACTGCCTGCGTTAAATCGCTCGTTGCCTTCAGACTTTCCGGAAGTTGTGTATCTTTTAAATAACGTTTGTTTGTATGCTGGTTGATTTCATCAGCTTGCTCTTGACGATGTGTCCAAAGCAATAAATCATGCCCGTTTTGAGCCAATACATAGCTCAGCGCGGTTCCCCAGCTTCCTGCTCCAAATACAGAAACTTTTTCCATAAGCTAAAACCACCTTTACCTTAAGTACGAGCTCTCGTTATAAGACGAAGAGGCGTTCCTTCAAAATCGAAGCTTTCGCGAATTCGGTTTTGTAAGAAACGTTCATAACTAAAGTGCATCATTTCTGGATCATTAACGAAGACAACAAATGTTGGCGGTTTGATAGCCACTTGCGTTGCATAATAAAGACGCAAACGACGACCTTTATCCGATGGTGCTGGATTCATAGCAACTGCATCTTCGATTACTTCGTTTAAGATGCTCGATTGAATACGTCTCGAATGGTTATCGTTTACTTTGTTAACGATTTCTAAAATGTTATGCACGCGCTTGCCGCTGATTGCAGAAACAAACATAATTGGCGCATAATCTAAAAACAAGAAATGCTCGCGAATTTTACGCGTCATAACATTCATCGTTTTTTCATCTTTTTCAATAGCATCCCACTTATTGACAATAATAATGACCGCTTTACCCGCCTCATGAGCATATCCAGCGATTTTCTTATCTTGTTCTTGAATGCCTTCTTCTGCGTTCAAGACCACTAAAACAACGTCTGAGCGTTCAATAGCACGCAAAGCTCGTAATACACTGTATTTTTCAGTTGTTTCATACACTTTCCCTTTTTTACGCATACCAGCAGTATCGATAATAACGTACGGTTGCTCATTGTATTCATATTGCGTATCAATAGCATCGCGCGTTGTTCCGGCTACTTCACTGACAATAACGCGTTCTTCTCCTAAAAATGAGTTTACAAGAGAAGATTTACCAACGTTTGGACGACCAATTAATGAGAATTTAATGACATTGTCAGGATATTCCTCATCGTCGTCTTGCGGGAAGTTTTTAGCAACTTCGTCTAACAAATCCCCTAGTCCTAAACCGTGAGACCCGGAAAGCGGGAAAGGTTCACCCATTCCTAATGTATAGAAATCATAAATCATGTGACGCATATCGGGATTGTCAATCTTGTTAACTGCTAAAATAACTGGTTTTTTTGTCTTATATAAAATTTTTGCTACTTGTTCGTCTTGATTGGTCACGCCATCGCGGCCATTTACAAGAAAAATAATAACATCTGCTTCGTCCATAGCAATTTCTGCTTGTTGACGGATTTGTTCAAGAAACGGTTCGTCACGAAGATCGATCCCGCCTGTATCTATAATATTGAATTCGTGTGTTAACCAATCTGCCGAACTGTAAATACGATCACGCGTTACTCCTGGAATATCTTCCACAATTGAAACCCGTTCTCCTACCACGCGATTGAAAATCGTGGACTTACCAACGTTCGGCCGGCCAACTATTGCTACTACCGGTTTTGACATAATAAATTCATCCTTCCACTTCTGATATGCCTATTATACACGAAAAAGGCGATGTCATCTGTTAAATGTCCATCCCCTTTAAATGTGCAATATTCAGTTTTTCGTAACACATGCGTAAGAAGCTGGATTAAAGCCTCTGGCAGTTAAATATTGGGCAAATTCTCCCGTTATTATTGCAGGACATTTCTGTAGTTCCATTAAGTTTTTAGCGCCTAGCGCTGTCATCATCATAGCCAAATCTTCATACAACGAGTGAATATCGGAAATTAGTTGTTTTTCGCCTTCTTGCATTGCGACTTTTAAAAATGAGCCAGCTAAACCTACCGCATCAGCTCCTAACAAAAACGCCTTAATCATATCTCGGGCATCTTGTATTCCTCCAGAAGCAAGTACAGTTTTATCAAAAACGCTCTTTACTTCAACAATTGCAGGTGCCGTTGGAATACCCCAGTCTTCAAAATAAGACAATTTTTTTTGGCGACGCTTGTTTTCAATCGCAGCAAAATTTGTTCCACCAAAGCCACTGACATCGATCGCCGAAACGTCACAATCACGCAATTTCACTGCTGTTTCACGCGATATACCAAACCCCGTCTCTTTTACGATTACCGGGACATTAACGCCTTCTTTAATGGCTTGTATGCGTTCAAGTGCACCACGAAAGTCACGGTCTCCTTCTGGCATCGTTAATTCTTGCACAACATTCAAGTGAATTTGCAGCGCATTGGCTCCAATCATGTCGACTGCGTCTTTTGCCTGTTGCACAGAAGCTTCACTTCCAAGGTTACTAAAGAAAATCCCATCCGGATTTTCTTTCCTGACCACAGCGTATGATTGTCTCTCATTTGCATCTTTAAGTGCGGCCATTTGAGAACCAACTGCCATAGCCATACCTGTCTCCCGAGCAACGCGAGCCAATAAGCCATTCAACTGTTGAGTATCTTGCCCGCCTCCCCCCGTCATTGCATTAATAAAAACAGGTGATCGTAAATTCAAATCACCTGTTTTTGGCTTTATGCAAATATCGGATACCGCAGTATTAGGCAAAGCTTGGTGAACAAAACGAATATCATCGAACATGTTTTTTTTACTTTGTCCTGTAGATAAAGCAAATTGTATATGATCCATTTTACGTTCAGCTCTCGACATCTTATTCCGATTTAAAACCTTTTAGTTTATCACCGATGACGTCACTGATTGAAAAACCAGATGACTCTTCAGGCATATCGTAATTCGAGAAATCTTGCTCGCCTTGTTTTTCTTGCAATTCTTTAATGCTTAGAGACAAGCGCTTATCAGCTTTATTGACTTCTAAAATTTTAACTTCTACTTTTTCGCCTTCTGTTAATACTTCACTTGGCGTGGCAATGTGTTTATGGGCAATCTGCGAAATATGAACCAACCCCTCGACTCCAGGTAGAACTTCCACAAATGCACCATAGCTAACTAAGCGTTTAACAGTCCCGGTATGAACAGAACCTTTTGGCGCTTTTTCATCGATAGCATCCCACGGCCCAGGAAGCGTATCTTTAATCGACAACGAAATTCGTTCTGAATCACGGTCAACCGATAAAACTTTGACAGTCACTTCTTGGCCTTCTGTTACTACGTCAGAAACTTTTTCAACGTGTTCATGCGATAACTGAGAAATATGGACAAGTCCATCTACTCCACCGATGTCAACAAAAGCACCAAAGGAAGCGATGCGCTGCACTTTTCCTTTTAATTCATCACCGGCATGGATTTTATCCATAACTTGTTCTTTTTGCGATTCTTTCTCTTTCTCCACAACTGCGCGATGAGAAAGGATTAATCGATTATTTTCTTTTTCCATTTCGACAATTTTAAAGGTAAGTTCTTTTCCTTTGTAGTCTTCAAAAGACTCGACAAAATAATCTTCAACTAGCGAAGCCGGAACAAATCCGCGTACGCCTAAATCGACAACTAAGCCGCCTTTAACTACATCTTTTACTTCGGCTTCGATGATTTCACCTGATTTAAACTTGGTTTCCAAATCATCCCATGCTTGTTCAGCATCAACTTTACGTTTTGATAAAACAAAATTTTCATCTTCTACTTTAGTGATGATTAACTCTAACTCATCTCCAACTTCGACTGAATCTGAAGCTTTTTCAATGTGCAAGCTAGATAACTCACTAATCGGAATGATGCCATCAAATGGCGCCCCTTCAATTGTTACCGTTACTGCTTTTTCTTCAATCTTTGCTACTACCCCTTTAACGCGATCTCCTGTTTGGAAGTCACGGTTTTCCATCATATTCGTTTCCTCTGACATAAGTAGCCCTCCTTCACAAACTATCCACCTTCTATTTTATTCGAATTCTCTAATAAAAACAAAAATTATCACTTATTGACTGAATAGTCATCTAATATCTTTTGAATGCTTGCCATAATAACTTCAGTCACTTCTTCTGCCGAGGCTTTTCGCTCACGAAAAGGCGCCATGAGAATTGGTTCACCATAAACGACCTGTACTTTCCGGAATGCTTTATAAGGTCCAATGATCGCACACGGCATTACATCTGCATTGCCTCGCAACGCAAAAAATCCTGCTCCACTAAGTCCTTTTTTTAATACACCATCAGTTGAACGTGTTCCCTCTGGAAACAATCCAACTACATCGCCATTTTTCAATATTTTTAATGCGGTCCGAAGAGCTTCCCGATCACTCATACCACGTTTTACAGGAAAAGCATTTACTTTCGGCAAAATTGATCCAAGAATTGGCGCATTGAATAGTTCTTCTTTTGCCATAAAATGAACAGTTCGAGGAGCAGTCATACCGACAACGGGTGGATCTAAGGCATTGATATGATTGGAACATAAAAGAATACCGCCATCTTTAGGAAAATTCTCTTTGCCAATTACTTCAAATCGGTAAAGAGGACTTAATACTGTTTTTACAAGTCCTTTGCCAAATGCATATAAATTCACTTACACCAACCTCTTTTCAGCCAATTTCAATATTTCTTGTGCAGCTTGTTCAATAGTCAAAGACGTCGTATCCAAATAAATGGCATCATCTGCTTGACGCAATGGCGCTACCTCACGTTCACTGTCCATTTTATCTCGCTTAGCAATTTCAGCTTGAAGTTCTTCAAGCGATGTCAAAATACCTCTTTTTTGATTTTCCACAAATCTTCTTCTTGCTCGTTCTTCTACTGACGCTGACATAAAAACCTTTAATGCAGCGTCTGGTAGGACATGAGTTCCAATATCTCGGCCATCCATAACCACTCCGCGGCCTTCAGCCAGTTGTTGTTGCAATTCAACCATACGCATACGCACTAATTCATGGGCCGCCATTTCTGACACCGCTTTCGTTACATTTTGAGAACGGATTGCTTCCGTTACATTATTTTTATCAAGAAAGACTAACTGGCCATCTTCAGATGGTTGCAAGTCAATTTCAGTTTCTGCTAATAGTTTTCCAGCTTCTTCGTTGCTGGCCATATTAATGCCTTCTGCTAAAGCTTTCATAGTAATAGCGCGGTACATAGCACCGGTATCGATGTAAACATAGCCTAATTTTTCTGCTACAATTTTCGCTATCGTGCTTTTCCCAGCCGCTGCCGGGCCATCGATTGCTATTTGTATCGGTTTCATCAAAATAGTCACCTCATCCTAAGTATTCATCATATTTTAACATAAAAAAAAAGTCTTCATGTGCAAGACTTTTTTAGTATTCACTTTAATCTTTTGAATGCCCCGCCGAATTTTGCTTGTTGTAGTGTGACAGTGATAGCTGATGAGCTTGTTTTGCTTTCCGAAGACCAAACCACCATAAGAAAAGCATAAATGGAATTGCGCCGTAGACAATATTATCGTATATAAACAAACTCGTATTATACGCAAGATGGAGAATGACTGAGCTAATAATCGCCCAGCCAATCCACCGTCTCCGCGAGTCACTTTTGCTGAATTTGGCTTTCCCAAAATAATAACCCATGACTACACCGAATAATGCATGACTTGACACCGGCAAAAAAGCCCTTATAAATGCCGTTTGCAAGCCAAATTCCAATAAGTACAATATGTTTTCAATTGTTGCAAATCCGAGAGAAACGCTAGCACCGTATAAAATTCCGTCATATGGATCTTCGAAATCAACGTGGCGATAAACAGCTATTAACACTACTAACCATTTGAAAAACTCTTCAATGACACTAGAAAATACAACATTTTGTATAAAGCTATTCGTAAAAACACCTTCAGCATCAAATACATATTGAACAAAAAGAATCGGGAACGTTAAAACAGCCCCATATACAAAGCTTTGAAACAGCAGCTTCGACGGTTCGCCAGCAAATTGATCACGCAAATAAAAATAACTAAAAAGCGCTAGACCAGGGGCTATTGCTACTGTTAGTAAAATAATCATACGCGTACCCCTTTAGTTGGATTACACTGTTTGCTCATACTTATATATTTATTTTCCAATTCGAATTTTATCTTTCAAAAGCATTTGCTTGAATCGCAGTTTGAGTGGACAACAATACAGCAAGCTTGATACGCGCTTTTTTACTATCGTAATCACTACCCAAAATTACACCCCGAGTCAATAAATCATGAGCGCTACCTGGGTAACTATAAGCCGGATACGTATTTCCTTCTTCGGCACTAGTTGTTAACACTACCGGAATGCCTTTATTTATCGCTTGTTCAATCGCGTCTATCATATGTGGTGATACTTGTCCTCTACCCGCCGCTTCTAAAACAATGCCTTTTGAAGGACCTGCTGCTAGTTGTTCGATTAAGAATCCATCTTGTCCCGAATGACATTTAATAATATCAACACGCGGCAACTGGTCTTTTACTCTATGTACTTCATGCATCACAGGTTTTTGATAAATCCGTACCGTATCGTTATCAATAATCCCAAGATAACCATGCCCAAACGAATCAAAGCCTTGTAAATTACTAGAATGCACTTTTTTAACGTATTTAGCACTATATATACGTTCATTGAATACGACAACAGCTCCAATTCCACGTAGATTTGGGTCTACGGCGACGTATATGGAATTCTGTAGATTAGAGTATACATCTGTGCCAACTTCTTCTGGTGAACGCTGAGAGCCCGTGATCACAACTGTACGATCGTCATCAATTGTTAAATCCAAAAAATAAGCTGTTTCTTCTAATGTATCTGTTCCGTGCGTGACAACGACGCCTTCAACTTCAGGGTCTTGTAATTCGTTAAGAATAGCTTGTCTAATCTCCATCATTTGTTCAAAACCAATATGCATGCTCGGCAACTGAAAAACGTCGACAACTTTCACTTCAATTTCTTCCGGAAGCTGACATAGCTCAGCTAACTCTTCTCCAGAAATTGCTCCCGACTTTAACAGTCCATTTGAAATTTCTCGACTAGCAATCGTTCCCCCGGTTGTAATTAACGAAACTTTTTTTTTCATACTCAAACTTCCTTTCTTAATCGCAAGCTACTACGTTTATATCGATAAGACGGAAAAAGAAGACACATTTATGCTGTGCCTTCTTTTTTTGCAATAGCTTCCGCAATTTGCTGTCCATGAAAGCGCCCATTTTCAATAAAAATTTCGTTCGCATTATTGCCCGCTGCTATAACACCTGCAATGTACAAATCATCTACATTGGTTTCCATTGTTTGCTCATCAAAAGTTGGTCTGCCTGATACTTGATCTATCGAAATGCCCATAGATGTTAAAAACTGATGGTCTGGATGATATCCAATCATCGCAAATACAAACTGATTGGGGATTGTTTCTTTTTGATCATTAACTGTTAACTCTACTCTGTTCTCTGTGATTCGGTCGACCATTGAGTCGAACAGCATCGTAATTTCGCCGTTTCTTACTAAACCATCAAATTCTGGTAAAATCCACGGTTTAATGCTCTTCGAATAACTTGTCCCATGATAAGACACCGTTACTCTACTTCCAGCTTTGTGTAAAGCTAGTGCCGCATCTACAGCTGAATTTTTGCCGCCTATTACCAGTACATCCTGATCAAAATAAGGGTGTGCTTCTTTAAAATAATGCATGACTTTTGGTAAATTCGCACCCTCTACTTCGAGTTTATTCGGTTGATCATAATAACCTGTCGCAGCGACTACATACTTTGCTTGATATTGTCCTTTTGAAGTCGTGACTTGAAACAGATCATCCTTTTCAACCTTCTCTACCGTTTCAAAAGGACGCACTTGAATACCACTTCTTTTAACAACTTCTCGGTAATACACTAGAGCTTGGTTTCGTTTTGGCTTACGACCTTCGATAATAAAAGGCACGTCCCCTATCGACAGTTTTTCACTTGTACTGAAAAAAGTTTGATGTGTAGGGTAATTAAAAATAGCATTCACGATATTGCCTTTTTCGATTACGATTGTTTTTAATCCCCTTTTTTTCAACTCAATCGCAGCCGATAAACCGCAAGGGCCGCCTCCAATAATTAAAGCATCTATATATTCCATTTCAAAACATCTCCTGTATTTAATCCTTCTATAAGCATAAAGGACTTACACTTTATTTGCCAAATTTTATTCTCCTATTTTTGTTTCTGGAATAATGGTTAGCAAATGATATTCTGCCGGTGCGCCAAGCCGTAAATGTAAAGTTGTTGTACCAAATCCATTCGTAATCAGTTCAACTCGACCGTCTTTATGTTTTATCGATCCTTTTTTGAACATCCCAAACGGTCCAATACGAATTTGGCCACCATGCGTGTGACCAGCAAGCAGCAAATCGGCTGAATACGGCCCTTTGATCTTCCAAAAATCAAAGGGCGTATGAGTGACAAATACTACTGTATCTTGTTCTTTTACTTCGCTAAACGCATTTTTCAATCCATCAGGTTTATAGGCGAAATGGTCAATCCCTACCAACTTCAGTTGCGGATTTCCAAATAAGGAAACGGATTTATCATCTAACACAATCACGCCATATTGGTTAAAAATCTTTCGGAGTGCGTCTTCTTTTACTTCTCGGTCATTGTTTCCCCAAACAAAGTAAACAGGTGCGTGAGATCGTAAGTTTTTAATGTTTTCTGCTACTCGTTCTAGTGGCACACCTTTTTCCACTAAATCTCCCCCTATGACAATGAGGTCTACAGGAAAATTGATTAAGTTTGCTTTTATGTTTCTTCGATGAATGTCAGCTATAAAAAGCAGGTTAAATGGCTTAAATGCTTTTTCTGAAGGCAGTTTGATCGTTTTTTTGACGAGGTTTTCTGAATAGGCATTTCGCGTCATATACAAGAGCATTGTTAATGCTACAAATCCAATACGCTTTAAATATTTCATGTGGTGTTTCCTTTCTTAAAAGAAGAAAAAAACATAAGCCAGGCTTATGTTTTTCTTTCATTCTACTATTCGTCTTCTGCAATATCCAATACTCGGAAGCCTGATTTCTCAAGTTCTTTTATAAAGCGATCAATATTGTCTTTCTTTTCAACTTTTAATACGATACGTCGAACCATTTTATTCGTTTCATCAAAAGTAACTAAGGAAATTACAGATTCCTTGTATTTCTCAATAATTTCTCCTAGTCGGCCAATGCGACCTTCTGATTCAACTGAAGTAAAAGTAATTCGGTATCCTGGTTTGTCGATCCCAAATGCACTTTGCAATTGGTTAACGATATCAAAACGAGTAACAACCCCTAAAAATTGTCCTTTATCTACTACTGCGATAATTGGAAAATCATTTAGCTCAACTAATGCTTTTTCATAAACATCATTTATCGTTAAGTAAACATCTTGATTGACAATTACGTCGCTAACTTTAGTTGTGCTAATAAACTCTTCTTTCGTTTTCCCTGAATAGAAAAATGCACGATATGCATGATACCAAGTAAAGATTCCTTTGTATTCCGTTCCGTCTACTACTGGTAAAGCATCAATTGTGTGTTTTTCTAACAAGTCGAAGCCGACTTTTACAGAATCCTCTAATTTCACCGTATAACATTTTTCTCTTTTTACCATTACGCTTTTAACAAACATTCATTCGCCCCACTTTCTATTTTTCATTCTAGTCGTATCTATTTCTTCACCCTGAAATTTATGGCAATGTTAAGCTTTGCCCAGGACTGATGCTATTTGAACCTAAACCATTTGCTTGTTTGATTTTTTCTACAGCCGCAGCTGCTCCTGCCGCCCCGTAATTATTCACAGCGATTCGGTAAAGTGTTTCACCAGGTTTCACTACATAAGTTTTGCCAGAAGCACTTGGCACTTCTTCTTTTTTCTCTACTTCTTCTTTAGCTTTCGCGTCGGCTTCTGCTTTGGCTTTAGCGTCCGCTTCTTTTTTAGCTTGAGCATCAGCTGCCGCTTTTGCATCCGCTTCTTCTTTAGCTTTTGCATCCGCTTCTTCTTTAGCTTTTGCATCGGCTTCCGCTTGGGCATCAGCTTTTTCTTTATCTGCCTGTGCTTGAGCGTCTGTTTTTTCTTTTTCAGCCTTAGCTTGAGCATCGGCTTTCGCTTTTTCAGATTCTGCTTTTTCTTTTTCTTCTTTTTCGGCTGCAGCAACTGCAGCACTAGAAGGTTGGGAATTCATTTCAAAACTCACTTCGTTTTCTGTAGGTTTGGCTGTCAAAGAATCGTCGGGTTCAAAAAAGAAAGCTACATAAATCAATAAAGAAACTGGAATTAATATAAAGATAAAAAATAACGCAGGCATCAAAAGACTTTTACTTTTTTTAGCTTTAGGCTTTTGGGCTTGTCTTTGAGATGCTCTAGACAATGCTGATTTATCGTCTACTGATATTTCTTGTCGATTCTTTTCGATCGACTCATGATAACTATGATTCCCCATACATGACTACCCCTATCTGTACTAATATATCTATTATGACGAAAAAAGACTCATTTGTAAATGACAGTTAATGAAATCCTTATATAGGTAATATTACACTTAATCGTTCTTGCCAATCAAGGGGTATTGGTTTTTTTTCTGAATAAGAAAATGCTTCAAATACACCATAATCTATTCCATCATTTACACAGCAGTTATCGGGCTTGTGTGTAAGTTGCTGATCAAAACAACCGATAATATAACTTCTTAAACAACCTTCTCGTGAAACTAGTTCGCGAATTTTTGATGCTTGCTGTCTTTTGCCTTTTCTTAACTGTTCAATCTGACTTGTGACACCTGCTAACGGTAATTTGGTCATCCAGTAAGCGATGACCCGAAAAGCTGTCTCTCGCACAACGCCTTGGTCGATTAAATGCGTTGCGGATGGGCCATTATTGAATACGGCTTCTATTTCATGTTGCGTTGGTAAATCATCCATTACTAAACTTTCAAGTAGCGCCTCGTCTCCTGTCGCATAGAGTAAAGTGGCTAAAGCTGGGAACCCATCTCTTCCAGCTCTTCCTACTTCCTGTACGTAGCCTTCAATAGAAGTTGGTATTTGAAAATGGATGACTTGTCGAATATTTGGAATATGTACCCCCATGCCAAAAGCATTTGTAGAACAAATCCATTCGACTTCCCCATTTTGAAATTGCTGTTGAACAAAAACTCGATCTTGATGTTCCATACCTCCATGATAGTAGGCAGCAGAAATTCCTTGTTCTGTTAATAGCATAGACAATTCCTGGGACTTTTTTCTAGTCCCTGCATAAATAATTCCGGGACCTTTAAATTTTTGGATAAAAGCTTTTAAAAATTCTAGCTTTTCTTGGCTATCTTCGAATTTTTTGATATCGTAGACAATATTTTTTCTATCCATTGGATGGCAATAAACGAATGGTTTAATTAATGCCAAATATTCTTTTATCTCTTCAGTAACTTTATCTGTTGCTGTCGCGGTTAATGCTAAAACTTGCGGAAAGTTTAAAATCGGTAATATTTCAGAGATTCGTAAATAATCTGGTCTAAAATCAAACCCCCATTGAGAAATGCAATGTGCTTCGTCAGCTACTAACAAAGAAACCCGTATTTCTTGTAATTTTTTTTTAATGAAGGGCTGAACTAGCATTTCTGGTGAAATAAAAATGAATTTATAAGCCCCCAGATTGTTCATAATTCTGTCTTTATCTTCTGGTTTTAAAAATGAGTTAATGGCAACGACAGATTTTTCGCCCATTTTTTTTAGTTGCGCTACTTGGTCTTGCATTAAGGAAAGTAACGGCGAAACAATTAAGACACTGTCTGGCAAAATCTTCGCTGGCAATTGATAACAAATGGATTTTCCCATGCCAGTTGGCAATAACGCAATTACGTCTTCCCCAGCTATTACTTGTTCAATAATTTCTTTTTGCCCTGGACGAAAAGAAGAAAATCCGTAAGTTGAATATAGTAACTCCTCCAAATTCATTGATTTTCCTCCTTAATCGATAACGCAAGGCGTATTTGAAAATAGCTCGCATCGGGTAAATGCTCTTTAATGTCTCGCAACCTTTTCGACTGCTGGTGTCGACTTTCGCTAATGATTGCTTTATACAGTTCTTGACTCATAAATGATTGAAAATTAAAATAGGGGTCATTCATGGCAAGCTCAACCACATGATCTTCAATCGTACTGGTCTTCAACTGCCGTAAAGAAGCAATTTGTTCTAACGTAAAGCCTCTTTCAAATAATTTTTCGGTACGCTGTGCAGTTGCAGTTAAAGAGGATTGCTGGATAACACCCTCCATTAAGCCTAGAAGTAGTGGGGGCTTAGACTTTTCTATTTCCGCCATCCAACTGTGAAGCGCTTCTACTGTCATCAATTGCACATCTAAAACGGATAGTTTCTTAGATGTGGCAATTTGTTGCCACGTTAATCCACTTAAAGTAAGACCTGTTAATCGTTCTGTAAGAATCATTTTATGTGTTTCAGAAACAGCTGAATTGGATAAAGTAGTGAAGAGTTCGTTTTTAAACGCCTGGACAACTGCTAAATCTCGAAATTGAATTTGTTGTAAATATTTTTTTACCCACATTTGTATTTCTTCATTATTGACAATCGGGTCGAAAATTTTTACAGACTGACTCACATGGGATAAAGTTTGAACAATTAGTGACAAGCGATTAAAAAAGAGATTTTCGTTCCCTCGGTATTTCCAGCCATTTAAAGGCGATTCGTCGATAGATGCATTTATCGCTTTTTCAGTGAGTTCGATCACTTGCTCATTCGCTAGTAAATAACCTTGAGAAAATAAGCTCTTAATCACTTGGTCATAGGCTTTCTTATCCAGTTTAGACAACACGCCAAAATAAGGATAAAGGCCGAAATAGCCAATATCCTGTAACGTTTGTCCGGACTTCTTTCCTTTTATTAAATGATACGGAGAAGAGATGGTCCGCTGCCGATTTAAGGGCTTCATAATGGCCAAAATGAGTTCACTAAATAACAAGCTTGTACCCCCTAGCGGTTTTAGGTTGAAAAACTACTCAAACACCTTTAGAATAAATACGATAGTATAACTGAACTTGTTCGGAGATAAAGGAGTGGAAACCAATATGGCTAAGTATACCATTGTTGACAAGGATACTTGCATCGCTTGTGGTGCTTGTGGTGCTGCTGCACCCGACATTTACGATTACGATGATGAAGGAATCGCGTTTGTTATTTTAGATAATAACATGGGAACAGAACAAGTTCCAGATGAACTCGAAGAAGACATGGAAGATGCATTTGAAGGCTGTCCAACAGATTCTATCAAAGTTGCAGATACATCTTTCGAAGGCGATCCTTTAAAATACGAAGACTGATTTTAAAAAAGAAGGCGTTCTGGGAATATCCCAGAACGCCTTCTTTTATATATGCCTGTCAGAGCTGACCAGGCACTTACGCTTTTCTTTGTCTAGACTCCACTAGCCAGATTCTTGGGTCATAACTCACTCTGGCTGTGCGGCTATAAACACGCCGCTTCGCCAGAGCGTTTTATGCCCGTCGAATCTACACGGCTAGTTACGCTTTTCTTTGTCTAGACTCCAGTGCCTAGCTCTTCGGGACATAAGTCAACCCAACAGAGTGGCAAAGAACGCCACGCTGCTGGGTCTCCTTATGCCTGTCAGAGCTGACCAGGCACTTACGCTTTTCTATATCATTTATGATAAATAGTAGGTTCTTTGTTTTTCAATCCACGTGTGCATGCTGCTGAACATGAGCAAGACTACTGCGGTTAAAAGAACGCCTTTGATTATGTTAAAAGGGAGTATTCCTAAAACGATCATTCCGAATAATGCGTCACCAGTTGTTGGTGGCATGTTAAGGAAATATGTGTACATCGGTAGGAAAACAACATAATTTAAAATACTCATGCCGATTGCCATCGACAATGTTCCGATCGTTAATCCAAAAGCCATTCCTTTTTTAGTTGCCACTTTTTGATAGATAAAATAAACTGGCAAAATAAACAATAAGCTTGTTACGAAATTTGCCATATGGCCAACCGGAACTCCTGTTGGACTACCTGCAAACAACCAATCTAACACATTTTTAAAGAAGGCTACTAAAATCCCTGCAACTGGCCCCATTGTAATAGCGGCGATTAAAGCCGGTACATCACTAAAATCTACTTTCAAAAAAGCAGGTAGTGCAGGTAGTGGAAAGTTAAAAAGCATCAATATAAAAGAAATACTGCTTAACATCCCAATCGCGATCATTGTTTGTAACTTTTTGTTCTTCATATTCCTCTCTCCTTGTCGTGATTCACCAGAAGAAAGATTTAGACTCCGCATTTACATATAAAAACCCTTAAGCAATAATTACTTAAGGGAGAAAAGGCACACTTAAAAGCGTTCCGTCTACATGTAAACGACAAACGTCCGCACCTTCACCTTCTCCCATCCAGACTATACTGTCGGCTTTGGAATCACACCAAATCCTGCGTTTTACGGCTCGCGGGCTTATGAACAGAGTTCAATTACCGCCGGTAGGGAATTGCACCCTGCCCCGAAGATGAATCGATATTTTGTTATGCCCTAATATTAGTATAAAAAAGAAAGGTTGTAAACAAATTTGTTTACAACCTTTCTTTTGCTTATTGTAATGGCCAAGTTAACAAATTAGGTGCTACTGGAATTGGTATAGGCTCATTAAAATTAAAACCGTTCCAATTCTCTTGCTGCATTCCTTTCACTACTACTTCTTTCCCAAAAGTATCTGCTGTCAGAACTAGACTTTCAAGCATACGAACTGCCTCTATTTTGTCTAATGTTTCTAGGTCGACATTGTTCGTAAATTCAACTTGAACAAGTTTATCGGTTTCTGACACTTGAAATTCCCAATCTTGCGGAATTGTAGCTTGATATATATCGTTCGGATTTTCAGCAAGTGCCGTAATAGCTTTTTCCGCTGAATCAAACGGCATGTCATAGCCGGGTGCAAGGTAAGTTTCACCTTGAGTCGTTTGATAAACATAATATGCGAGATTTTCTACTTCCGGAATAATTTTTTCTAACGGTCCTACTTGAGAAAATTCCGCAGGAGAACCATCTTCATTCGTAACATCAATTTCTGCTACATCATTAAACGTCTCTTTGATGGTATTCATGTATACCCCAATACTGGCTGAGGCCAAATCATATTGATGATCTTGCGGGAGCACATGACGTATACCTGTAGCCGTCATCTCTAAAGTTCCAACGTACGGGTGATAATTATCAAAACCTAGTGCAACTTCATCTAAGTCATCTGCATATTCTTGATACAATTCTAAAGACGTCGGCATAGAACCTTCGAAAGTTTTTGTTATTTCTTCATTTGGAATTAGAAAAGACACCGGTATAACGAATGCATTCTCAGTCATACCTATTGTCATTAAAGTTTGATCACCTATCGTCTCCTCGTAAACCGCAGTTCGAAATACCCCGTCTACTTGAGCTGTTGAATATGAATCTGCACTTTCAGCTCCAGACTCTTCAGCTGCAGGTAATCCTTCTTGTTCATCTACACTTTCCTGAGCCTTCATCTCTGCCCCGTCGTTCGAATTATCAGCAGAGCTTTCACTGTTTTGAGCAGAGTCGATGCCATTTTGATTGATAATGGAGGAGACCAACAGTCCAACGGCGATAAATGCCAATGCCGCGACAAGTAGCGGTAGCCATCTGTTTGGGCGTTTACGGACCGGCTCTTTTTGAATCAACTTATTGTAAACTTTTTCTTTTGGCCGGCTATCCTTTATCGCGGGGAAATCCTTCAACAAATCTTCGATAGATTCATCGGTCCATTTGTTATTCGGCATTTCCATCTCCCCCTTCCCTAGCTATTAATTTTTCGCGCAATGCCTTTATCGCACGATGCTGGGTTGTTTTTACTTTTCCTTCAGTCCAAGCTAGCACTTCGGCGGTTTCTGAGATTGACAAGTCCTGAAAAAACCGCATAATAACGACCATTTTTTGATCTCCTGTACAGCTGTCTAATGCCTTGTATAAAAATATTTTATCTTCGTTTAACAACGAAACTTCTTCTGGAAGTTTTTCCGACGAAACTAATTGTTGGGTTTCCCAATCAAAATACTCCATCGAATGTTTAGAACGAACTGCCGCTTTTCGGAAATGATCAATTGCCACATTTTTCGCAATTGAAAAAAGCCATGTTTTCTCAGAGCTTCTTCCTTCAAATCGATCATAAGCGCGAAAAGCCCGAATATAAACTTCTTGCATCAAATCTTCTGCTAGATGCCTGTTTTTCACCAGATAAATTAAAAATTGAAAAACATCTTGGTGATACTCATCGTACAGCCGATGGAAAACGGAGTCCTTCAATATACTCCCTCCGTCCTTTAGATTAGTCGTCTTTGAAACTGAAAAGTTACATATCCTTTAAAGGCAATAAGAAAACAAAAGAAGTGCCTTGCCCAACAATACTTTCTGCATAAATTTCACCTTCATGAGCTTGGATTATATTACTCGCTATCGCTAAACCAAGACCCGTTCCACCTTTTCCAAGCGTTCTAGCCTTATTGGCCTTGTAGAAACGTTCAAATACAAATTCCAAGTCTTCTTTTGAAATGCCAATTCCGTTATCATTGATCGAAATCTTCGCGTACTCTTTTTGTTGTTCGACACGAACGACTACTTGCCCTTCTTCAGGTGTATGGCGGATGGCGTTATCGATTAGATTCGTCATCACTTGTTCTATGCGATCTTCATCAATCTCAGTTGCCGCCCAATCATCAACAGTCGTTTCGAAAGACAATTGAACCCCGTTTTCTTTTGCAATTTGAGAAAACTTAAGTGTCATCCGTTCAATAGAGCTGTTTAGTTGAACAATTTCTTTATAAAGGCGCATATGTCCTGATTCTAAACGGGCTAAGTTTAATAAGTCCGTGACTAAACGACCCATCCTTTGTGATTCTTCATAGATGATTTTCGTCATTTCACGACGCTCTTCTTCTGTAGCACCAACATCATCTAAGAGCGCTTCGCTATAACCTTGAAGCATAGCTATAGGTGTCCGCAATTCATGTGATACGTTGGCGATAAAATCTTCCCGAAGCTTCTCTAAACGATGCTGCTCAGTCATATTATGCAAAACAGCAACAGCTCCGCGAATCGATTCCCCACTATATAGCGGGCTGAAATTAATGGCATAATATGCACCTTCAATTTCCAATTCTTCTTCAATCTCTTCTTGAAATCCGATGACATGATCAAGCATATGAAGCAGTTCAGCAGGCAAAGGTTTCACCTGTTCAGAATCATTTTTAATCGTCCAATGCTTTAATAATTTTTCTGCTGGCGGATTGCTCAATAAGATTGTTTTATCTTGATTGAACGTGATAACCGCATCTGCCATCGATGTCAAAATGCTGGATAATTGCTCTTTTTCTTGATTGATTACTTCAACATGATGTTTTAATTGACGACCCATTTGATTAAAAGCCGTGGCCAATTGACCTATTTCATCACTTGAAGTGGCTCTAACTTTCGTATCAAAATTGCCCTTCGCTAATTCAAATGCACCTTCGCGCATTTTTCGTAGAGGTGATGTGATTCGCGAAGATAAAAAGAAGGCGAAAAATGTTGTTAATAAAAGAGCGATAAACGCTGATAAAAATACAATATTGGTTGTTCGTTCCGCCGTACGGTCCATAACTTCCAATGATTGATAAATGAATACTACACCATGCTCTTCTTCACCTGTCTTTAAGGGACTGGCCAAGACAATATAAGACTCCAGACGATTTTGTTCAGTTAACGAAGGCAAAAGCATTTCTTTCATCACCGTTTCGTCTGATTCAAACACTTTTTGAAACACGGGTTCATTTAATATTTCTTCTCGTGTTTTTGCACCATTTAATCCATCATGAATATAATAGCTACTTTCATATGGTTCTTCAGCGATGACTGCATTTGTCTCTGCACCGATTATGTCACCAATGATTTCCAATGAATTCACTACTTCTTCATGTTCATTAAAAATATTCGCAATCATATTTGCTTCACTATTCAACGCTTCTTCCACAGTTTGACTGTGATAGTTCCCTAGAAACTCCAAAAGCAGAACGGTCACAATAAAAAGGACAAAGGAAACGAGAAGCAGGATCGTAATCCAAAGCTTCCCGACAACACTATTCCATATTCTATTCATTGCCAACCTCAAATTTATAGCCAACGCCCCATACAGTAACAATCATCTTAGCAGCCGATTCGGATACGCGGTTTAGTTTTTCACGCAACCGTTTGACGTGCGTATCTACTGTACGTAAATCACCGAAAAAGTCGTAATGCCATACTTCTTTTAGTAAATGCTCACGGTCAAACACTTTATCCGGTGCTTTAGCTAAAAAGTACAATAATTCGTATTCTTTTGGTGTTAAGTTCACTTCTACACCATCAGCAGTGACACGGTGAGCATCGTGATCGATGGTCAAGTGTGGGAAAACTACCAAGTCTTTTGAAGCCGTTGAATTGGAAATTGGTGAATACGCAGCTGAACGTCTCAATATCGCTTTAACTCGTAAAACCACTTCTCTCGGGCTAAATGGTTTTACAATGTAATCATCTGCTCCAGCTTCAAAGCCTTCCACTCGGTTAGCTTCTTCTCCTTTAGCAGTGAGCATAATAATCGGTGTCATTTTCGTTTCGCGTAATTCTGTAGCAACAGCAACGCCATCTTTTTCAGGCATCATCAGATCAAGCAAGATACAATGATAGTCTTTTTCAAGTGCCATATCTAATGCTTGAACGCCATTTTCAGCTTCTTCCACTACATATCCTTCTCGCTCTAAATACATTTTTAACAATCGCCGAATTCGTTCCTCATCGTCTACTACTAAAACCGTAATTTCCTCTGACATCCTAACCCCTCCAACTTTCTACTGTTATGTCTCATTGTACCGATAACCTTATTAAAAATAAAGAAAAGTGTAAGCGTGCGTTGAAGACTAGACCAAAATAAAAGGCCTTTTCCGTTACCGGAAAAGGCCTGCTTGTTATGCGTAAGAATGCAACCCGGCGATTATTAAGTTTACTGCAACTAAGTTAAACATGATGATGATAAAGCCCAGCACAGCTAACCATGCAGATTTTTCACCTTGCCACCCTTTGCCTAAACGTAAATGCAAGTATGCAGCATAGAATAACCATGTGATTAAAGCCCATACTTCTTTCGGGTCCCAGCCCCAGAAACGAGACCAAGCAATTTGCGCCCAAATCATGGCGAATATTAACGCACCCAATGTAAACACTGGGAAACCAATAATTACAGCACGATAACCGATTTCATCCATCAATTGGATGTTGACGTTTTTAACAAATGGTTTTAGAATCGCGGCAATCCGTTTTCTGAAAACCAAACGAATCAACCAATAAAGAACCGTACCGAATAGAATTGACCATGTAACAGTTGTCAATTTTCCTGCATGAACAATCGCAGGCATTTCGACAAGTGGTGTCATAGCGTCATCCGTTAAAGCAACATACTCGTTCATGCCGAAAATTGGTGGCATTGTGTATGTCACAGCGGCATCTTTGGCTTCTTTATCTACATAAGTAAATTCAGCTTCATATCCTGTTAGGGAGAAAAAGCTACTTGCGATGACAAATCCAAGTACTAACACAAGCGAATACATAATAGCTTCTAAACCCATACGTTGCTTAGATTTTTTCGTAAGATCTACTACTTTTAATAAATAAATCAAACCAGCTGCTGCACTGATTGCTAAAATTCCTTCTGCAATAACCACTGTGCTGACATGAATCGCTAACCAGTTTGTTTGAAGCGCTGGAATAAGTGGACTCACTTCGCTTGGGAACATGCTAGCAAATGCGATGATTAACAAAGCAACAGGCAAGACGATCATACCCAATACAGGCGTTTTGTACAAGAAATACAAAATGATAAATCCGCCCACTAACGTCATCCCGAATGCCGTTGTAAACTCGAACATATTACTAAGTGGCGCATGGCCAGTTGCTCCCCATCTCGTAAAGAAATAACCAAGATTGGCAGCAAAGCCAATTAGAGTAATCGTAATAGCCACTTTACCCCATCGCGATTCAGATTTAAACGTACCTTCTTTATTTCCTTTAACCGCTCCCCCAAAAATAAATGTTGCAATAAGATAAGCGACAAAGGCTACATATAATAAATTTGAACTTATTTCAGCTAACGTCATGACAATACTTCACCTTCCTTTTCCGCTTTCTCTTGTTTATCGATTTCATCTTGCTGATCTGTGTATGCGGGCAATGATGCATATTCAACAACTTGGTTTAAATCTTTTTTCAAGCCGAACCAGTTTTTGTTGGTATGACCGGCTAGTAAAATGGTGCCGTCAGTTTTTTGCTGAATCCAAAATCGACGGTGATTAAAATACATCCCTTGAGCTACACCTATCATAAAGATTAAACCGCCAAGGCCAAGAATCGGCAAGGTGCTGTCTTTACGAACTGTTAAACCTGAAACATCACGCGTTTCAACACTTTGGAAAGCTAGTTTATAGTCGTTTTCACCTAAAGGCTCAACCGTATTTTGTATGGTTATAAAACTTGTTTCTCCCTCTGGTGTTTCTGGAGTAAACAACTTCACTAAAAAGCCAGGATTGTTTGGTAATGGTGTTGCCGTTTGCGGTTCACCATTTTCAAATCCTGAAAAATCCGGATAATAACCAATCAATTTAACCGAATAGCCATTATCAAGCTCATAATCTTTTTTCGGATCAATCAAATCAATGGTTAATTCACCGAAAGAGTCTTCTGTCTCTTTATTAATAAACGAGAACGTCATTGCTTTTAGTTCATCTAGACGGAAGTCCATTTGATAAATAGCATACCCATCAAATTTTAAGGGCTGATTTACACGAATTGGGTATTCTTTCACAACTTCTTGTCCATCAACTGCACCCGGTAAAGCGTCTTCTTTCTTTTTGTACAACACAATGTCTGTTTGGTAGTTTTTCGCTACTGTACCGACACGGTCTAAAGCTTCCCCAAAGATTTCTTCTCCGCCTTCACCTGAATAATTTTCAAGTTCGAAGTTTTTGTTTTCTAAGTAATAACCAGGCACTTCTGGTATTGCTCTTGTTTCACCTTCACGGATCCAAAGACTTTCATCAATATAAAATCCTGGCATCATACGTAACATAACCCCAAACAAAAAGATGATAAGTCCGATGTGATTAACATACGGACCCCATCTAGAAAAACGACCTTTTTCAGCTAATAAGCCATTTTTATCTGTACGGACTTTGTATTTCAATTCGGTTAATTTTTCTTCTGCTTTTTTTAGCGTATCTTCGGCTCCTGGTCCTTCAGCGTAAATTCGCTGCTTGCCCATAAAGCTTGGATGACGCAAAACACGTTGGTTTTTCAATGATTTATAAAGAGGAACAAAACGGTCCAAACTAGCAATAATCAATGATATAGCTAACATTCCCACTAAAATAATAAACCAAAATGAACTGTATAAATCGTGGAAACCAAGTGCATGATAAATTTGACCAACTACACCATACGTATCAGCGTAGTAATCTTTAATCGTTGCTTCTGTATTAGCAGGAACAAATGCCTTTTGAGGCAAAATTGTTCCGATAGCCGCAGCTACTAGCAAGAAGACAATAATCCCAACCCCGACTTTAACGCTCGAGAAAAAGTTCCATACTTTATCGATAATAGATTTGTTATACGTTTGTGAACGTCTTGCTGTTCCTTCATAACGCATGTCGACCAGTTTGCTATTTTGTTCTTTTTCAGTCAAAGACCGCCCACACGATTCGCAAAGTTTCGTGCCGGGCGGGTTTACGTGACCGCATTGACATTGCAATTTTTCCATCCAAAAAATCTCCTTAGTCAGGTTTGATTTCTTCCATAAAGCCTTCAATATCCTGTTCTGTCATTTCACCTGTAATGATGCGCTGAATGTTTCCTTCTGGATTCACAAGCACTGTGGTCGGCAATGGCCTTATGTTATAAGCCGTCATCACACTTTTTGTTTTATCAATCACTACTGGGAAAGACAAGCCGTATTGATCAGCAAAAGATTGGACTTCAAAATCTGATTGAGCAATATTTACTGCGAGCACTTGAACTCCTTCGTTCGAGAACACCTCGTATTGACGATCCATCGCCGGCATTTCTTTTGCACATGGTTTACACCATGTTCCCCAGAAATTCAAAAACACACCTTGTCCTTCGTAATCAGACAATTTATGGTCGTTACCTTCAAGATCTACTAAGGCAAAATTAGGTGCTTTGTCACCAACTTTTAGTACCGTAACATCTTCTGCTGTCGCACTGTTATAAATTGTATAGCCAATTGCAGCTATTAAAATCGCTAAGATAGTCGTTCGCATCACAGCTCTTTTTCGTTTTTTGCTATTCTTTTTCTGTTTACCTTTTTCATCCATAGCTGTTCCCCCTTCGAGGTTTCTTACGCAAACCTAATTATAACAAAGTTTAAACCGTCACAAATCGGGAGTTTTGAAGGGTTTGTGAACGTTAGCCGATTAGACGCGCTTGCCCGTTTCAGCTAGAACGCGGAGTAATTTCACTTCGTGAGCAGATAGTTCACGTGATTCGCCAGCATTCAAACCATGCAATGTTAAGAAAGCAAATTGTTCACGGCTCAATTTTTGAACTGGGTAACCAATTGCCTCGAACATTCTTCGAACTTGACGGTTTCTTCCTTCGTGAATAGTAATTTGCACAATTGCTTTACCGGTCTTTTTATCACCAGACAATAGCTTCACTTTAGCAGGTGCAGTCATGCCATCTTCTAACTTGATGCCACGCTCTAATTTTCTTAAATCGTCTTTTTCAGGAATTCCTTTTAAACGTGCTACATACGTTTTATCAATTTCAAATTTCGGGTGCGTAAGCATATTGGCAAATTCACCGTCGTTTGTCATGATTAATAATCCAGACGTATCGTAATCTAAACGACCCACTGGATAAATACGTTTTTCAATTCCTTCGAAAAAGTCGGTTACCACTTTTCGGTTTTTATCATCAGAAACAGCGGAAATAACGCCACGTGGTTTATACAATAAATGATAGACTTTCTGCTCTTTTTCAAGCTGAACGCCTTCAACTTCGATTTTATCTGAGTTGGATACTTTTACACCCAGCTCTTTAATTGTTTTACCGTTTACTCTTACTTTGCCGTCCAAAATCAATTGTTCCGATTTACGTCTTGATGCTACGCCTGCATGTGCAAGTACTTTTTGTAATCTTTCCATAAATAAGTTCACCTCATTAGTATTTTTTCGAAAAGCGTACGCACCTGAGTCGTTCAGATGCTACAACTAGGTAGATAAAACGTGTTTCAACTAATCTAGCCGAGTACTGCAAATATATTACAATAACTTGATATGCCGTTCGTTCCTCTCGGAATTATGTCACATTTCTTTAAAAAGCGGAAGCACTAAGCTCAAAAGAAAAGAAGACTGTCAATAACACAGTCTTCTTGGAAAACCTTACACGTTTACTTCTTCTTTAAAAGTTTGTTGAAAATTTGTCATAAAAAGATCGGTATCTTCATCCAAGTCATTTGCTGCTTCTTCTGGTAAAGGAGGAAGTTCTTCTAAATTTTTCAGCCCAAAATAATTTAGAAACTCTTTTGTTGTCCCGTATAAAATAGCGCGACCTGTTCCTTCTACTCGACCTGCTTCTTGAACTAACCCTTTAGCAGTTAAGGTTTGGAGCGCTTTTTCACTCTTTACCCCGCGTAAGTCTTCTACTTCTACTCGCGTAATAGGTTGCTTATAAGCAATAATTGCTAATACTTCTAAAGAAGCTTGTGATAAAGCTTGAACCGTAGGGTTTTCTACTAGCTTTTGAATGGTTTCAGCAACTTCTTGTTTTGTAACCAGTTGAAAAACACCCGCTAATTCTTTTAGTGCAATGCCACTAACGGACGAGTTGTATCTTTCATCCAATTCGTGAATACCTTTTTGTAATTCTTCTACGCTAACTTCTGTTAAAAATTGAAGCTGCTTTAATGTGAGACCATCGTCTCCTGCCACAAAAAGTAACGCCTCTATTTTACTCGAAAGATTCGTCTTCATATTCCCACTTGTCCTTTCTGAGTTCCACCATCAAATCAGTAAAATTCTTTTGCTGCTCTACTGCAACCACTTGACGCTTCATCAATTCCAAAATTGATAAAAACGATACAACGAGCACAGACTTATCGTCCGAAGGAAATAAATCACTGAAAGATGTACGGCCTTTTGACAATTTCAACTGATCAACAATGGAAGTCATTTGTTGCTTTATCGAAATCTCTTGTCTGGCAATTCGTGCTGATAGCGGTGCTTTTAATTGCTTGCGACGCAGCATTTTCTGAAAAGCCCCAAGCATATCGTATGCATTTACTTCTAGATTGACTTGATCATCAGGTAAAACAACTTGAATATCCGATAAATCCATTGGTGCTTTTGTATAGATTATGGAACGATTGCTTTCAAGTTCTCTTAAATTTTCTGAAGCATCTTTGAACTTTCGGTATTCTATGAGTCGAGACACCAATTCTTCTCGTGGGTCCTGTTCATCAAATTCATATTCAATTTCGTCCATTTCTCCTTCATGAACCGGTAATAGCGTTTTACTTTTTATTGCAAGTAAAGTTGCCGCCATAACAAGGTATTCGCTCGCTTCATTTAGTTCAAGGACTTGCATCGCACGTATGTGTTCCATATACTGTGAAGTAATCTGTGAAACTGGAATATCGTAAATATCAATTTCCAAACGGTGGATTAAATGCAATAATAAATCAAGAGGACCTTCAAAGGCCTCTACTTTCACTTCATAAGACATAACTAGACCACCTGACTGTTAAAATACTCATTTATCCCGATTGATGGGCAATTATTCTTTATTATAGTAGAAAGGGGATCAAAATGCATCCACTTCAACATCCACTGTTTATCCAGTACATCGTTAATTTCAATCTCGAAAAAGATTTTTTTGAATGTCATGAAGTTGGCGAGGACTACTGGAAATTAGTTGCACCAAAAGATAAAATGCATCCTCTTACCGGCTGGATCCAATTAGCCGTCGGTATGTACCACTGGAGAAGAAGCAATTATCCCGGTGCACTGCGATCGTTTATCCGTGCCAAAGTTAAGTTAGCTCCAGGAGGCGTATGGGTCGAGGGGTTTGATCACGAAAAACTGATTGGCATATTAACGTATTCGATAAAAGCCGTTACAGAACGCAAACCTTTTGTTATACAGGAAATCCCTGTAGTTTCAGATGAGTTGAAAAAAGCAGTTGAGGCATACTGTAGCGAAAATCCTTTACCACAACAAGATCCTTATTTCCTCATGCATAAGCACAGACTTCGTGATCGATCTTCAATCATTAGTTTGCGCGAACAAAAAAAAAGGCGAAACCTTTAACTTAAAGGTCGCCTTTTTTTACTGGGCATTTTTTTAGAAAAGCATCGGTTTCTTCTGTTGCACGCATCTCTCGATCTTGCATCATATCTTGAATTTTCCCGATCATTTCATGACCAATGCCTTCTCCACGATGTGAAGGATTTACTGATATGTGATGGATGGTGTATGACTCTTCTTCTACTTTCAGCCCTAACAACCCAACAAAATCATCTTCTTTTTTCCAAAGGAACAATTGCCAATCCGGATTTTCTTCATAAATATGCATGGTTTGCTGAAGTTTTTTCAGCTCTCGCTCTTTCGGCATAAACGACATTAGCCCCATTGCAATCTTTTCGAATGATTTCTTATATCTGAATAACATATTTAAATCCCTCATTTTCGTCTTAAAGCGGCTTTTACCATACTACTATAAATCTCCTGATAACTCAAGAGAGCCTTTTTTAGCCGCTAATGACATTTTCTGCGAAGAAAAACCAGTAAACAATTCCCCAGCCAATAGCCATTGCTAGTAGAAATAATAGCAATACGACATTTCCTTTTCTCATTCTTGTGCAGCCTTTTGTGAATAAGGTAAGTCTTGTTTGATCAAATCGTCATTTGTTTCACGTTTTACCACAAGCTGTGATACGCCGTTTTCGACAAAAACAACAGCTGGTCGTGCTATCCGGTTATAATTACTCGCCATTGAATACCCATAAGCTCCGGTACAGAAGATCCCCAAGATATCTCCCGCTGCTACAGCTGGTAGCTCTGCTTGTTCAATAAGTTTGTCTCCAGATTCACAGCATTTTCCTGCAATCGTATATTGCTCAGTTAATTGAGCATTTGCGTTATTTGCAATTACCGAGCTATACTTCGCACCATACAAAGCAGGGCGAATATTGTCAGACATGCCTCCATCAACTGCCGCATATTTCCGAGTGCCAGGCACTTCTTTTGTTGACCCAATTGTATAAAGCGTCGTTCCAGCGTCACCTATTAACGAACGGCCTGGTTCGATCCAAATTTCAGGAATTGGGTATCCAGAAGCATTTGCTGTTTGTTTTACTGTTTCAATCATTTGTTCAACATAAACAGCTGGTTCAAGTGGCGTGTCTTCTTCTGTATATCGAATTCCAAAACCTCCACCAAGGTTTAAAACAGGACAGGTATAATTGAATTGCTCTTTCCAACTTGCCATTTTCTGCATTAGCTTTTCAGATGCCAATTGAAATGCACCTGTATCAAAGATTTGTGAGCCGATATGACAATGAAGACCTAATAAGTTCAAATAATTGTGGTCAAATGTTTGTTCAAATGCACGGTCTGCTTGACCATTTTTCAAATCAAAACCAAACTTCGAATCTTCTTGACCTGTAGTAATATAATCATGTGTATGAGCTTCAATGCCTGGAGTAACACGCAACAAAATATTCATAGGTTGTTTTAATTTCTCAGAGAGTTTTTTCAACAACTCGATTTCATAAAAGTTATCGACTACGATGCAGCCAATCCCCACTTCAAAAGCCATTTGTAATTCTTCCATACTTTTGTTATTGCCATGAAAATGAATTTTTTCAACCGGGAATCCTGCTTTAACAGCGGTATAAAGTTCACCTGCAGAAACTACATCTAATGACAACTTTTCTTCTGCTGCTACTTGGTATATCGCAATCGTCGAAAAAGCCTTACTAGCATAAGCCACTTGGTAGCCAATTCCTGCTTTCTCAAACGTTTCTTGAAAAGCTTTAGCGCGATCGCGGAATAATTGAATATCGTAAACATAAAGAGGTGTGCCGTAATTTTCCACCAACTCTACTGAATCCGTTCCACCGATTGTTAAATGCCCTTGGTCATTAATTGTTTGTGTGCCATATAAATGCAATAAAAACCCCTCCTGATAATAGCTTTATAAGAAAAATCTTGCTGAGCAATTACCCAGCAAGATTTTTTGTCAATCGGTTATCAAAGCTGAAATCAGTTTGATTTTCTCAACCGGTTCACTTGTATATTCGATACTATTATATATCATTTTTGAACATTCTGCGAGCTCTTCTGTATTCGAGTAAATTGTAGCAATTGACTCTCCCTCTTTTACGAAGTCTCCTACTTTTTTGCGAAGAACGATTCCAACTGCCAAATCAATTTCCGATTCTTTTGTTGCACGCCCTGCACCAAGTACCATTGCAGCTGTTCCAATTTCATCTGCTTCCATAAATGAAATATAGCCTTCTTCTTTTGAAGAGACTTCCGTTACGAACTTAGCTTGTGGCAATAATGTGACATCGTCTACTACTGCAGGATTTCCACCTTGATCTTTAATAAATTGCTTGAACATTTCTAAAGCCTGTCCATTTTCAATGACTTTTTCTAACATAGTGCGCGCTTCTTCAAGTGTTTCTGCTTTTCCGCCAACAACGACCATTTGACTGCCAAGTACCATGCACAATTCAGTTAAATCTTCTGGTCCATTGCCTTGAAGCGTTTCAATGGCTTCTTTAACTTCCAATGCATTTCCTATAGCAAATCCAAGAGGTTGGCTCATATCAGATATAATCGCCATTGTTTTTCTACCGGTTGCATTGCCGATTCCAACCATAGCATGCGCTAGTTCTTTCGCGTCTTCCGGCGTTTTCATAAATGCACCTTCGCCAGTTTTCACATCTAACACGATAGCATCCGCTCCGGCTGCAATTTTCTTGCTCATAATTGAACTTGCAATCAACGGAATGCTGTTAACAGTACCTGTTACATCACGCAACGCATACATTTTTTTATCAGCAGGAGTCAAGTTTCCACTTTGTCCGATTACCGCTAATTTATGATCATTTACTTGTTTGATAAAATCTTCTGTTGAAAGTTCAACGTGGAAACCATCGATTGCTTCTAATTTATCGATTGTTCCACCGGTATGACCAAGTCCGCGCCCGCTCATTTTAGCAACCGGAACCCCACACGCAGCAACTAGTGGTCCTAAAACTAAAGTTGTCGTGTCGCCAACACCACCCGTAGAATGCTTGTCGACTTTGATGCCTTCAATAGCTGATAAGTCGATTTGGTCGCCCGACTCTGCCATCGCCATTGTTAAGTCTGCACGTTCACGTTCTGTCATATTTTGAAAATAAACCGCCATTAGGAAAGCGCTCATTTGGTAATCAGAAATTTCACCATTTGTATATCCCGTAATAACAAACTTAATTTCTTCTGTTGATAACTCACTGCCATCTCGTTTCTTTTCGATTACGTCTACCATTCTCATGCCTATTACCGCCTTCTCCATTTAATTTTCGCGCAGTTAAATTGCATTTCAGTTGTATACTTATTGGTTAATGCGAGATAAAAAGCTTGTACCGAATTTAGGCATTTCTACTGAGAAGTTTTCAGCAATCGTAGCACCGATGTCAGCAAAAGTTTTACCTGTTTCCAACTCTTTTCCGCCTGTAAAACGTGGAGAGTAAGCTAAAAGCGGTACATATTCACGTGTATGGTCTGTCCCTGGGAATGTCGGGTCATTTCCGTGATCAGCTGTAATGATTAACAAATCATCTTGCTGCATGTTTTCTAATACTTCTGGAAGACGTACATCAAACGCTTCTAACGCATCTCCATACCCTTGAGGATTTCTTCTATGACCATAAAGTGCATCAAAATCAACTAAGTTCAAAAAGCTTAATCCATTAAAATCTTCTTTTACAACTTGTACTAGTTTATCCATGCCATCCATATTATCTTTTGTGCGAATCGCTTTTGTTACACCGGCTCCGTTATAAATGTCATCGATTTTCCCAATCGCGATCACATCTTTTCCACCATCTTTTAACTCGTTCATAACTGTACGATCAAATGGCGCTAAAGCATAGTCGTGACGGTTTGATGTTCGCTTGAATGCTCCAGGTTCACCAAGAAATGGACGCGCAATTATACGGCCTACTAAATATTCAGGAGCCAATGTCAATTCACGTGCAATTTCACAAATGCGGTAAAGTTCTTCTAACGGAATGATTTCCTCATGAGCTGCAATTTGTAACACAGGATCTGCTGAAGTGTAGACGATAATTGCGCCTGTTTCCATATGTTCTTGACCAAGCTCATCTAAAATTTCCGTTCCACTTGCTGGTTTATTACCAATTACTTTACGACCTGTTTTTTCTTCAAGTTGTTCGATTAATTCTTTTGGAAAGCCGCCCGGATACACTTTGAACGGCGTATCAATATTCAAGCCCATAATTTCCCAATGCCCAGTCATTGTATCTTTTCCGACTGAAGCTTCCTGCAATTTCCCATAATAAGCAGCTGGGGAATCTACGTTTGCAAGCCCTTTCACAGAAACGATGTTTCCTAGTCCTAAATTCTCCATGTTCGGCATGTTCAATCCGCCTACAGATTCTGCAATATGTCCAAGTGTATCTGAACCTTTATCTCCATATGCTTCAGCGTCTGGTGCTTCTCCAATGCCCACTGAATCTAATACTACTAAATGAACGCGTTTAAATGGTTGTGTCGTCATAAGTATTCCTCCTTATTTTGCTTCTAGTTTACCACAGTTACTACTATTGTCGGAAGTCAGACCTTTTTTATGCACGTGGGTGGAATTGAGAATAAACGTCCTTTAAGCGCGTTTTACTCACATGCGTATAAATTTGAGTTGTAGATATATCTGCATGACCTAGCATTTCTTGTACCGCGCGAATATCCGCTCCATTTTCTAATAGATGTGTCGCAAAAGAATGACGCAGTGTATGCGGTGTTAACTCTTTTTGTATACCTGCTTTTTGGGCGTGTTGCTTTAGAAGTTTCCAAAACCCTTGACGAGTTAAGCGTTTGCCTCGTTGATTGATAAATAGGGCATCTGTCTTTTCGCCACTTTTCACTAAATCTATCCGTCCTTGCTCTAGATAGGTTTGACAAGATGTTAAAGCAGATTTGCCTAGAGGAATAATTCGTTCTTTTCCACCTTTACCTGTACAGCGGACAAAACCCATCGTTAAATGCACATCTTCTATATCAAGATTAATGCATTCACTGACACGCATTCCGCTCGCATACAATAATTCCAACATCGCTTGATCACGTAAGCCATTCGCTTTATTGGTTGCTGGTACTTGTATTAATGCATCAACTTCTTCAATAGATAAAATGTTCGGTAATTTTTTGTCCATTTGAGGCATTTCCAAGTGAACAGTTGGATCCGTTTCAACGATTCGTTCACGAATCATAAATTGATGAAAAGAACGAATTGAAGATATATGGCGCGCTACTGTTCGTGGCGTTTTAGTTGTTTCTTTTAAATGACGTAAATGATTTAATATATGCACACGTTCTACTTTTTTCAAAGACTCTAATTGCTCTACTTCTTTTAAATACTGCAAATATACTTTCAAGTCGCGTTCATAAGACGATAATGTATTATCCGCAAGCTGTCTTTCAACACGTAAAAAATGTATATAATCATCGAGTGCATCTTTGCCAAAATTCATGTGTCTGCCTCCTTCACCTGCTACGTATACATATGGGTTTTCCCACAATAAAAGGACGGCCAGTATGGGCCGTCCTTGTTGGCATCAGTTATTCTGATGGATTTTGAGAATTGCTGTCGTTGCAGCGCCAGCAGATGCCATGGAAAGTAAGACGGTGGTCTTTAATTTGGAAATTCCAGCGTTTCTCTACTATGTTCTCCACATCTTCTAAAAGATCTTCTTGTATCTCGTCTACCGCTCCACATTCCAAACACACAAGATGATGATGGAAATGTGCCGCACCTTCTTGTCTTAAATCATATCGTGACACACCATCACCGAAATTTATTTTGTCGACAATTTTCAATTCCGTTAAAAGTTCTAATGTCCGGTATACTGTTGCCAATCCAATTTCTGGTGCAATGTCTTTTACTAAAAGATAGACGTCTTCCGCACTCAAATGGTCTTCTTCATGGTCCAACAAAACTCGAACTGTTGCTTCACGCTGTGGCGTCAATTTGTAACTCGCAGCGTGTAATTGTTTTTTTATGCGGTCGATTCTAGTTTCCATGCGACGCCCTCCCTCAAACTGCCTTTATTATATCAAAAGGGAGTTCTCAATTACAACAATACTATTCATTGTTTATTGATAATCGTTATAAAGTGATAATAGTTTCAATTCTCAATTGATAATCGTTGTTTTGCCCACAACACAGCAAACGCAGTTTTGGCATCATAAATTCTTTCATCTATTACCATTTGCTCTGCTTCTTCTAATGTAACTTCCATCAATTCGACAAACTCATCGTCATCTAAAACTGCTCCATTTGTTGCTTTGCTTAAACCTTCCGCTACGAACAAATGAACCACTTCATCCGCAAATCCTGGAGAAGTCGCAAACGTTTGAAGTTTTACTAACTTTTCTGCAGTATATCCTGTTTCTTCTTCTAATTCGCGCATGGCAGTCGTTTCAGGAGCTTCGCCTGGTTCGAGCTTACCAGCTGGAATTTCAACTAAAGATCGTTCTAGCGCTTTACGATACTGCTCTACAAGAATTATTTTGTTATTAGGTGTAATTGCAATAATGGCAACTGCCCCTGGATGCTCAACCAATTCGCGTTTTGACGTATGGCCATTTGGAAGTGATACATCGTCTACTTTTAGATTAATCACTTTTCCTTCATATAAACGATTGGAATGAATTGTTTTTTCTTCAAACTTCTTCATTGGAACCCTCTTTTCATTTGTGGTTTCTCTGACAAAAAGTATACCATATTAGAGACGACAGACTAAATGAGGTGGGAAAAGATGAAGAAAAGACAATTAGGAAAAAGTGGACTTGAAGTAAGTGAAATTGGCTTTGGCTGCATGTCTTTACCAACTAACGAAAAAGAAGCGGGACGTGTTGTTGATGAAGCAATTGCTCACGGGATTAATTATTTCGATACGGCAGACTTATACGACAAAGGGGAAAACGAAAAAGTTGTCGGCAAGGTATTAAAGCATCATCGAAATGATGTCATCCTCGCCACTAAAGTAGGTAACCAATGGGATCCAGATTCAGACGAAGTCCAGTGGAACCCAACTAAGGACTACATTAAAAAGCAAATTCACACAAGTTTAAAACGATTGCAAACAGATTATATCGACTTGTATCAATTGCACGGAGGCATGATCACCGACAACTCTTTAGAAACCATTGAAGCTTTTGAAGAATTAAAAAAAGAAGGTTTAATACGCGCTTATGGGATTTCATCAATTCGGCCAAATGTGATCAATCGATTTTTAACAGAAAGCGAGATTGCTTCTATTATGATGCAATATAGCTTACTAGACCGCCGCCCAGAAGAGCTGCTTGATAGTATACATCAATCAGGTAGGTCCGTGATGACGCGCGGCACATTAGCAAAAGGTTTGCTAACCGCTGAAGGACTTGAGCGTGCAAATAAAACCGGTGGCTATTTAACTTACGAGTCAGAAGAATTAAAACACACATTACAAAAGCTTATGAACATTCATGACAATCTACATGCTTTATCACTCCATAGCGTCTTGCAGCACAAAGCGATTGGAGCAGTAGTAACGGGTGCAAGCTCTCCAGAACAAATCAAATCGACCATAAAAGCTTATGAATCCACTGTCTCACAAGATCAAATAGAACAAGCAAAAACCGTAACACGTCAAGATATTTATAAAGAACATCGAAACTAAACGTTTTGGCGACATATGTTAACAAAATTCACAATAGGCATAGACCTCCAATTTTTAACGGAGCTCTATGCCTATTTGTATTTGCTTAAAAGGTGAAGCGATAATTATTTAGAATTTCCAATTAAGATAAATTAAAAAAATTCTTAAAACCTAGTAGTGACAATAGTCTATGTCAACAAAATGAAAAAAGAACACTAAATATTCTAAAAATATGGAAAAATAAGTTGTTTTTTAATTTTTCTTTGTTATTATGAATAGATAGAATCACTTTTAAGTGAATTATTAAAACAAGGAAGGAATTCTATAGGTAATAGTACCCTTATTGTCGTAAGGAAAAAAGGTTTCACAGATTGGATGCAATACCCATTAAAGGAGGATGAAAAATGATAAAGAAGATTTTTACTACTGCTGCTGTATTAACATTAGTACTAACCAATGCCAGTTTGGCACCATTAGCAGCCACTACTTTTGAAGACCCAAGCAATGTAAAACCCGCTGACTATGCAGCAGATGTCAGTTTGAATCCAACGTTAGAAGCGATTATTAAAAACGCTTCAGGAGAAACTATTAACACAGTCGACTTTAAACAAGGTTACAAATACGACTTTGCTAGTAGTAAGAGCATGACAGCTTTTGAAAATGACTCTGTTGAGAATCCTATCTCTGTTGCTATTCAAACAGACGCAACTCCTTTAACGGGTACTAAAATCGAGGCCATTGCCGCTAATGACAACAAAACAGCGATTACTAAAAGCAATAATGGTTTCCCCTCTCAACGTTTTGTCGTTGATGTATCTAAAAACATGGCCGCCGGAAATGTAATTGAGATTTATTGGGAAGGCAAAACCTTAGCAAATGGCTTAGCGAACTTATCGGCATGGGACTATAAAGCTGGGAATTGGGTAGCCTTAAGCCAAAAAGAAGGGAATGCTCAAGGTAAAGAAATAACTTTGTCAGCCGAAATAGAAGTTGATAGGTTTGTAAGAGACGGCCAAGTTCAAGCGATGGTTCATGATTCTGGAACTGTGACGAACTCTAATGACAAAGACTTTACAATGTTATGGTTTACTGACACCCAGTACTATGCAGAAGATTACCCTGAAATTTGGACATCTATGACTGACTGGATGATAGCTGAATTTAAAAAAGGGAAATTTGAGTATGCCATGCATACAGGTGACCTTATCAATCGGTACGAAGAAATTGAACAATGGGAAATCGCAAAAACGAATCTAGACCGAATGGATGCCGCTAATATACCTTATGGCGTTCTTGCAGGAAATAGAGATGTCATGCCAGATCGCACACAAAAAATTTATGATTATTCACGCTTCGGACAATATGCAGGAGTCGATCGTTTTAAAGATAAACCTTGGTTTGGAGAAGCCATGAACGAGGAAAATCAAAATCATTACGATCTATTCTCATTTGGAGATCATGATTTCATTATGCTTTATCTTGGTTTCGGAAAAGACGGATCACAAGAAACTGTAGACTGGGCAAATAAAGTGTTAAAACAACATGCTGATCGCAATGCAATTGTTGGTATGCACGAAAACATTAACTCTTTAAATCAATATGTAACTGATACTGCTCGAACTGTTAATAGAGAAATTGTTAACCCTAACGAAAATGTCAAAATGGTTCTTAGCGGTCACCATCACGGTGCAAATTATCGTGTAAAACAAGTTGAGAATGCAGATGGCACAAATCGTGAAGTGTTAGAAGTTCTAGCAAATCACCAAGGTAATCTCCCTCCTGATCGTGGACAAGGTTATTTGCGTTTGCTGACATTCGATCCAACGGATGAAACGTTAGATTTCGTTTCGTATTCTCCATATCTAAACGATTACGATTTCGATCAATTTGACCCAGCGAAAGAAAGCTTTACTGCTAATTTTGATTTAGCTGATGTCGAAGCTAAACCAAATCCAAGACAAATTGAGACAGATTACTTAGCAGTTAATATCTACACAGATCAAACGATTGGACAAGTTAAAAATGTAAAATCAGGCGATAAAGCTACTGTTCAATGGAAAGGCCTGAACGAAAAAACAAACTATCAATGGTATATAACTATGATTAATGCTGCTGGAGAAAATGAAAAATCCCCAGTTTACCAGTTTACAACTGGCGTAAAAGAACCTGATCCAGAACCAGAGCCAGAGCCAGAGCCGGAACCAGAGCCAGAGCCAGAACCATCTAAACCTACATTCCCAGATGTTACACCCGAAAAACCTGACTGGGCATACGAAGCAATTGAACGTATGGCTGGCAAAGGAATTATTCAAGGTTACCCAGACAAAACGTTTAAATGGAGAAATAGCATTGAAAGACAACACGTTTCGCTAATGTTCACACGTGCTTTACCAGAACTGAAAAGCAAACCACCATACAAATTGTTTAGCGATGTTCCTGTAGGCTATAAATATTTCGAACCAATCATGGCAACTCAGCAAGCTGGCATTGTTGAAGGATACGACAACAAATTCCGCCCTGCCGGTATGCTTACACGCCAAGAAATGGCAAAAGTACTTGTAGTGGCATTTGATATCAATGCAAAAGGGTCTCACAAATTCCCAGACGTTGATCCAAACGGATGGTCCGATCCATATATTGATGCATTATACGCTGCAGGAATTACTGTCGGTTCACCCGATGGGAAGTTCAATCCAAAAGCCGATGTCACTAGAGCCGAGTTCGCCGTCTTTATGGACAGAGCATTAACTTACACTAATAAGCAATGAGAAAAAGGAGCCTGCATTTGCAGGCTCCTTTTTTAAGTTTTATATCAATCATTCACATTAAAACTTATTCCTTTTATCACCATGACGTTCTAGCAATTCCGCGAACGACAAATTCTTCTCACGTTCTTTCCGCTCGAATAAGCGCTGGGCTTCTTTTTCTTCTTCTAATTTTTGTTCTTCTTTGAGCAGTTCTTTTTTTGTTTCTTTCAATTTTGACAACATGTCTTCTGAAAATAAACCGTTAGTTTCTTCTTTTCTTTTAGCCACAGGTTTTCTCTCCTTAAGAACGTTTAATGACAGTTGCGATTCCTTGGCCGCCACCAATACATAAAGTCGCAAGACCTGTCTTCGCATCACGTTTAATCATTTCGTGCAATAACGTAACGAAGATGCGTGTACCACTTGCACCAATCGGGTGACCAATCGCAATCGCTCCACCATTAACATTTAAAATATCATGGTTAAATTCTAATTCACGATCAACAGAAATTGACTGAGCCGCAAATGCTTCGTTCGCTTCGATCAACTCAATATCACCTAGTGACATATTCGCCTTAGTCAACGCATTTTTCACTGCTTGTACAGGACCAATTCCCATAACAGCTGGGTCCACTCCTGCTGTTCCACTTGATACAACTGTCGCAAGCGGTGTTAATCCTAGTTCCTCAGCTTTCGCTTTTGACATCACAACAACTGCAGCTGCGCCGTCGTTAATGCCTGACGAATTCCCTGCCGTTACGCTGCCATCTTTTTTGAACGCCGGACGCAATTTCCCTAACTTTTCTTCGTTCGAGCTGCTCTTCACGTATTCATCTGTTTTAAAGACGATCGGGTCTCCTTTGCGTTGGGGAATTTCCACAGGTACGATTTCATCGTTAAAGCGTCCCGATTCAATTGCAGCCGCTGCACGCGCTTGTGAACGCGCCGCGAATTTATCTTGCTCTTCTCGCGTAATATCATATCGGCTACATAAATTTTCTGCTGTAACACCCATATGATAGTCATTAAATGCACATGTCAATCCATCAACAAGCATGCTGTCGACAACTTTTTGATCTCCCATACGGAAACCGCTACGTGCATTTTCCATTAAATAAGGTGCTCGGCTCATATTTTCCATTCCGCCCGCTACCACGATTTCTGCATCTCCTGCATAAATTGCTTGGTAAGCTAATTGGATAGATTTTAATCCAGAACCACACACTTTATTGATGGTCATTGCTGGCACCGTTTCCGGAAGTCCTGCGTTAATTGACGCTTGACGAGCCGGATTTTGACCAAGTCCTGCTTGGAGTACATTTCCCATAATAACTTCTGAGACTTGGTCTGGTTGAATGCTTGCACGTTTTAATGCCTCTTTAATCACGATTTCCCCTAATTTTGTAGCTGGAACATCTTTAAGTGACCCTTGAAATGATCCAACTGCAGTTCGGACAGCGCTTACAATAACGATTTCTTGTGACATGAAATTTCCCCCTTGAATGATTGTTTGCTAGTTGCTCTTTCATCCCACTCCTCTATACAATAGATAATAGGGGGGATACTATGTTCAGTTTACCAAAAAATGCTACGATTATCGAGGTTGGGCCACGAGATGGTCTTCAAAACGAAGCAAAACTTGTTCAAACAGAGGATAAACTTCAATTTATCAGTGCTTTACAAAAAGCGGGCATCCAAGAAATGGAGCTAACTTCATTTGTGTCGCCAAAATGGGTGCCTCAAATGGCAGATTCTCAAGACATAGTCGCCAGGACAGAAAAAATGGGTCGACAGTTTGTGTTAACTCCGAACAAACGAGGCATTCATACTGCTCTCGAATCTGGTGCACAATCACTTGCTGTTTTTGTAGGTGTTTCTAATACGTTTAATCAAAAAAATATTAATAAAACGACACAAGAAAGTATGGCTGCCTTAAAGCCGCTCATTCTTGATTTAAAAAAACAAGGGATTTTTGTACGCGCCTGCATTTCTACTGCGTTTTACTGTCCTTTTGAAGGCGCTATTTCGCCTGAAGCGACAATTGATCTTTGTCGTGAATTTGTCGATTGGGGTATCGACGAATTGAGTGTGGCAGACACAATTGGAATGGCTAGTCCGAAAGAAAGTTATGATTTATTTACAAAACTTGTTAATGAATTTCCACAAGTGATGATGACCGCTCATTTTCACGATACACGAAGAATGGCTTTAGCTAATATCGTTTCAGCCTTGCAAGCAGGTGTTACCCGTTTCGATGCCTCTGCAGGCGGTTTAGGCGGCTGTCCTTTTGCTCCGGGAGCAACAGGCAATGTAGCGACGGAAGACGTTGTTAATATGCTTCACCGGATGAACATACAAACAGGAATTGATTTAGACCTTCTTTGTGCAGCTATCGAAAAAATAGAGCCTCACGTAACAAATCCGGTTACGACAGGCATGTACACGTTATACAAAAATCAATCTTAAGGAGCTAACGCGATGAAGAAAAGATTAATCTGGACTTCAGCAATTGTTTCTAGTGTTTTAACCGCATCGGCTACCGTCGTAGGAATCATCGCCAGCAATCGAATCATGTATGTAAAGAAAAAAGATGATCAATTAATTTTGGAGAGAGAAATTACGGCGAAACGCTATGACGAGGCCTGGTATGCAAACGTGCCAAAAAGTGAACAGTGGGTCGAATCAGACAACGGTTATCCGATTAAAGCTATTTTTTTGGAACCTCATAACACAAACCGGTATGTCATCATTTGTCACGGAGTCACGGAATCAAAAGTGAATTCTTTTAGATTCGCTCGGATGTTCGAACATTTGGGATTTAACTCGGTCGTTTACGATCATCGGCGACACGGCGATTCCGGCGGGAAAACTACCAGTTTTGGGCATTTTGAAAAACTCGATTTAAAAGCGGTTGTAAAGGCACTCGAGCTACACGTGGGACCCGATTTATTTTTCGGCATACACGGTGAATCAATGGGAGCCGCGACTACTCTTTTGTACGGCGGTATGGAGGATACCGCAAATTTCTATATTTCCGATTGTGCATATTCCGATATATCCGAACAAATTCTGCACGTCATGCGAACGACGACACCTTTACGCACGACTTTAGCATTAAGACTCGCAAGTCTTTTCATGAAAATGCGTGATGGGTATTCGATTTCTACAGTATCGCCTCGAGAAACCGTTAAAAACATTAAGAATCCCGTACTTTTTATACACAGCATCAATGATGATTTTGTTTTGCCTAAAATGAGCGAAGAACTTTTCGCCTTAAAACAAGGTCCAAAAGAGTTGAAGCTGTTTTCTGAAGGTGCACATGCCCAATCTTTCAACAAAAACCCAGAAGAATATGAAGAAACCGTAGCAGAATTTTTAATGAAATATGGACTTTTAACGCCTAATCAGAAAAAAATTCCAATGTCTTCTTCAGTTAATTTTACCAGCACATAAGAAAAGCACTCCGCGGAGTGCTTTTCTTATGTGTTTTTATTTCTGTTTAAAACTAACTTCATGCCAGCTTCTCCCTCTAGACCAATAAATAACTCAGTAATGGGTCCACTTTTCACAATACCTGTAACATGCAGCTCAATCGTGTCTAAGTTGTAATCTGTCATATCTTGCACCAATTCTTGAATCTTATCCAAAGAAACCGGAAATGCTTTTTTAACACGCTCATTTTCAAGATGAAACTTTCCTGCCTCTTTTTTATCTTCTTCTATGACCGGCAAGTAAAACTTCAACTCTTCATTTTCTGCCATTTTGCATTCCTCCTTTAGTTATAACGTGAATATGGGTACTTATTGCCACAATACCCGTTCTCGTTAAATCTAATAGCAAACTACGACAAAATAAAAAAAGCACTCCGGAGAGTACTTTTTATTTTTTAACTTTTTTTTCTTGGTTTAGTTGATGCTTTATTCATTTGAGACATCATTTGATTGATTTTTTTCTGAGACGGTTTTTGTCCCATTTGCATCATCATGATTCGTAGCATTTCTTCATTGATTGGTGGGTTATCTTGCAAATATTTCATCATATATCGACGTGCGATATAGAATCCAAGTGCAACACCTGCGAGTAAAGCCACGATAACGATTACGATCCAGATCCATGTATCCATTCTTGTTACCTCCTTCGTGTTGCGTAAATAAGTAGTGCACCACAATGGATTATACTATAAAAAAAGTATTGTGACCATAAGTAGAAAAATAATAAAAAAATGGGAGCCATAACTGCTCCCATTCCTCATTTTACTGTTCGTTAATCAAGTTTTTCACTTTGTTTGCAACGTTTTCAACAGTAAATCCAAGCTCTTCCATAATGCGTTCGCCTGGTGCACTTGCGCCAAAACGATCGATTGCTAGAATATCGCCTTCGTCACCTGTATAACGATCCCATCCGAATGAAGTACCTACTTCAATCGCTAGACGTTTTTTAACAGTTTTCGGAATAACAGATTGCTTGTATTCTTTGTCTTGTTTTTCGAAACGATCCCATGATGGCATTGAAACAACAGATACATTGATGCCTTCTTCAGCCAATTGCTTTTGAGCTGCAACAGCTAAACCAACTTCAGATCCAGTCGCTAACAACAATGCTTGTGGGTTTTCAACAGGCGATACTACATAAGCGCCTTTTTCAACGCCTGCTTCTGCTAGTTCCCCGCTGTTTTCTAAAATCGGTAAATCTTGACGCGATAAAACTAAAAGAGTTGGTGTTGTTTTAGCTGTTAACGCTAAACGCCATGCCGCTTTTGTTTCGTTTGCATCTGCAGGACGGACAACGCTCAAGTTTGGCATTGCACGTAGAGAAGCTAAATGTTCAACCGGCTCGTGCGTTGGACCATCTTCCCCTACAGCTACACTGTCATGCGTGAACACGTATGTTACAGGAAGACCCATTAAAGCAGCTAAGCGAATCGCTGGACGAACATAGTCACTGAAGACGAAGAACGTTCCACCAAATACATGTAGTCCACCGTGAAGTGCCATACCGTTTAATGCAGCACCCATTGCGAATTCACGAACACCAAACCAAATGTTACGGCCTTCAGGGTGTTCAGCGTCAAAGTCGCCTGCACCTTTGATGTTTGTTTTGTTAGACCCTGCAAGGTCAGCACTACCACCAAAGAATGACGGAACCGTTTTAGCGATTGCATTGATCATGTCTCCAGACGAAGCACGCGTTGCTTGTTTCTTGCCAGCTTCGTATGTTGGGAATTCTGAATCAAAGTTTTCTGGAAGTTCCCCACGAATAGCCATTTGCAATTGTTTAGCTAGTTCCGGGTGTGCTGATTCGTATTGAGCGTATAATTCGTTCCATTCAGATTCAGCTTTTGCTCCCAATTCTTGAGTAGCTTGTTCAAATGTTTCATAAACTTCTTCTGGTACGTGGAACGATTCTTCAAATGTCCACTTGTAATTTTCTTTTGTTAATTTCATTTCATCTTCACCAAGTGGTGCTCCGTGTGAATCTGCTTTACCAGATTTGTTTGGAGACCCGTAACCAATTACTGTTTTGACTTCGATTAATGTTGGTTTGTCTGAAGATTGCTTCGCTTGTGCAATTTTTTCAGACAAATCACCCATTTCGTTGCCATCATCTACGCGCAAGTAGTTCCAGCCATATGACTCAAAACGTTTTTGAACGTTTTCAGAAAAACTTTTGCCCAGTGGTCCATCTAATGAGATGTCATTGCTATCGTAAAGAACTACTAATTTATTTAACTTTAAATGACCTGCAAGAGAGATTGCTTCTCCCGCAACACCTTCCATTAAATCACCATCTCCGCATAAAGCGAATGTGTTGTGATCTACGATGTTCATGCCTTCTTTGTTGTATGTAGCTGCTAAGTGACGTTCAGCCATCGCCATACCAACGGCCATACCAATTCCTTGGCCAAGTGGTCCAGTTGTTGCTTCAACACCTACAGTGTGACCAAATTCCGGGTGACCCGGTGTTTTTGAATCCCATTGACGGAAGTTTTTAATTTCATCCATTTCCAAGCCATAACCGCTTAAATGAAGCAAGCTATATAAAAGCATGGAACCATGTCCTGCCGATAACACAAAACGGTCACGGTTAAACCAGTCCGGATTTTTCGGGTTATGGTTCATGTGTTTCGTCCACAATGTATACGCCATTGGAGCTGCGCCCATTGGCAATCCTGGATGACCAGAATTTGCTTTTTCAATAGCATCGATGGAAAGCGTACGAATTGTTGTTACTGCAAGTTGATCTGCGTGGGTTGACATAGTAACATCCTCTCTCAAACAAAAATTTAATCCTATTCTAGTTTAGTCAACTATAGGAAAGAATACAATGAAAAAGAGAATAAGTATTTAATTCAAATACTTATTCTCTCGAATATTTTTGACCTTTTCAGGTGTTACATCGTTTCCTTCAGGGTCAATTACTTTTACGTTTTCAATTGTACCGCGCATTGTCTTGCGGAAAGTTTGCAAATACTCTTGGCGCAAAGCAGATTGTTCTTTTGCTTCTTCTTTTGACAAACCTTCTGTTTTCGACTTACGTGACAATTGATTAATACGGTTTAATTTGTCTGGTGATAACATACACATCCACCTTTCTTCTTTTCATATCGTACAAAAAAAGTCGGGTTTCTGCAATGGTTTAGTCTTCCATAAGCCTTTGATATTCTTTAAAGCGACGATGTACCGTAGCTTTACTTGCCTGATAGCCGAAGCCTTGAAGCGTTACAGCAATTTCACTAAACGTTAAGCCATTGGTCTTTAAGCTCACAATTTGATCAATAGGTAAATCTAGGCGTTCCCGTCCATCAGGATTTCCTTTGCCTTTTAAATTTCTTTCTGGTTTATAGCCATTGTCTACAGCACGTTTCATGCCTCGTTTGATTTTGGCATTGTGTATTTTACGTTGATATTCTTCTACAATCGCTAGTATTTCTAGAACCATGTCGTCCATATCGTTTAATGCAATGGGTCCTTGATCTGACAAGGTATAAACTTTCACATCGTATTTTTTCATCACATGTAAAAGTGCTATGCGTGCATGACCTCTGCCTAAGCGTGTTTCATCTTGTATAAACACAGCTTCTACTTTTTCAGTTTTAATGCTGTTGAGCATTTCCAATAATCCATCACGGTCCATTTCGTATCCACTATGTTGATCAGTGAACACACCATCTACTTTATAGGATTGCTGAAATGCAAACTTCATCAATTCTTCTTCTTGTCTTTCTAGTGAAGATTCTTGCGTATCTTTTGTCGTACTGACACGACAATAAATAAAAGCGTTTTTCTTCATTCAGAATCACCTGCAAATATTCTTGTTTCATCTGGAGAAAAATTTAGTTGTTCACTGGGTATTTTAAGCGATTGTCCGGCAATAATTTTTGCGGTAGAAAGATTATTCTCTTTCATAATTTCCTCAATCCATTCATGATGGGGAGTCGAACCACTAAAAGATTCAGCTAGTGTCCAAAGTGTATCCCCTTCTTCTATTTTTACTTGGCTGGTTTGTACACTATTTGTATTATGGGTCAAAATTACGTAAAAAGTAAATACCATAATTAAAGCAAAGAATAAGATTAGGTAAGAATTTTGTCGGATGATTGTCATCTGAATCGCCTCCTGAGAATAAGTGTTCGGAATGTATGTTCTCATAATAATGCGAACAGGTGTTTTTGTCAACGATAAAATTCGAACCTATGTTTGCATTTCATAGCCCGAGTTGGTATACTATTGGTAGAAATCCAGTAGAACTACTCAAATGAGGTGAAACGGTTGAAAAAAGTATCTAAACGTCAAGAAGACATACTGACATTCATAAAAGAAGAAGTCCGCCTAAAAGGCTATCCACCTTCCGTTCGTGAAATTGGAGAAGCAGTTGGCCTAGCATCTAGTTCGACCGTTCACGGTCACTTGGCACGCCTTGAAAGTAAAGGCCTGATCCGCCGTGATCCTACAAAACCTAGAGCAATTGAAGTTATCAGTACGGAAGAAGCATTAATTGATAAAAGCCCAGTATTGCACGTTCCATTAATCGGTAAAGTAACAGCAGGTATGCCAATTACAGCTATTGAGAATGTTGAAGAATACTTCCCGCTACCTCAAAGCTATGGTACAGAAGATGATCATATTTTCATGCTTGAAATTATGGGTGAAAGTATGATTGAAGCAGGGATTCTAAACGGAGATTATGTGGTGGTAAAACAACAGCAAACCGCTAATAATGGAGATATTGTTGTTGCGATGACCGCAGAAGACGAAGCAACTGTTAAACGTTTCTTCCGCGAAGATAACTATTTCCGCTTGCAACCAGAAAACTCTTCAATGGATCCAATCATTGTGGATCAAGTTTCTATTTTAGGTAAAGTGGTTGGCGTTTATCGTCAAATCCATTAGGAAGAATTTTGATTAAATTGCTATAGTAAAAATAGGCATTGGAATAGAACTATTCCAATGCCTATTTTTTATACTTTTAACACAGTAATTTTTCAACTTAATATTTTTATTATGTAAACAAGAAACTTTATTATTTAATACAACTAAAGGCTAGAATAACAGGGATTCTTTTTCTTCGTTCATATTCTTCTTCATCATGGAAATCTTGACGTCTTGGCATCCCTTCGCGAAGTCCCGTAATTGTAAATCCTGCTTTCGTTAAAGAGAAAAAGTAACTTTCAATTGTTCGATGATGTTTAACTACAATTTTATCTATCCACGGCTCATGTCGTTCGCCTTCTACAAAGTAGTCATCAACAATCCAATTCCCTCTTCTTTCACCTGTCTTTTTGCTTTCAAAAGAAGATGTTGTTAAGGGATGTTGAACACTAAAGACAAACTGTCCCCCACTCTTTAAGCTGTTGTGAATGTTATGGAAGAACTCTTCTACCTCTATTAAATAATGGATTGCTAAACGGGAAGTAACTATATCAAAGTGTTCTTGCGGAAAATCGAACGATTCCATCGTAGATTTTGTAATCTCACCTTGAAGGCCTTCTAAATTTTGAGATGCTAGTTTACTCATTTGTTCAGATCCTTCTACTCCCTGGTAGTAAAGCGCTCCTAACTCTATTAACTCTTTTCCGAATTCGGCATCTCCACAACCTAAATCCAATATGCGTTTGTCTTGCACACCTTCAAGTAAGTCATACATTACGGGTTTTTCAATGCTATTATTCGGACTATCCACTCGATTTCTTCGTTTTAAATAATTCGACAAAAACTCTTGTTCATCATAAACACTTGAACCTTTAAATTCCAAACGAACTCCCCCTTGTTAGAAACTAAAAAAAGATGCCGCATAAGCAGCACCTTAACGTGCAGCTTATCAAGAAAGACTCTTCTATAATTCGCTGACTTTAATATAGTTAACTAAATTAATCGTGATCCGGTAAATAGAACCTGTTTCTTTGTCCGAAATTTCATAAGTACCATTAGATGGAATTTGACTTAATGCCGATTCTTTATCCATGGCCTGAACATTATGAACGATGATGTTTTCTTGATCAAAATTGAACTCAACTCGAAACGTCTTCATGTAATGGCCTCCCTTAAAGTATCGCGCTCTTCGTGACTCAGTTTACCATAGTTAGGTTTCTATTGCTGTTTGTATAATTCTTTGTAGACAACAACTTTAAGAGCTAATAACTCTTCTTCGCTTAAGTTTTCTTCAAGTTTTTTAATGACCTCTTCTGCAGTCATGGTGCCGTCTTCTACGCCCGACTTCATCTTAGACAAGTCACTGATTCCCACTTTTTTAATCAACGTGCCAGCAGCATCTCCAGTCGTTTGAAACGGCAAAGTTTGTTGTTTAGGCTCCGCGATTTCTGCTTCTTCTATGTATTGGCGCATTTTCGGATCGTTTTCTACATACTCCACAACTTTTTCCAACTGACCATTGCTCCGCATTTTTTCAGTCGCTTCTGTTGCAAAGCGCTCCGTAGAAAGATCTGGACCTACGACATACACACCTATTCCAGCAAAGGAAAAGAAAATCAAAAATACGATGATTGTCATTAAAAAGCGCATGGCCGACGCCTCCTTTGTTTTATTGATTATAACAGTAGACGAGTCGAAGTGTATAAAGTTTCCAAAAAAACCTCAAAATCCTATACAAAAGGAAATTGAGGTCTTTTTTAAGTATTTTCGTTTATTTGTTGTTTCTGCTGCTCCGCGATCCACCAGTCTATGTGTTCTAAGTTAAAAATCACAATATCCTGATAGGCTTTACGATGCGGAATTTTTCTTTTTAGCATTAACTCTGTAATTTGCTCTGCAGCCACAGGATAATTTACTGATTCCAAATAAGTTACCAAATTTGAAATGCCTTGTATCTTCCTCAATTTAATCCCCTCCCACAAAATCCTCCTTCTCGTGTACAAAGGAAAATTCAGTACGAGTTATTAAATTTGTAGGATACTCTATTAATATAACCTTAAGACAAGGACTTCAAACCTTCTAAATAGGTTTTCAAACAAAATAAATTAAATAATAATCAAACTAATATCATAAAGTATTTATTTTTACTACAAGGAATTTTATGAAAACTTTATTGATTACTCTCTTAATGCCTTATACTCATAGGCTTATGAATTCGGCTTTCAAAAGTTTTTACTTATCCATCATATAATTGGAATTTCTCTAAATAAAGATCTTGAGCTTTAAGATTTTCTACTACTTCGCTTTATGATTTTCGAAAAACCATTTTCTTAATCAGAGGGGTTCTACCCATCTAAGTTTGTTACATCTAAATTACTAAGGAAGCAAATGAATTAAAAAAAGATTAGAAGACTATGAATTCCAGGGTCTTTTCCATATACTAGCTAACTCTTTGACTCTTTCTATAAAACAAAAAAACCGTTGGAGCTTTAAGCCCCAACGGTTTTCCTATTAATACATTTTCAAGTATTGCTCGCGTTCCCACGGGTGTACTGATGTGCGGAACATGTCCCACTCGATTTCTTTCGCTTCAACGAAGTTATTTAAAATGTGTTCGCCTAAAGCTTTAGTCATGACTTCATTTGTTTGTAACTCTTGTAGTGCAGCGTACAATGTGCCAGGTAGGTCTTTAATGCCGACAGCTTCACGCTCTTTTTTGTTCATCGCGTAGATATTGCGATCTACCGGGTTTGGCGGAGTCAATTTTCTACGGATGCCGTCAAGACCTGCACCTAATAGTACTGCCATTGCTAAATACGGGTTAGCTGCTGGATCGACTGAACGCACTTCAACACGTGTAGACAAGCCGCGTGATGCCGGAATACGGATTAACGGGCTTCTGTTTTGACCAGACCAAGCGATGTAACAAGGTGCTTCGTATCCAGGAACTAGACGCTTGTATGAGTTTACTAATGGGTTTGTAATAGCTGTAAATCCTTCAGCGTGCTCTAAAATACCTGCAAGGAATTGGTAAGCTGTTTCACTTAGTTTCATTTCGCCGTCTTCGTCAAGGAATGTATTGCGATCTCCATCAAACAACGAAACGTTCATGTGCATACCAGAACCATTTACACCAAATAATGGTTTCGGCATAAATGTAGCATGTAGTCCGTGTTTACGAGCGATTGTTTTAACAACAAGTTTAAACGTTTGAATATCATCACATGCTTTTACAGCATCTGCGTATTTAAAGTCAATTTCGTGTTGTCCAGGTGCCACTTCGTGGTGAGATGCTTCAATTTCAAAGCCCATTTCTTCTAACTCAAGCACGATGTCACGTCGGCAGTTTTCGCCAAGGTCCATAGGTGCTAAGTCAAAATAACCACCGTGGTCATTTAGTTCTAATGAAGGTTCGCCACGTTCATCAAGTTTGAACAAGAAGAATTCTGGTTCAGGTCCAAGGTTGAAGTGTGTGAATCCAAGCTCTTCCATTTCTTTTAATACACGTTTCAAGTTTGTACGTGGATCTCCAGCAAATGGCGTACCGTCTGCACTGTAAATATCACAGATTAAACGAGCTACTTTTCCTTTACCTGTGATCCATGGGAAAACAACCCACGTATCAAGATCCGGGAATAAATACATATCAGATTCTTCAATGCGTACGAAACCATCGATTGAAGATCCGTCAAACATCATTTTGTTATCGAGTGCTTTGTCCAATTGGGATGTCGGTATTTCAACGTTTTTAATGACCCCAAGAATGTCGGTAAATTGCAGACGAATAAAATTAACGTTCTCTTCTTTTACTAATCGTTGAATGTCTTCTTTTGAATACTTGCCCATGTTCTCTTCACTCTCCTATGAATGTTATATGTAAGCCCATTTCAGTTAAAGAAACGGGATAAATCACCTTGTCTAAAACCGCCTTTTTCAAATGGACGGGCTTGGTGTTTCAATTCTTCATGCAGCAACTTTCGCAACTCTGCATCGCTCAAGCTTTTCGGCTCAGCTTTTTCGTTTTCAGGGGTTTCTTTTAAGTCGTAAAGTTTTTTAATGCCTGCCATGTTCAATCCTTGATCCAAATAATCTTTGATCTCAAGCAAAGCATCGACATCATTTAGTGAAAACATACGCTTGTTGCCTTCTGTACGGGCAGGGCTGATTAGCTTGTGCTCTTCGTAATAACGAATTTGTCTCGCTGTCAATTCCGTCAGCTGCATAACTATACTGATCGGAAGTAGCGGCATTGTCCGTCTGACCCGGTTCGTCATAAGATTCACTCATTTCAAATAATTACTACTTCTAAATCATACATCACGTTATATTAGTTGTCAACGAAATGTTAAGTTTTCTAACATGTGAATTTTCTGCAAGTTTTTTATATAGCTTTATTTAAATTAGTTGTTGTTTTTTCAATGCATCTACAGAATTTAATACAGCAATTTTCACATGTTCGTATGTAAGTCCGCCTTGAACAAATGCCGTATATGGTGGTCGAATCGGACCATCCGCTGTCAGTTCAATGCTAGAACCTTGGACAAATGTACCTGCCGCCATGATGACATCGTCTTCATAACCAGGCATGTATGCAGGTTCAGGCTTGAATTGCGCGTTTACCGGTGAACTAGCTTGTATTGTTTGGCAAAAAGCAATCATTTGTTCAGCAGTTTGAAATGAGACCGATTGGATTAAATCTGTGCGTTTGTCGCTCCAATGAGGCGTTGTTGTCATGCCTGCATCTTCTAATAACGCGGAAGTAAAAATTGCCCCTTTTAATGCTTGTGAAACAACGTGAGGTGCCATAAAAAACCCTTGATACATGTCAGGCAAGGCATTGAGTGACGCTCCAGCCTCTCCACCTATACCCGGTGAAGTCATACGATAACCGCATTTTTCGATTAAATCTTTTCTTCCAGCTATATATCCACCAATTTTAGCTAATCCGCCACCAGGATTTTTGATGAGCGAACCCGCGATCAAATCTGCCCCAACTTCAATTGGTTCTTGTGTTTCGACAAATTCCCCATAGCAATTATCAACAAAAACTATCGCTTCTGGTTTTATGCGCCGGATATGGACAATCATTTCTTCAATTTCTTCTATAGTAAAAGAAGGACGTGTGTCATAACCTCTCGAGCGTTGAATGGCAATTACTTTCGTCTTGCTATTGATGGCTTTTTCAGCTGCCTCCCAATCAATTTTGTTCTCAGCGTTTAGTTCTACGTGCTGATAGCTTATTCCAAAGTCTTTTAATGAACCGGTATCTTTTTCTCCTCCGGAAACGATGGAATCTAATGTATCGTATGGTTTACCTGTCAGATACAACAATTCATCGCCCGGGCGCAGTACTCCAAACAACGAAATTGTAATGGCGTGAGTCCCTGAAATAATTTGCGGGCGTACCAGTGCTGCTTCTGCTTTAAAGACATCTGCATAAACGCGTTCTAATGTATCCCGTCCTTCGTCATCATATCCGTAGCCTGTTGACGGATTAAAATGATGATCGCTAACACGTTGGTTATGAAAAGCCTTCAAAACTTTTTCCTGATTTATATAAGCCGTCTCATCAGCTAATTGCAGTTGTTTTTGAATTGTTTCTTCGATTGTTTTAATTGTTGTTAACATGTAATTCTCCATTCTCTTGAATTTCTCTTTCTATTATGCGGCATGACTTGAAATAGCGTCAAATTCTGCTACAATTCATAGAGTTGTATGTTGAGGAGGAAAAAGGCTATGGCTTGGGAAGTACTGAGCGCAATCGGCACGATTGCTTTTGCAGTATCCGGCGCAATTATTGCTATGGAGGAAGAATACGATATCTTTGGCGTATATCTTCTTGGTGTGGTCACAGCCTTTGGCGGTGGGGCCATCCGAAATTTATTAATAGGCGTGCCTGTTTCGGCATTATGGGAACAGGAATTCATGTTCCAACTGGCTTTTGTTTCGATAACGATCGTTTTCTTATTTCCACATAAATTACTTGGTCATTGGAATCGCTGGGGGTACTTTTTTGACGCGATCGGCTTATCAGCATTCGCTGTGCAAGGTGCCATTTATGCCGTTGAACTGGAATTGCCGTTGTTTGCGATTATTGTAGCTGCAGTATTAACGGGTTCAGGTGGCGGGATTATACGCGATATGTTAGCCGGCAGAAAACCACTTGTGTTAAAATCTGAAATTTACGCTGTATGGGCAGCATTGGCAGGCTTGTTTATAAGCTTCGATTCGGCCAACACCGACTTAATGTTGTATTCACTGTTTGTGCTCATCACAATTTTACGGATTTTGTCGTATACGTTTAAATGGAGATTACCCGCTCGTAAAATTCATATGATTTAAGAAAACGGGCCCCTCGGTAGTATATCCGAGGGGCCCGTTTAAATTTTCCTTATGCGATTGTTTCACCATTCCAAGCTAGCATGCCACCTTCGACGTTAGTTGCATCGATATCATTGGTTTCTAAAATCCCACCAGCCATTTCGCTACGGCGACCTGAACGACAAATCATATAATACTCTTTTTGCGCATCTAGTTCTCCAACACGCTCTTCCATTTCACCAAGGGGAATGTGTTTTGCCCCAGGAATCATTCCTGTTGCCACTTCATCATCTTCACGAACGTCAATGATGTTCAACTCTTCGCCCGACTCTACACGTTTTTGCAATTCATCCGCTGTAATAGTTTTCATCAATACCCCTCCTGAATTTAAATCTTACTCACACAAAAATCCTATACCCCAAAAAGCAAGCTGTCAATCAGAAAAGCGCAGGTGCCCATGTAGCTCTGACGGGCATAAGACAGAATAGCAGAATGGCGTTCTTTGCCATTCAGCTGGGCTGGCTTATGACCCAAAGAGCTGGGCACCGGAGCTAGACATTCAGAAAAGCGCAGGTGCCCGTGCAACTCTGACGGGTATAACCTAAAAAAATCCGGACTGCCTAAACAGTCCGGAAGCTTTGCTATTCTTCGTGTTCAATTGCTACAGCTTTTGCTGGCGAGAACGTTGAAATCGCATGTTTGTAGATTAATTGTTGTTTGCCGTCAGTTTCAACCAACACCGTAAAATTATCATAAGATTTAATGATTCCTTTTAGTTGGAAGCCATTAAGTAAAAAAACGGTAACATAAATATTATTTTTACGAAGCTGATTTAAATAGACATCCTGAATATTGATCGGTTTCATGTGAATCCCCCTATTTCTCTGTTGGCGTTTGGTTTGCCGTAAGTTTATCAATTCGACAGTCTCTGTCATTTCCCTGCATAAAAGCAATTATTTCCTGGAGATTTTTTTCTGGCTGTTCTAATGCATCAATCCAAAAAATCGGCAATTTGTTTTTAAAATACGTAAATTGTCTTTTAGCATATTTACGCGAGTTTTGTTTAAGCTTTTCAACGGCTAGCTCTAGACTCCAGTGTCCATCCAAATAGCTATAAATTTCTTTATAACCAATTGCTTGAATAGACTGTACATCGCGAATCCCTCTTTGCCTTAGCGCTTCTACTTCTTCGACTAAGCCTCGTTCAAGCATCGTATCTACTCGTTGATTAATGCGCTCATACAATACACTTCTCGGAATATCTAGTCCAATAATGACTTCGTTATACATTGGGGACAAGGCTAAATTGCGGTCTTCTTTTTGCTGATCGCTCTTTAGTATTTCGATAGCTCGCAAAACACGGCGCGTATTATTTGGATGAATATCACTTTGCGGATCCAATTTAAGCAATTTTTCATGCATCCATTCAGGACCGAATTGCTCTAACTCCTTATTCAAGCTCTCACGAAGCTCTTGATCAACAGCTTCTTTTGAGAAACGATAATCAAATAATACCCCTTGAACGTAAAGCCCAGAGCCCCCTACAATAATAGGCAATTTGCCACGCGATTGAATTTCAGCAATTTTTTCGCGAACTAATTGTTGATATTCAGCCACCGAAAAACTTTCATTGGGTTCTTTAATATCGATTAAGTGATGGGGAATGCCACCCATCTCTTCCGGCAAAATTTTTGCTGTGCCAATTGTCATATCACGGTAAATCTGCATCGAATCTCCATTAATGATTTCCCCGTTTAAGTGTTTCGCTAACTCTAGACTTAGCGCAGTCTTACCAGAAGCTGTTGGTCCAACTACTGCTAATACATCAATCATTACCGCACATCCAATCGCCAATTACATGATAGGAATCATGTCGCCCCAGTTCGTTCAGCAATTCATGTCGTGCATCTTCAACGAGATATACTTTGACTAAACTCACTCCTGCATCATTAAACTGTTTGGCTGCGTTGAACACACCTTTACCATTATCGCCTACTGGGTCTACCGCTCCGCTAATTAGTAAAATCGGTAAATCTTTGCGTACATGAGCGATTTTTTCAGGATTATTCACAGTAGTAATTCCTGAAAACAGATCCTGATAAAATTGATTGGTTGATTCAAAACCACATAATGGATCTGCTTCGTATTTCGCAACCATTTCTTTGTCTCGACTTAGCCAAGCGTAAGCGGACTCCTCATGTTCAAATGGCTTATTGAAACTACCAAACGTTAATTTCCCAAGCGCTTCACTTTGTTCTTGCTTGCCATACATTTTTGCCGATGCAGCTGCTATAACTTTGCCAAGTTTTCCAGAAACACCTGGATCCCCACCTGTTGCAGACAATACGACACGGTGAACCGAGTCACTATACAATTGAATATATCGACGGGTCACAAATGAACCCATACTATGGCCAAACAATACAAGCGGCAGCCTTCCAGTTGCTAGCTGCACTTCTTGAATAACTGAATACGCATCTTCCACTACTCGTTCAAAACCATTATGATCTGCAAAATAGCCTTGTATGCCGTTACGTTCGACAGTTTTCCCATGGCCACGTTGATCGTGTGCAGATACAACAAATCCACGTGACACTAAGTATTCCGCAAACTCTTTGTAACGTCCTATATGTTCTGCCATGCCATGGATAATATGGACATGACCAATCGGGTTTGTTGGTTCGTAACATTCAACGTATAGTTCGTGACCGTCAGAAACGCGCATATAGTTTTTCGATACTTGCATTTTCTACACCCTTTCTTTTATCCTATACCCAAAAACTTATTTATCATGACATTAAAAACTTAATTCATTACACGTTTGAACATTTTTTCCACGTCATAAGTTTTAAAATGGATAATAACTGGGCGACCGTGCGGACAAGTAAACGGTTGTTCAGCTTTTTTTAAATCCATTAGCAACCGTTCCATTTCATGTTTTTGCAAAAAATGATTCGCTTTGATCGATCGCTTACAGCTCATCATAATCGCTGCATCTTCACGCAATTTTTTTACATCAACTTTGCGTTCTGTTAAAATCTGTTCGATTAAATCTTCGATAACTTCTTGTTCAAAGCCTTTCGGAAACCATGTTGGGTATTCACGGACGATAAACGATGTATCTCCAAATTCTTCTAGAAAAACACCACTGTCAGTTAATACCGGTAAATGATCTTTTAACCGCAAAGCTTCATCTCGACTATAGTGAAATGTTAATGGCAATAACAATGCTTGTCGTTCGTTACTATCAATATCTCCGACTTTTTCACGGAAGTATTCGTATTTGATGCGTTCTTGCGCTGCATGTTGGTCGATCAAATAAAAGCCATCGTTACTTTGCGCCACAATATACGTCCCGTGAATTTGACCAACCACTTCAAGTTCTGGAAATTGAGGACCTTGTTCTTGTTGTTCTTCTTCGTATTCTTGAACTGCTGGTGTTTGTTCAATTGTCGGAAAATCCTGTTGAACGCGTTCTTTATCTTGTGGCACAACGACTTTTTCTTGTTCTACCGGAACTTCTGAATATCGCTGAACAGGCTCTTCTTTTGCTTCTTGTACTGTAAACGAGCTTTTCCACAAATCCAATTGTCTGGTCGGCGCTTGTTTAACCGGTTTTGGTTTATCGATTACGGGTGCTCGGACAACAGTGCTAATCGTTCGACGAAGTGTTTCATGGATAAGTTCCATTAATTCTTTTTCCTTACTTAACCGAATTTGCTGCTTCGCTGGATGTACGTTGACATCTGTTAAATAAGGATCGCCTTCAATGTTCATGACCACTATCGGTTGTCTCTCCAGTGGCAAAAACGTATGGTACGCTTTGTGAACTGTGTTGGCAATCGCATAATGCTTGACCCAACGCCCATTTACAAATAACGAAATGTAATTTTTGTTGGCCCGCGTGATTTCAGGTAGTGAGGCATACCCTGAAATTTTGTAGTCATGAGATTGACCTTCAAATGGAACCATTTTTTTAGCAATTGCCACTCCATATATATCCGCTAATACTCGTTTGATTTCTCCACTGCCTGAAGTTTGAAGAATAATTCTTCCGTCATGTACTAGTTTAAAAGCAATCCCCGGATAACTCAGGGCAAAGCGATTTAATAAATCAATTGAATGACCCAATTCTGTTTGCAAGGTTTTCATATACTTTAAACGAGCAGGAGTATTGAAAAACAATTGATCAATTTTTATATCCGTACCTTTTCTAAGAGACCCTGCACGATGTTCTGTTAGACGGCCACCTTCCATTTGTACGAAAGTACCACTTTCCCCGTTTGACGTATGCAAAGTTACTTTTGATACAGAAGCGATACTAGCTAATGCTTCGCCACGAAATCCAAGCGTTCGAATTCGGAACAAATCGTGTTCGTTTGCAATTTTACTAGTCGCATGACGAGAAAATGACAATAATGCATCATCTGCGTCCATACCTGCTCCATTATCAATTATTTGTATAGAAGTCAGCCCCGCCTCAATAAGCAATACTTCAATGGCCGTACTCCCTGCATCAATCGCGTTTTCTACTAATTCTTTTACGACAGAAGTCGGTCTTTCTACTACTTCCCCTGCAGCTATTTTATTGGATAGAGGTTCGTCCATCAATCGAATGATGCCCATGCGCTCACTCCTTATTGGTTTAACTTCTCTTGCAAGTCATGAATCATTTGCAACGCTTGAAGCGGCGTCATCGCTGATACTTGTACGTCTTTAATCGCTTGTAAGATTTCATCTTTTTCAGTATCCGCCTCGTCAAAAAACGATAATTGTTCAATTGTTTTCGGCTGCTGTTTTTTATCTTGTTCAAAGGTTTTTAATAATTCTCGTGCACGTGTAAGAATGGGTTCTGGTAAATTAGCCAACTCCGCAACGTGGATTCCGTAACTTTTATCAGCAGGACCTTTTTTCACTTTATGAAGAAACACGACTTTGCCCGACTGCTCCATTGCAGCTACATGAACATTGTGTAGTTTTTCAAGCGAATTTTCTAACGCTGTTAACTCGTGATAATGGGTAGAAAACAGTGTATTGGCACCAATTTCACGATGAATGTATTCAATCATTGATTGAGCTAGCGCCATTCCGTCGTATGTTGATGTACCACGGCCAATTTCATCAAACAACAATAAGCTGTTTTTCGTTGCATGAGTAATGGCATATTGCGATTCGAGCATTTCAACCATAAATGTACTTTGGCCAGAAACCAAGTCATCCGCTGCTCCAATACGCGTGAAAATTTGATCGACTATCGGTAAATTCGCAGATTCAGCAGGTACATAACTTCCGATTTGAGCCAGTACAATTGTCAGTGCAACTTGTCTCATATACGTACTTTTACCGGACATGTTGGGTCCAGTAATTAGTAGCATGTTTTGATTTTCTGCAAGGACGCAGTCGTTCGGAACATAATGCTGTTTGTTGAGCATTTTTTCAACCACTGGATGACGTCCTTCGATAATGGCTATTTCATTTAAATCATTAAAATCAGGTTTTACAAATCGATATTTTTCTGCGACGTTTGCAAAGCTTAAAAAGACATCTAATCCACTAAGAGAAGAAGCTAAGCGCTGAATGCGGGAAATATATTGTTTTACTTCGTCTCGAATCGCTACAAATAACTCATATTCCAACGCCAAACTTTCTTCTTCCGCTGTTAAGATTAACGCTTCTTTTTCTTTTAGTTCAGGGGTCGTATAACGTTCAGCGTTCGCCAATGTTTGCTTTCGGTCATAGCGTTCTAAATCCGCTAAATGCATATTGGCTTTTGAAATTTCAATATAGTATCCGAAGATACGGTTATAGCCAATTTTCAATGACTTGATGCCCGTTAATTGGCGTTCTTTCTGCTCAAGCTCAGCAATCCAGTCTTTTCCGTTACGAGAAGCATCTCGGAATTCATCTAGTCGTTCATGGAAGCCGTCACGAATCACTCCGCCTTCTTTTGATGACAGCGGCGGATTTTCGCTAATGGCTTGCAGTAATTCACAAACTTCAATACAACGATCTAATTTCTCGCCAAATTCCAGTAAAGCTGGATCCCCCGACTTCTCTAACTCTTCGATTAACATAGGTACTTTCTCTAGAGAACTGCGAAGCTGCGCTAAATCTCTCCCACTAGCGCTCCCAAAGGCGATTCGCCCAGATAAACGTTCTAGGTCATAAACTTCTTTCAACAAGCTCTGAAGCTCTACACGCACGAAATACTGCTCGATCAATGCCGCTACCATTCGCTGGCGTTCTTCAATCATTCGTTTGTTGGCTAATGGTTGATGCAACCACTGCTTTAATTTTCGGCTTCCCATCGCTGTCATCGTTTCATCCAACAGCCACAGTAACGTTCCTTTTGTTTCATTGCCACGAATTGATTGCAGTAATTCCAAATTTCGTTTGGAATGAAAATCAATGCTCAACAATTGGTTGTTTTCTTTATAAGCAAAAGCTTGGATATGGTCTAAGGATTGTTTTTGCGTACGAGCAATATACGTCATCAATCTGTGACAACTAGTTTGCAAATCTTCCGGACAATCGACGGTTAAAGATGCATTCATCTGATAAGCATCTTCCATCGTCTCAATCGACAAAACTAAATCTTGTTCTTCTTCTGTTAACAAGACAAACAATTGCTCGGAAACGACTAGTTCACGAATGCTTAAAGAACGTAACTCCTGAAGCAATGCTTTTTCCGTTCCCATTATGTACGTCGCTGTCGATTCACCTGTACTAATATCCACATACGACAAAGCAAAACCGTCTGCTAATTCATCTGCAGCAGCTAAAAAAACGTTTGATTTAGAATCAACACTTTTTCCTTCTGTGTGTGTACCAGGTGTTATTAAACGGACAACCTCGCGCTTCACAACGCCTTTTGTCGTTTTCGGGTCTTCTACTTGTTCACATATGGCCACTTTATGACCTTTTAATATTAACTGATCAATATAGTTTTTGGCCGCATGGTGAGGCACGCCACACATCGGAATCCGGTCATCGCCATTTCCTCCACGTGCTGTTAACGTAATTTCGAGTAGTTGAGATGCCTTAATCGCATCATCATAAAACAATTCGTAAAAATCGCCTAAACGGAAAAACAAAAATGCATCTAAGTATTCGGATTTCACTTGAAAATATTGTTGCATCATTGGTGTCGGTGCCATTTTAAAACCTCTTTCAAATCGATTCGTCGTTTCTCCATTATACCAAAAATAAAGGCGGAAAAGAAAAAACTGAAAGAGCTTTGGCTCTTTCAGTTTAATTCTGTTTAAATGCATTTCTATTCGCGCACGCATTTTGTTATAACAACCAGATCGTCTTATGCCGTCGATGCTTAACGGTCGTTTACGCTTTTCTTGTGTCTGGCTTTAGTGCCCAGCCCCTCGGGTCTTAAGTCAGCCCGGTCAAGTGGCACAAATACGCCACATGCCCTGTCTGCCTTAAGCCTGTCGGGACTAGACGGGCACCTACGCTTTTCTAATTACCCGCAGCTTCCTGGTTTGTCGTTGCGAACTTTCGATCCTGTTTCACCGCGTAACAAGTCGCCACCTGTTTCCGTGATAATGTTGTTTGTAACTTGGTTCGCAATAGCAGTTGATACCATTTGCAATAATGAGTTAACATCGCTTTGCGATTGTTTAAATTCTTGAACAATTGGCACTGCGTCAATTTCTTCTTCGATTTTGGCAATTTTGCCTTCAATCAAATTCAAAGCACGTTCCTTGCCATACGCTTGGAAGTTTACTGCTTGTTTTTGCAAGCTTTTCAAGCTAGCGATTTTCTCACGAATTTGTTGGTTTTCGTTAATTTGTGCTTCTGCACGTTTAAAGAAATCCACTTCTTCAGTTGCTGCGATCATGTCGGCAACTTCGCGCGCTTTGTCGACGATTTCTTGTTTTGTGTATGTCATTTTTAAACACCCATTTCTTGGCCCACTACAGCATCTTGTTGTTCTCCGCCTTGCGACCATGTTTTAGTTTCGGTAAATTAGACTTCGACATCTTTATTTTAAGCACATAACCTAACTTTGCGAATTTCACCCTGTCAGGTTTCGTCCTTTTGATAGTACGTTAATCATTTTGAAATCTTATGACCTGTTTGAATTTCACAAAGAAGTGAATCTATCCATTTCTTAAAAAACTCTTTTTACTCACTTCATTATTATACTGAAAATAAGGCTTGTACTTCAAGGTCTCTGCTCTAATTGTCGAAGTTTCGTCACGAAGCTATAAATTTATCCTTGAAACGGATAATCTTCATTGATATAAATACGCTCAAAGCTTGTCGCTTTACCCGTTTGGTCATCCACTTCTGTGAAAAACCCACTTACTACTGAACGGCCACGTTTCGGCACTTCAAATCGAGTTGGCATATTCGTTTTAAAACGATATAACACAGCTTCTTTGTTCATACCTAATATTTCATCATATGGTCCTGTCATTCCCACATCTGAGATATATGCAGTACCACTTGGTAATATGCGTGCATCAGCAGTTTGAACATGCGTATGTGTTCCAACGACCACTGAAGCGCGACCATCTAAATGCCACCCCATCGCAATTTTTTCACTTGTTGCTTCTGCATGGAAATCGACAAATACTAATGGCGAAATGGCTTTTGCTTCGGCTACAAGCTCATCTGCTTTTTGGAATGGATCTTCATGAGGCGGTAAGAATACACGTCCATGTAGATTAATAACCGATAAAGTTTGCCCATTTTTGGTGACTGTAGCCATACCACGCCCTGGTGCTTCATCTGAAAAGTTTGCTGGACGAATCAAATAATCAACTTCATCAATAAAATCAAAAATCTCTTTTTGATCCCAAGTATGATTGCCCATTGTTACCATATCGACACCCATAAATAACAAGTCTTGATAAATAGCTTTCGTAATCCCGCGACCTGCTGCTGCGTTTTCACCATTCGCAATAATGACGTCTGGTGCATACTTTCTTTTTAATCTCGGTAAATACGATTCTAGTGCATCTCTTCCGATTGATCCGACAATATCTCCAATAAATAAAATTTTCACAAACTCACCTTTTTTCCATAAGAAAAAGGCTTCTTTGAATAGACATTCATCGAAGCCTTACTCTTATTATTTTGCGTATTCAACTGCTCTAGTTTCTCTAATAACCGTCACTTTGATATGACCTGGATAATCCAGCTCTTCTTCAATCCGTTTCCGGATGTCTCGAGCTAAACGATGCGCCGTCATGTCATCAATTTGTTCAGGTCGCACCATGATGCGAATTTCACGTCCCGCTTGAATAGCGAATGATTTCTCTACGCCTTCATACGACTCGGAAATTTCTTCAAGTTTTTCTAGGCGACGAATGTAGTTTTCCAATGTTTCACTTCTTGCACCTGGACGAGCAGCTGACAATGCATCTGCTGCTGCTACGATGACAGAAATGATTGAAGTCGCTTCTGTGTCACCGTGATGGGAAGCAATACTGTTAATCACTACAGGATGTTCTTTGTATTTAGTTCCAAGTTCTACACCAATCTCTACGTGGCTACCTTCTACTTCATGATCGATTGCTTTACCAATATCATGTAGAAGTCCGGCACGACGAGCAAGTGTAACGTCTTCTCCAAGTTCAGCTGCCATTAAGCCTGACAAGAATGCTACTTCCACAGAGTGCTTCAGTACATTTTGTCCATAACTTGTACGGTAACGAAGGCGTCCAAGAATTTTGATCAAGTCAGGATGCAAGTTATGAACACCTACGTCAAATGTGGTTTGTTCTCCAATTTCACGAATTTGTTCATCCACTTCACGTCTAGACTTCTCAACCATTTCTTCGATGCGCGCTGGATGGATACGGCCATCTGATACCAGTTTTTCAAGAGCCAATCGAGCCGTTTCACGACGAATTGGATCAAATCCTGATAGAATAACCGCTTCTGGTGTATCATCGATGATTAAATCGATTCCTGTTAAGGTTTCAAGCGTACGGATGTTACGTCCTTCACGCCCGATGATACGACCTTTCATTTCATCGTTTGGCAAGTTTACTACCGACACAGTAGTTTCTGCTACATGGTCTGCTGCAAATCGTTGCATCGCCAATGATAAGATGTTTTTCGCTTTTTTGTCCGATTCTTCTTTGGCACGAGCTTCTGATTCTTTCATCATTACCGCAATGTCCGTTGAAAGTTCTTTTTCAACATCTTGCAAAATAATAGATTTCGCTTCTTCACGTGTCAAAGATGAGATTCGTTCCATTTCAGATTGTTGCTGACGGACTAAATCTTCGGCTTTGCTCTCCATCTGTTCAATATGCTGTTGTTTTTCTGAGAGCGTTTCGTCTTTACGTTCTAGACTCGCTTCTCTTTTGTTTAATGCATCATCCTTGCGATCCAAATTTTCTTCTCTCTGCAACAACCGATTCTCTTGTCTTTGTAGTTCAGAACGGCGTTCCCGAATTTCAGATTCTGTTTCAGTACGCAATTTATGATTTTCGTCTTTCGCTTCCAATAATGCTTCTTTTTTCAGCGCTTCAGCTTCTCGTTTTGCATCTTCGACTATTTGCTCCGCAGAGTTTTTAGCGCCTGCAATATTGGAATCGTTTGCTTTTTTTAATGCAAAATAACCAACAACTACACCGACGATGATACCAAGCAAAGCGAAGATGAACTCATTAATACCCATTCGGACACCTCCTCTTGCTATTGATTTGTTTTCATTTTAAAAGATGAATGATCAAACTTGTTTCACTACAACTATTTTAAAATTAGTAAATTATACAATTTTAATTGTATAGATGGACTTATGTCGTGTCAACCCAGGAAAGCGGAAGTAGCGGTCTTGCGCCAAGGAGATGTTAGCACCACGTTCGAATAAATGAATACACGCGTTTTTACTGAGCGCTAACTTTGCGAAATTTACTATAGCAAAAAAGCCGCAAAGCTTTTTGCTTAGCGGCTTTTTCAAATTATAAAACGACTTTTAGTTATCGTCTTCATCTAACAAAAGATTAAAGTCTTCTGGTTCTTCTTTACTCGCAGCAATTGTATACGTAGCTGCTGCCATGCCATAAGATTCACGGATTTTGTTAGAAATCTCATTACGGATTTCTGGATTTTTAAGCAAGAATTGCTTAACATTTTCACGACCTTGACCAATTCGTTCTTCGTTATACGAATACCATGAACCGCTCTTTTGAATGATCTCCAAATCAGAACCGATATCGACGATTTCACCTTCACGCGAAATCCCTTTTCCGTACATAATATCTACTTCAGCAGTACGGAACGGTGGAGCTACTTTGTTTTTAACAATTTTGATCTTCGTTCTGTTACCAATAATTTCTGTACCTGATTTCAATGCTTCTGCACGACGTACTTCTAAACGAACAGACGAATAGAATTTCAATGCGCGACCACCAGGTGTTGTTTCTGGGTTACCGAACATTACACCAATTTTCTCACGGATTTGGTTAATGAAAATAACAATGGTATTAGACTTGTTAATAACACCAGATAATTTACGAAGAGCTTGAGACATTAAACGTGCTTGTAATCCCATATGAGAGTCGCCCATTTCGCCTTCAATTTCAGCTTTTGGTACTAATGCTGCTACTGAATCGACTACGACAATATCAACTGCTCCACTACGAACAAGAGCTTCAGCAATTTCAAGTGCTTGTTCTCCTGTATCCGGTTGAGACAATAGTAACTCATCAATGTTTACACCAAGATTTTTTGCATATACTGGATCTAATGCGTGCTCTGCATCGATAAAGGCAGCTGTTCCGCCTGTAGCTTGTACTTCTGCAATGGCATGAAGAGAAACAGTTGTTTTACCTGAACTTTCAGGACCGTATACTTCAATTACACGCCCACGCGGATATCCGCCTATTCCTAGCGCTGTATCCAATGCTAGTGAACCACTTGAAACCGATGATATATTACGGTCGGAATTTTCTCCTAATTTCATAACAGAACCTTTACCGAATTGCTTTTCTATTTGTTTTAACGCCATATCTAATGCTGCTTTACGATCGCTCAAAAGAAATCCTCCTCTAAATGAAAACCTATTTTCTATCTGTTTCTAGTATACTAGCTTATTGAGAAATACACAAGAAAAAAGCGAACGTTTATTCGGTTATTTATTTTTAAAACTTATTTTTAAACGTCCTATTTCACGCATTTCCCGATTTTGGCCATAAAAAAACACGCAAAATTAAATTTTGCGTGCATTTTCTTCTGTTAACGTGCGAATGACGTAATATAACGCGAGTTTAACAGCTCGGAGACGATTGGTATTGCGCATTCCTGATAGTTGAAGGCGATATGATTTAGAACCTTCTTCTGTGGCTATACCAATCCAAACAGTCCCTGCAGGCTGATCACCATGCGCATCTGGTCCTGCTGCACCTGTTAATGAAACACTAATATCGGTTTTAAATTTATCTCGTACAGCTTCTGCCATTGCTAATGCTGTTTGCTCACTAACAACACCATATTCAGCTAGTAATTCAGCTGATAAGCCAAGCTGATGAACTTTCATTTCTTCATTGTAAGTAATAACTCCACCTGACAATACCGCGCTTGCTCCTGCAACAGAGGCCAGCTCCGATTGAAATAGTCCAGCAGTTAAACTTTCTGCCGCCGAAATTGTTTTGCCTTGGTTTTTCAAAAGCTCAACTACTTTAGAAGCGAGCGAATCATTGTCATATCCATACAGATAATCACCTACAACATCCAAAATTTCGTTTTTAGTTCCGTCAATTAACTGCCACGCTTCTTCTGTTGTATTGGTTTTAGCCGTAATACGCAACGTTACTTCGCCATCAGCAGCGAGTGGTGCAATTGTCGGATTAGTTTGTTTTTCGAGTATATGGTGCAAACGATCTTCAAGTTCTGCTTCACCGATTCCATAAAAGCGCAAAACGTGTGACAAAATAACATCAGCTTTGTTCAGTAAACTTGCAAGTTTTGGTTTTGCCTCGAACTGGAACATTGGCTCCATTTCTTTTGGTGGTCCTGGTAACAAGATATAAACACGTTCGTCTTTTTTGTACATCATGCCAGGTGCCATACCATTATGGTTCACAAGTACGTCACTGTCTTTTAACACCCATGCTTGTTTTTTGTTGTTTTCCGTCATTGGCCGGCCTGCACGTTCGAAAAACGCAACGATTGAATCTAATGCTTCCTCGTTCGTTTCAAGGGATGTATTTAAGTGACGAGCAATCGCCTCTTTTGTTAAATCATCTTTTGTCGGACCTAATCCTCCGGTAAACAGTATAAGATCCGCACGATTTTCTGCAATCTTGATCGCATCTTCTAATCGATCCGGGTTGTCTCCTACTACTGTATGGTAATACACATTAATGCCAAGCTCAGCTAAGTGATTAGACAAAAACCGAGCATTCGTATTTGTAATTTGACCTAATAATAACTCTGAACCTACCGCAATAATTTCTGCGTTCATTTATTCGAACCCCTTTTTTGCGCTTATTTTGAAGCCATTAATGCGCGACGATTGGCATAGAAATAATCCCATCCAGACCATACTGTGAAAATTAATGCGATGTAAAGCATAATTAAACCAAATGGTAAACCAACTAATATGAAAATAGTGTCATGTAGCAATAATGCCGAAATCGCTAAAATTTGGGCAGTTGTTTTAATTTTGCCTAAACCGCCAGCTGCTACAACTTCACCTTCGCCTGCTAGCACTAGACGCAATCCTGTAACCGCAAATTCACGGCTAATGATAACAATCACAATCCACGAAGCTGCAAATCCTAGTTCTACTAAAATGATTAATGCTGCAGAAACCAATAGCTTATCGGCTAAAGGGTCTAAAAACTTTCCAAACGTCGTAACTAAGTTGTATTTACGGGCATAATAGCCGTCCACCCAATCTGTGAGTGATGCAAAGATAAAAATTAACCCTCCGACAAAGTGAGTGACCGGCATGTCGGCGCCAAAAAGCGTCATTGTTCCCCAGTCAAAGCCTGCTAACATAACTACCATAAATACAGGAATCAATAAAATCCTTGAGATGGTAATCTGGTTTGGTATGTTCATTGTTGTTTCCCCTTTCACACTTTCATGAAAAATAGCCATCCAAAGATGGCTATTCGACGTTTGTCAATTGAATAACGATATTTTGGGTTTGGAGCGGTTGCGTATACTCGATGTTTTCACCGTTCATAGTCAATGTAATATTAGTGTATTCTCCAATACGTACATGAACACGCTCTACTTCAGCTAAATCGAGTGTTTCTTTTTCTCCAGCTTGCATAACACGTGCTTTAGAAGTCAACTCTTGCTGATTTTGATCAGTGGCGGCAATCCAGGACGGTCCATCCGCAACTATTTCGAGCTGAGGATTCGCCGTTCCTTGCCATGTATAAGTTGTTGTTTCACCTTTTGTTTCTTTTAGTGAAAGAACAGATGTAGGTTCTGCAGGTTTTTCCGCGGGTTCTTCCACAGCCGCTTCTTCTGTTTCTTCTGGCGTAGCTGGAACAGGTTCTTCATATGGCACACCTACGCCTTCTTCTTCTGCTGGTCTATTGGCGGAATCTCTATTCGTTGATGCACTATAAAAATACCAAGACACCGCAAGAATTAAGACAATAAATAAGGCAACCAAAACTTTTGGTATGATGTCAGCATATGTCTCGCTCGGAGCTGTACGTGCAACAGAACGGCTTCTAGAAGTATACGTTTCTGGCATTTGTGTTTTTTCAACCGTATCATTTGCTGGCATTTGTGTTTGAAACTGGTCAAGCAATTCTTCACCATTTAATCCGACCGCTGCCGCATATTGCTTAATAAAAGCACGCACATAAAATGCACCTGGCATCATACTGTGATTGCCATCTTCTATACCAGCCAAGTACCGCTTTTGTATCTTGGTCAAGTCTTGTAAATCTTCCAAACTAAAACCTTTGGCGATTCTGGCCTGTTTCAGCCTTGTACCCAACTCATTCAAACCGATCACCTACCTACTTAAAAGTTGAAGCCATCTCCAAACATATTCCCTTGTGATTTTTCATCCATGAATGTATTTTTCTCCAGTACTTCATAGGTGATCTTTTCGTCTGGGTGGTGACGCAATTCAATAATATAATCAAAATCATCAATGCTGTATTCGGATTGTTCTACAAACTTATCTGGATGTTCTACCACTTTAATCGTTGGCATCCGCATCATTTCCCGGACTAATTGCATATGCCGTTCATCTGCAGAACGACGTGTAACAATGCCATCTAAAATAAAAATATTGTTGTCGTTATGTTCATCACCCATCAACTGATTGCGTACAGTTTGTTTAATCATTGTAGAAGAAAGAAAAATCCACTTTTTGTTCGCACTAACGCTTGCAGCGACTATTGACTCTGTTTTACCAACGCGCGGCATTCCTCTTAAGCCCACCAACTTATGACCTTCTTGTTTGAAAATTTCTGCCATAAAATCTACAAGCAAGCCTAATTCGTCCCTTACGAAACGGAATGTTTTTCGATCATCAGCGTCTCTTTGAATATACCTGCCGTGACGTACTGCTAAAATATCCCGCAGTTTTGGCTCCCGGAACTTAGTGACAGCAATCGTTTCGATTGTTGACAAAATTTGTTCGAAACGTTCTAGTTGGACATCATGTTCTGCGCGCAATAGCATTCCGCGACGCCCTTGATCGACACCATTAATAGTAACGATATTTACCCGTAACATTCCCAAAAGAGAAGCGATATCGCCAAGAAGACCAGGACGGTTAACTTGGATTTCGTATTCAAAATACCATTCTTTCATGCAATATCCGACCTTTCTCTATACAAGCTGTCTAAAAGGGTTTCTAGTTAATATGATAGCTGATTTGCCGCTCTCGTGAAAGAGGCAGTTACTCAGAGAAATACGATTACATCAACCATCCACCATTAATGCGCAATGTTTGTCCTGTCATATAATCTGCTTTTCCTCCAATTAGAAATTCCACAGCATCTGCGATATCTTGAGGTGACCCGAGTCCGAGTGGAATTTCTTCTTCAATCTCTTGTATCTCTTCTTGAGAAAAACCGGCATTCATTTTTGTTTGGATAAAGCCAGGTGAAACAGCATTCACTCGCGTTCCGGATGGCGCCATTTCTTTTGCATACGCTTTAACAAATGCTAACTGCGCACCTTTAACGGCTGAATACATTGTTTCCATAGATGCGCCTATCTCTCCCCAAATCGAAGAAACAAAAACGACATACGATTTGTCGTGACGATGAAAATAGGAAGACAATGAGCGAATTACCGAAATCGGGTTTTTTACATGCACTCGCCATAAATCTTCCATATCTTGTTCCGTAGTATCAATTAACATCTTAACTAGCGATTGCCCACTAGCAACAACGATGCCCGTTGCATCATATACATTGTTTGTAAGCTGCTGCACACCTTCTTCAAGAGCTAAATCTGCTTGGACTGGTATAAATTCCTGCATAGGGTAACTTTTTGTAAGCTCTTGTGCTAGTGGGGCTGTCGAATTAGCATTGCCATGTAAATATAAGCACCAACCGCTTTCTGCTAATTGCCGAGCAATGCTGTTCCCAATTTCACCGGACGCCCCGAGTAGGACAACAAATCGTTTCACTGTTCGCCCTTTTTCGGTGGCATAATTGTAAAGACTGAATGCTGAGATTCATGGCTAACTAACGCAAATGCATTTTGTAAATCCACAACTTCTAGCTCTTCTAATACTGGAACAACGTCAAACAAGTTCATTTCATTAAATGCATAATTGGTGAATTGGTTTGCAATGTATTCCGGAGAATTTAATGCTCTTAAGAAAAAGCCGATTTTCTTACGACGAACACGATCAAGGTCTTCCTGACCAAATGGCCATTTTTCAACTGCATTTTGAAGCGTGTGTTTAATTTCTTTTATCAATATTTCAGGCTTGTGTGTGTCAGATCCGACTAATGCATAACCAAAACCTTGTTCTAACGAGTAGTCGAATGAATACGACTCATCGATCCAATCGTTTTCATAGGCGTGGTGGTAGAAATCGGAAGTTCGACCAAATAATAATTCATAAGCAAGTTGAGCTGCTAGCTCATGTTTAAGCATGTCAGGACCAATTAAATCTAGTTTTTCTGGTTTAATACCGTAAAACACCTTTGGTTTTTGAACGCTCATTTCTAATACACGTTCTTTTATCGCTACTTCTTTTGGCTCTTCTGGATAAATGCGCGTAATTTCTGTAGGCTCTTCAAATGATTTTTGTGCTTGGTCTTCTTTTACTAATGCCATCATTTTTTCAGGATCTACATTTCCGACGATAAATAACACCATATTCGACGGATGATAAAACGTGTTGTAGCACGTATACAAATGTTCAGCTGTAATATCTTGAATTGATTCAACTGTACCTGCAATGTCGATTTTCACAGGATGATTTTTATACATGTTTTCAATAATCCCAAAATACAAACGCCAATCCGGTTGATCATCATACATCGTAATTTCTTGGGCGATAATGCCTTTTTCTTTTTCTACAGTCTTTTCTGTAAAATAAGGAGTTTGCACAAAATCTAATAAGGTTTTGACATTTTTATCGATTTCTCCTGTTGCAGAAAACAAATAAGCTGTTCGCGTAAACGAAGTAAAAGCATTAGCTGATGCTCCTTGTTTACTAAACTCTTGAAACACGTCTCCTTCTTCTTTTTCAAACATTTTATGTTCTAAAAAGTGCGCGATGCCATCCGGAACTTTGATTGGCTCTTTTTCACCTTGCGGAACAAAATGGTTGTCAATAGAACCATATTTTGTCGTAAATGTAGCAAATGTTTTTGAAAAGCCTTTTTTCGGTAAAATATAAACCGTTAAACCGTTATCTAGTTTTTCATGAAATAATGTTTCTTCTAATTGTTCAAATTCTACTTTATGCATTTGTTTCATCCTCCTTGCCGGATAGGAAGTAAGTCATTTCTAACGACAATTCCTTAGCAACTAACGCGATATCTTCTTTCGTCACATTCTTCCATTTATTAATCATATACTCAGGTTCGAAACGATCTGTCAGTTCCATGTATTGATCATAAATGTCGATTTGTCCACGTGCCGAGTCAAGCGCTTCTTTTAACTGATTGATCAGCAATGCTTTTGTTTGATCGAGTTCAACATCTGAAATATTCCCTTTTTTCACTTCTTCTAATTGTTCTAAAACTAAAGTCACCGCTTTTTCTTCTAGCTTAGAATCAATGCCCGCAAGAACGAACATCAACCCAAATTGCGATGCAAAAGAACTTGAGACGTAATAAGCCATACTTTCTTTTTCACGAATGTTTACAAATAATTTAGAGTGCGCATAGCCACCAAAAACGCCGTTCATCAGCTGCATGATTGGAAACTTCTCATCGCGGAATGTAATCGGCGTAAAAAATGCCATGTGTAGTTTTCCTTGTTTCATGTCTTCGAATTCAAGAACACGTGATTGCTCTGGCTTTACCAATTCCATTGGCGGCACTGCAATCGCTTTTTCCCGATCTTTAAAATGGAAAAATTCACGAATATATGAAGCGATCATTTCAGGTTTCACATCGCCTACCGCATAAATTTCAATTTCGTTTTGGGTAATCATTTCGTTGTATTCGGCTACTAATTGCTCGTTTGTAATGCTTTCAACGATTTCAATTGTGCCATTTGATGTAATAGAAGCCGGATGGTTCGGCAAAGCCAGCTCCATCATACGTTGCTGCGCATATCGCGTTTTCTCATCAAATACTGATTCGATACGTTGCACAATAGAATGCTTTTCACGTGTGAATATAGATTCTTTAAACAAACCATTTTCGAAATTCGGTTTGAACAAGACGATATACATTAAATTCAAAACCTTTTCTAGTACACCTTTTTCAGAAAGGTATTGATCATTGACTGTTTCAACATTTAACGTAACCACGTGCTCATTTCCACGCTTTGATGAATCTATGTAAAGAGAAGTACCATATAGGTCATCAAGCACCATACGAAGTGCTGTATGTGATGGATAAACCTCATTACTGTGTTGTAAGACGTTCGCCAAAATCGAACGAGCCGATGCCTTTTCTTTCGTTAATTTATCTTTGAATTTAATTGAAAAATTTATCGTTTTAAATTGTGTGGTCTCATTGACATGCACATTTACGCCTTTAGCAATATTAATCGTTTCAAACATGTAGAATCCCCTCTCGTCGTTCATGTTCTAACTATACCGAACCTTTTCCGTTAATTGCAAATAAAGAAAAGCGCAGGTGCCCGTTTTAGTCCCGACAAGCGCTGGAGGACTTGTTGATAATGGCGCTCTTTGCCATTATCCGCAAGTTCGAAGCGACCTCGAGGGACTGGGCACCGGAGCTAGACAATAGAAAAGCGAAAGCGGCCGTTTAGATTCGACGGGCATAAGATGACCTGGCGAAGTGGCGTTCTTTGCCACACAGTCAGGACAGTTTATGACCCAAGAATCTGGCCGCTTGAGCTGAATCATAAAGAAAAGCGCAGGTGCCCGTTTTATCCTGACAGCTAATGAAAAGAGCCGTCGGAATCGACGGCTCTTTAAAAATCTTATCGTTGACCTTTGATGTACGGTTTTCCGATTGCAAGTGGAGCATGTGCGCGACCGATAAAACCAGCAAGTGCAAGAATAGTTAATACATATGGCAAAATCAACAAGAAGACGTTTGGAATTTCCGAGATATACGGAATAGACGATCCAACAATACTCAATGACTGTGCAAACCCAAAGAATAAGGCTGCTCCCATCGCGCCAAGCGGATGCCATTTCCCAAAAATCATAGCAGCCAATGCCATAAAGCCTTGACCATTGATTGTGGCATGACCAAAATCATTTGTAATAGTCTGTGCGTAAATCGCGCCACCAATACCGGCTAAACCACCAGAAATCATAACAGCGATATAACGCATTCTCGTTACATTGATTCCCATTGTATCTGCAGCCATCGGGTGTTCCCCGACAGCACGTAGACGAAGACCAAATGGAGTCTTGTAAATAACAAACCATGCTAGTACGGCAATACCGATTGCAAAGAACGAGGTATTGTAAACTGATTTAAATAGCAATGGCCCGATAACTGGAATATCAGATAAGAACGGAACATTGTAACGCGAAAAACGTTCAGTGATGAAATCTGTTTGTCCTTTATCAAAAATACGTTTTACCAAATAAATCGATAACGCAGCCGCTAGTAAGTTTATAGCTACTCCGGAAACTACTTGATCGGCACGGAATGTAATAGAAGCTACCGCATGCAATAGTGAAAGGAGAAGAGCTGCTAACATTGCTGCAACTAATGCTACCCAAGGTGTAGCCGATCCAAATGTATCAGCATACAATAAGTTGAACAAGATACCAACAAAAGCACCGATAACCATTAATCCTTCAAGTCCAATGTTGATAACACCAGATCTTTCTGAGAACACACCGCCAATTGCGACTAAAATAAGTGGTGCCGCATAAAAGATCGCTGAAGGAACGATGAAATATAATACTTCTAGGAAACTCATATTACTTCGCCTCCTTCTTCTTAGCTGATGCACGGAGCAGCAGCAAGCGAATGATGTAGCCTGAAGCTACAAAGAAGATAATAACTGCGATAACAATTTCAACAATTTCAATTGGAATACCGGCAGCATTCGGCATATTTAAGGCTCCATACTTTAATGAACCAAATAATGTAGCGCCAAATATAACACCAAGTGGCGTGTTCATGCCTAGTAAGGCAACTGCAATTCCGTCAAATCCAATCCCGGTAAATCCACCTTTAGAAGATACATACTCGAAAGTTCCAAGTGCTTCCATCGCACCTCCAAGACCGGCAAATGCACCAGAAATGACCATTGCTAAAATGATGTTTTTATTAACGTTCATCCCTGCGTATTGAGAGGCATTTTGGTTAAATCCAACCGCTTTTAACTCAAATCCAAGCGTTGTTTTTTCTAAAATAATCCACATCACACCAACCATCACTAATGCGATAATAATCCCAAAATGCAGTCGTGAAAATTCGGTTAAGTTTTGTAAAAACTCCGAACGTAGTGAAGCACTTGCATAAATATTGCCTGTGCGATCTCCACCGTCAGAAACTGTACGGATTAAAGCGTTGGTTACGTGTAACGCAACATAGTTCATCATGATGGTAACGATAACTTCGTGCACACGGAATTTAGCTTTTAAAAGACCCGGTACAAAGCCCCATAATGCACCAGCTGCAGCTGCAGCCAAAATCGCTAAAGGCAAGTGGATAATTTTCGGTAATTCTACAGCCACACCAACGTAAGCTGCAGCAAACCATCCTACAATTAATTGTCCTTCAACACCAATATTGAATAGTCCTGAGCGGAAGGCAAAAGCTACCGCAAGACCAGCTAATAAATAAGGTGTGATTTGGCGAATGGTTTCACCAATAGTATATAAGTCTCCAAAAATTCCGTTCCAAAGAGCAGCATAGCCTTTTAGAGGGTCATAGCCGCTGACCAGCATAATTACTGCGCCGACCAACAATCCTAAAATAACGGAAATGATGGGGACCAAGAGATTGGTCGCTCTATTCGACATGCTGATCCTCACCTTTCTTAGTTAAATCCTGTGTTTTTTTCTGATCAGTATGTCCTGCCATTAACAAGCCTAGCTCTTGCTCGGTCGTCGTTTCTGGCGTTACAATATCCACAATTTCTCCATCATGAATAACGGCAATGCGATCTGAAACATTCATAACTTCGTCTAGTTCAAACGAAATCAACAATACAGCTTTTCCTTTATCGCGCTGTTCAATTAATCGACTATGAATAAATTCAATAGCTCCAACATCTAATCCCCTAGTTGGTAAAGCCGCAATCAATAAATCGGGATCTCGGTCAACTTCTCGGCCAATAATCGCTTTTTGTTGATTCCCACCAGATAATGAACGTGCTAACTCTGACGGTCCTTGTGTACGAACATCAAAGTCTTTAATAATTTGCAATGCTTTTTCATTGATTTTGTTGTAATCGATAATGCCTGATTTAGAGATTGGCTTTGAGTAGTATGTTTGAAGCGAAATATTATGACCAATTGGGAAATCGAGTACCAAGCCATGCTTATGTCTATCTTGAGGAATATGCCCAACACCCGACTCAGTTACTTTGCGTGGTTTCATGTTGGTAATATTTTTCCCATTAATTGAAATGGTTCCACTCTTTACTTTTCGAAGTCCTGTAATCGCTTCAATTAGTTCAGACTGTCCATTTCCATCAATTCCTGCAATTCCGACAATTTCGCCTTTACGAACATTCAAATTCAAGTGTTTTACTTTTTCAATGCCTCGATAATCAAGAACGACTAAATCTTTAATGTCCAAAATTTCTTCACCGGGGAACGATTCGCCTTTTACCGTAGTAAATTCAACTTGACGACCCACCATTAAAGATGCAAGATCGTTCGGATTGGTTTCTGCTGTAATAACCGTTCCAATTCCTTGCCCTTTTCGAATAACAGTTACACGGTCAGATACATCCATAATTTCTTTTAGTTTGTGCGTAATTAAAATAATGGATTTTCCTTCAGCGATTAAGCGTTTCATAATTTGAATCAACTCGACAATTTCCTGTGGCGTTAATGAAGCCGTTGGTTCATCAAAGATTAAAATTTCTGCTCCGCGATACAATGTTTTTAATATCTCTACTCGCTGTTGCATACCTACTGATATATCTTGAATAATAGCATTTGGATCAACATTTAAGCCGTATTGTTCAGACAAGGCCTGTACTTTTTTAGCGGCATCTTTTTTATTGGTTACACCGTATTTAGTTGGTTCGGTTCCTAAAATGATATTTTCTGTAACTGAAAAATTTTCAACCAACATAAAATGCTGGTGAACCATTCCGATTCCAAGGTCATTCGCTATGTTTGGGTTAGAAATATCTACTTTTTTCCCACGAACTCGGATTTCTCCACCTTCTGGCTGATACAAACCGAACAAAACGTTCATTAATGTCGATTTCCCAGCACCGTTTTCCCCTAGTAATGCGTGAATTTCTCCCTTTTTCAGTTGCAGCGTAATATTGTCATTAGCGACAAATGTACCGAACTCTTTACGGATATTCAGCATTTCGATTACATACTCCACTGTTGTCACTCCCTCAAGACTGCTAACTTTTTAAAAAAATTAATTAATACAGGAAAGGCTTCCGTTTCCAAAAACCTTTCATCTATTAATTTCTACCTTGTAGACAAAAAAAATCATAAAGACCGGTAAAACCGGCCTTTATGATGACCGTCTTAAAAACTTTCTATTACTCTACAGTTTCAGGAACTTCAATGTCACCATTGATAACTTGTTGTTTAAATTCTTCGATTTTCGCCATTACGTCTTCTGGAATTGCTCCACGTGAATCAGCTAAATCTACACCGTCATCAGACAAACCGTAAGTAACTGTTTCGCCACCTGGGAATTCGCCTGCCATAGCTTGTTCAGAAATATTGATTACAGCTGTATCTACGCGTTTCAATACTGAAGTTAAAGTAACGTTAGCGTCACCTGTTTGACCTTCATCGTATTGATCCGAATCTACGCCGATAACCCAAATATTTGCTTCTGGATTCGACTCTTTACGTTCTTTTGCTTCAGTGAAGACACCGTTACCCGTACCGCCAGCTGCGTGGAAAATGATATCTGCTCCAGCAGAGTACATACGGTTCGCAGTTGTTTTACCTAATTCCGCTTTATCAAAAGCACCTGTGTATTGAACATCAACTTCAACTGACTCGTCTACAGCTGCAACTCCTGCAAGGAATCCTGCTTCAAAACGTTCAATTACTGGAATTTCCATTCCACCAACAAAACCAATTTTTTTCGTTTCAGACATTAAAGCCGCTGCTACACCCGCAAGGAATGCACCTTCTTGCTCTTTAAAAAGAACACTTGCAACGTTTGGAGCATCAACTACTGCATCAATAATTGCAATTTGTGCTTCAGGCTGTTGTTCAGCAATTTCTGCTACAGCGCCTTCCATCAAGAAACCAATTCCGAATACAACATCGAAATCGCGACGGATCAAGTTGTTCAAGTTAGTGTTGTAATCCGCATCTGATGCAGATTGAAGATAGTCATAGCCGCCATCGCCTTTTTCAAGACCATTGTCTTTACCAAATTGCTGAAGACCTTCCCATGCAGATTGGTTAAAGGATTTATCATCTACGCCTCCAACATCGGTAACCATGGCTACTGAGAAGTCTGAAGTTTCTTCTCCGCCTTCTCCTCCACCAGTTTCACCGTTTGAAGTATCTTCGTCGCTACCGCAAGCAGCAAGCATAGTTCCAGCAGCAAGCATTAATGATAAACCTAGACCAAATTTACGTTTTGTCAATGTAATAACCCCCAAGGTTTTTTTGATATTAGCAGGAATTTGATGTTTTACATACGTTTGCGAACCACATGAAAGCTGAATTTATCAGCTCTAAAGTAATTCTTTGAATAAAGCACCAAACGATCGTCTTCATCGTAATGGAGCTGTTTTAAAACAAGTAATGCTGTTTCCGGTTCACACTCCAGGATTGGCGAAGCATCATCATGATAACCAGTCGGATCAATAAATGTCACCGCATAAGAGATATGAATGTCTCCAGATTCTTCAATCGCTTTAAAAATGGAACTTTCTGTGCGTTTCAAAAAATCTGTAGGCAAATACGCGGAAGGAACCTTGTCGATACAATAAACTACAGGGTCGCTGTTTGCCGTACGAACGCGTTCAATAGTAATAATGGTATCATCGGCTGTGCAATGAAAGCGTTTTATATCCTCTTCAGAAGAAAGGCCCTCTGACGTGCTTAAGTAGATAGCACCGGGTTCCATTCCTGCCTGACGGATCATATCAGATACACTCGTCAATTGTTCAATTCCCGAAGAAAACAAAGGTTTTGAATTGACAAAAGTTCCAACTCCGTGGCGTCTGACGATAATATTATCTTCTTCCAACAGCCGAAGCGCTTCTCGTAAAGTCGCTCGGCTAACTCCAAGTGTTTTCGATAATTCGAATTCGGACGGCAACTTCTCTTTCTCTTTGTAGACGCCCGCAGCAATATCTTGCTTCATTCGATCGATAACTTGAAGGTACAAAGCACGATGATCCGATTTGATTGTCATACGATTCACCACCCATGACAGAGATCAGACATCTGATGTAAAACATTCCTACTAATCAGAATTACTATAACACTTATTAGAAACGAAATAAATAGTAATTTGTCGAATTCAGCGAATTTTCGGTTCTCGAATAAATAAATGAGTGATTAATTTATCACAAGTAACTGCAAATTCCTCAATAATCTTCCTGCTTTGGAACTAGTACGGTACGCGGTTTACTGCCTTCATAAGGTCCGACGACACCACGTTGCTCCATTTGATCAATAATTCGTGCTGCACGCGAATACCCTACACGAAAGCGACGTTGTAACATTGAAACAGAGGCCGTTTGCATTTCTGTAACTAATTGCACAGCTTCATCGTAAATTTCATCTGTTTCTTCGTCTATTTTGGTTTCATCAATTTCACTTGGAATCATATCTTCTTGATATTGTGCTTTTTGTTGTTCGATTACAAAGTCGACAATTTTCTCGACTTCTGAATCAGACAAGAATGCACCTTGAACACGAACTGGTTTTGATTGACCTGCACCCAAGAACAACATGTCTCCTCGACCAAGTAATTTCTCAGCGCCACCCATATCCAATATCGTACGAGAATCGATTGATGACGAAACGGCAAATGCAATACGTGACGGAATATTGGCTTTGATGACTCCTGTAATGACGTTAACACTCGGACGTTGCGTCGCAATAATCAAATGAATTCCTGCAGCACGCGCCATCTGAGCTAATCGCGTAATCGCATCTTCTACTTCATTTGAAGCAACCATCATTAAATCTGCTAACTCATCGACAATGACGACAATAAACGGCAACTTCGGATGCTTGTCTTCGTTTTCTTCGTTGAAGACCCGAACATATTCGTTATATCCTTCGATATTTCGTGTGCCGGTATGCGAGAAGAGTTCGTATCTTCTTTCCATTTCAGAAACAATTTTCTTTAATGCTTGTGCCGCTTTACGCGGATCTGTAACAACGGGTGCTAAAAGGTGTGGGATACCGTTGTAGACGTTTAACTCAACCATTTTCGGGTCAATCATCATCATCTTCACTTCATGCGGTTTGGCACGCATAATGATGCTTGTGATGATGCCGTTAATACATACGGATTTCCCGCTCCCCGTCGAACCGGCAACTAAAAGATGCGGCATTTTATTTAATTGGGTCATCACAGCTTGGCCTGTAACATCTCTGCCAAGTGCAAATAATAGTTTAGCATCGGGCTGGTTGTTTTCTTCCGACTCCAATACTTCACGTAAGCTAACAATTGAAACTTCTGAGTTTGGCACTTCAATACCAATTGCTGATTTTCCTGGTATGGGTGCTTCAATACGAATATCACGTGCTGCTAAAGCTAAAGCTAAATCATCATGCAAGCTAACAATTTTACTTACTTTGACACCTGTGTCTGGCAATACTTCGTATTTTGTCACAGCAGGACCTAAATGAACTTGTGTTACTTTTGCTCTTACCCCAAAGCTTTGAAAGGTTTTCTCAAGTTTTTTAGCATTTTTTTGAATTCCCGAATATTCTCCACTTTGGTCATGATGCGGCGGCAAAGTTAATAAGCTCATAGGAGGCAATTGGTATTCTTCGTTCTCAAGTTCTTCTGCAGTCGACAACAATTGGACTTCTCCGGTTTCTTGAGGTTCGTCTTCAGAAACTTCTGGAGGAGCTGTTTGTTTCGGTTTAACATTTTCGGTAAATGCCGAAATGATCGGCGCTTCTTGTTTTGGCTCGTATAAAAGATCCTCTTCTTGGTCGTCATCTTCATCGTAAGACAAAGATTCATTGATTTCCAAAACTTGTTCAGGTTCTGATTTTTTACGAGAAGTGCGTGTTTTTTTCGGCTTGCTTTGCTTAAAGCGGCTCATTAACGAATCCATAAATGGGCGCATACTTGGTATTTTTTCAGCGATAAACGGAGCAGCTGCTTTTCCAGTTAAAATGATCGCACCAATTGATAGTAAAATGATGGCTACAATCCATGTGCCTGCTGTGTCAAAAAGAACATGCAATAGCGCATACAGAAAAGCGCCTAAAATCCCGCCTCCTGTTGCTAAGTAACTATTCCAAATAGTGCCCGTCATTTTCGTAGTTCGGATTGTTTCAGCAATTACGTTTGATGAAGTGATCGGCAAAATACTATTTGCTGCCCAAATTAAATGACAAATTAGCAAAATGCCAATTAATACGAATAAGGATCCAAACGCCACTTTCATCTTAGGTTTTGGCCATTCACGCTTTACCATTACATATACCGCCACAAAAACGAGCGATAAAGGAATTAAAAACGCCATATATCCAGCTAAATATTCGGCGATATTGTAAAACATTTTTCCAATAACGCCGAGTTGAAACATCATTAATACCGCAATTCCTAACATTATTAATCCGATGACTTCATATGCAATCATTGGCATGGGTTGTCTTTTTTTGTTTTTAGGTTTTGCCTTTGGTTTCGCTTTTGCTCTTGCTCTCGCTTGTGATTTTTTCTTCGCAGTTTCACGAGCCCTATTCATACCTATCCCTCACTTCTTCCATAATCGAAAAAGGATTTCCTCCGATAAGATCGGTATGGAAATCCTTTTACTTTTTTCTTAGTATTCCATAATAATTGGGATAATCATTGGACGACGTTTTGTTTGTTGGAACAAATAAGAATTCAATGTATCGCGAATTTCTTGTTTAATGTTGTTCCACTCAAATGCATCTCTAGTAACGTATTTTTCAACGACTTTGCGAACTAGACGTGTCGATTCTTCCATAAGCTCCTCTGATTCACGCACATACACAAACCCACGTGAAATCATTTCCGGACCAGATGCAATTTTCTTCTCTTTGCGGTTTAAGGTAACTACGACGATGAAAATTCCATCTTGTGATAGTAATTTACGATCGCGAAGTACAATGTTTCCAACATCACCAATGCCAATGCCATCAATTAATACATTGCCGGCTGTAACGCGTCCGCTCATGCGAACTTTGCCACCTTTATATTCTACGATATCGCCTTTATCTGCGATAAAAATTTCAGACTTGTTCAAGCCAACTTGTTGAGCTAATTTAGAATGCGCAATGAGCATTTTGTATTCACCTTGAATTGGGATGAAATACTTTGGCTTCATCATGTTCAGCATCATTTTCAAATCTTCTTGACTGCCGTGACCCGAAACGTGAACTTTTTTACTTGAAGTCAACACGTTCGCTCCAGCTTTCGCCAATTTGTTCATTGTTTGGAACATCGGAACTTCCATACCGGGTGATGGTGTGAATGTGATTAATACTGTGTCCGTTGGTTTGATCTTAACGTCTTTGTGTTGCTTGCGAACCATTTTATCTAATGCTTCTAGTGGTTCACCTTGGTTACCTGTAACAATAATAACAACTTCGTCATCGCGGTAGTTTTCCAAGTCTTTCAATGAAATAACCGTATCTTCATCGACAGTCAAATACCCAAGTCTTAAACCAACTTCGTAGCTGCTCTCAAGACTTCTACCTGCTACTGCAACCTTTTTACCTGTAGCTGCCGCAATATCAAATACCTGCTGGATGCGGATAAAGTTTGATGAATACAATGATACAAGTACACGGCCTTCAGCTGCTAAAAATGCAGACAAAATATGGTCAGCAACAACAATTTCTGAGGTTGTATAACCTGGACGTTCTGCTTCTGTTGAATCAGATAACAGCATCAAGACGCCATCTTCTCCTAATTTCGCCATTTTGGCGATATCAGGTTTGTAGCTACCTTTAGCTGATTGATCAAATTTAAATTCGCCCGTGTGCACAATAGCGCCTTCTGATGTGTGGAAGACAATGCCTAATGCGTCCGGAATACTATGTGTTGTATGGAAAAAAGTCACATGTGTTTTATCAAAGTTCATGCGGCTTTTGTTCGTCACCTCAAAAAACTTCACATGTTTTAAAGAACCTTGTTCTTTAATATGTTCTTTTGCCAATGCGATTGTTAATTTTGATCCATAAACAGGCACTTGGATTTTTTTCAATAAGTAAGCGATTGATCCAATCGCATCTTCATGTCCGTGTGTTAAGAAAACACCTTTTACGCGATCTTTGTTTTCTACTAAGAAAGTCATATCCGGAATAACGATATCAACGCCAAGCATTTCATCTTCCGGGAACATTAATCCGCTGTCTACGACAAACAGATCTTCGTCAATTTCAATTACATACATAGCTTTGCCGATTTCGCCGACGCCGCCTAAAGGGATAACTCTTATTACTTCGTTTTTAATTTTACTCAATTTATTTCCTCCTAAAATTCACCCGTACACATCCATAGAATTCATTATACGGGAATCACCGGAAACAGTCCAAAGAAAAAAATAAACCGGCACAGTGGCCGGTCATTTTTAACGACTATTGTTCGGGATTAAATAATATTTTCCTCGATTAACGCTTCAGCAATTTGGACGGAATTCAAGGCTGCACCTTTAACCAAATTATCCGAAACGACCCAAAGGTGGAAGCCGTTCGGGTTATCTAAGTCTTGACGAATACGTCCAACAAACACTTCATCTAAACCAGCCGTCATTAATGGCATTGGATAAACTTGTTTTGATGGATCGTCCATTAGTTCAACACCGGGTGCATCAATCATTGCTTGCTTCACTTGCGCGACCGTTGCTTCTTGATCTAGTTCTACATAGACCGATTCGGAATGACCCGTGACTACCGGTAAGCGCACACAAGTAGCTGCTACTGCTAAAGAATCGTCATGCATTATTTTTTTCGTTTCGTTGATCATTTTCATTTCTTCAAATGTGTAACCATTGTCTGTAAATTGATCAATTTGTGGAACCACATTAAAAGCAATCGGGTAATGATGTTCAGCCGATTTAACCGGTAACACTTTTGCTTCTGCATCTTTTGCGTTATCAAAGTCAGCAGCTTGCGCTTTTAATTCATTGATGGCATCAATTCCAGCACCAGACACTGCTTGATAAGTCGAAACGACAACTTTGCTCATCCCGTACAACTCTTTTAATGGTTGTAACGCACAAACCATTTGAATCGTTGAACAGTTTGGGTTGGCAATAATTCCTTTGTGTAAACGAAGATCCTCTTTGTTTACTTCAGGCACAACAAGCGGCACTTCTTTATCCATACGGAATGCGCTCGTATTATCAATAACAATTGCGCCACGTTTAACAGCTTCTGGTGCAAACTTCTCTGATACACTGCCCCCAGCACTAAACAACGCAATATCGATGCCTTCAAATGATTCTGGCTTTGCTTCTTGCACAGTATACGTTTTGCCATTGAATTCAATTTCTTTTCCAGCAGAACGACTAGAAGACAAAAAGACGATATCTTTTACCGGGAAGTTTCGTTTTTCCAATTGCTCTTTCATTTGCTGACCAACTGCTCCTGTTGCACCCATAATTGCCACATTGTATGTTTTCAAACTATTCGCTCCCTCAATAATGATTTGAGTTATTGTAACATAATTTAGTCTGCTAAAGGAATAGAAAACACAAAAAAGCTTCCTTAAACTAAGGAAGCTTCTTTCGGTCGAATTATAGAAATAGCTGGAGTTTCTACTAAAATTTCTAATAGTTCCATTACTTTTTCGAGTGAAACTTGGTCGATTTGTGTTAATACTTCTTCATAAGACTGGTGTTTCCCCAGTAGCAATTCATGTCTGCCGTTGCGGCTCATGCGCGCGCTCGTACTTTCAAGTCCGAGCATTAAACTGCCTTTTAACTGCTCTTTAGAATCTGTAATTTCTTGCTCGGTGATGCCACCATTTTTTAGTTCTTTTAACAAGCTTAAAATAACTTGTTGCATTTCAGCCATTTGCTCATCTGAAGTTCCTCCGTAAATTGCCAACGTTCCGTGGTCGGAATATGCCGAATGATAAGAGAAAATAGAATAAGCTAAACCTCGTTGTTCTCTAATTTCTTGGAACAACCTTGAAGACATAGATCCACCGATAATATTGTTTAACACTGTAATGTTATAAATATCTGGATCGTTTAAAGATAAGCCCGGATAACCAAGGCATAAATGACCTTGTTCCGTTTCTTTGTTTTTTAAGGAATAGCCAGAAGTGAAATTAGGAAGCTCGTATTTTTTAGGATTTTCTTCTTTTTCAAAGTTTCCAAATAATGCTTCAATCTTCTCTAATAATGCTGGAGTGATATTACCTGCTACTGATACGACCGTATTTGCTGGCGTATAGTGGCGGTTTATATAATCGCGAATTTTCTCTGGTGTAAATGCCGCTAATGTTTCAGCAGTTCCAAGTATGGGTGCGCCAATGGAATTTTCTGGATACATCACACGCCAAAGTTGCTCATGAACATCATCGTCAGGCATATCTTCTGTCATGCTGATTTCTTCAAGAATAACTTGGCGTTCTTTATCAAACTCTTCTGGGTCCATTTGTGAGTGGAAAAACATATCCGCTAGCACTGTTACTGCGTGTTCTGCATGATGATCTAATACTTTGGCATAGTAGCATGTATATTCTTTTGAAGTATAAGCGTTTATATCGCCGCCAATACGATCAAATTCACGAGCGATTTCTTTAGCTGTTCGTGACTCTGTACCTTTAAACAGCATATGTTCGATAAAATGGGTAATGCCATTTTCTTCTGGCAATTCGTCTCGGGATCCGTTATTCACAAAGACACCCATTGCGACAGAATGAAAATGCGGGATATGTTCGGAAACAATGCGCAATCCATTTTTGCAAGTCTGTGTAGTTACCATGTGCATGTTCCTCCTCATAGTAAAAAATTGCCGACAAAGTCGGCAATTTTAGTATGGTTAACTTTATTCTTGATTTTGTTTTTCAGCTGCTTCTTTTTGTTCTTTTAAAACAACTTTACGTGATAAGTTTACACGGCCTTGACGGTCAATTTCAATTACTTTGACTTGGATGATTTGATCCATCTTCAAGACATCTTCCACTTCTTTTGTCCGTTCTTCTTGGATTTCAGAAATATGAAGAAGTCCATCTTTACCAGGGAACAATTCAACGAATGCGCCAAACTTCTCGATGCGTTTTACTTTACCTTCGTAATATTCGCCGACTTTCGCCTCGCGAACGATGTTTTCAATCATTGCTTTCGCTTTTGCATTCATTTCTTCATCAACAGATGAAATGAAGATTGTACCGTCTTGTTCAGTATCAATTTTAACGCCAGTTTCATCAATGATTTTGTTGATCACTTTACCACCAGGCCCGATAACATCGCGGATCTTGTCTGGGTTGATCTTCACCATAATGATTTTCGGAGCATATTTAGAAAGAGTAGTTCTCGGTTCAGCAATTGTCGCCAACATTGATTCTAAAATGTGGATACGGCCAATTTGAGCTTGCGTCAACGCTTCTTCTAAAATTTCACGAGAAAGACCGTCTATCTTGATATCCATTTGAAGAGCTGTAATGCCTTTTGCAGTACCGGCTACTTTAAAGTCCATATCGCCAAGGTGATCTTCCATTCCTTGAATATCAGACAATACCGTATAGTTATCGCCTTTTTTCACTAGACCCATTGCAATACCTGCAACTGGAGCTGTAAGTGGTACACCTGCATCCATCATCGCAAGTGTTGAAGCACAAATACTTGCTTGTGAAGTAGAACCGTTCGATTCAAGTACTTCTGCAACAAGACGAATTGTATAAGGGAAATCTTTTTCGTTTGGAATAACCGCTTCTAACGCGCGCTCACCAAGTGCCCCGTGACCGATCTCACGACGTCCTGGTCCACGAAGGAATCCAGTTTCACCTACCGAGAATAACGGGAAATTGTAGTGGTGCATAAAGCGTTTTGTATCTTCAATACCAAGACCATCGATGATTTGAACGTCACCTAATGCGCCTAGCGTACAAATACTCATCGCTTGCGTTTGGCCACGCGTAAATAGACCAGAACCATGCGTACGGTTCAAAATGCCAACTTCAGAAGACAATGGACGGATTTCAGAAGGTCCACGGCCATCCGGACGAATTTTTTCGTCTGTAATTAAACGACGAACTTCATCTTTCACCATTTTGTCTAAAATTTGACCTGCTTGTTTTTTAACTGCATCATCAGATTCTTCATAAGCTGCCATAGCACGTGCTTTAACTTCGTCAATTGCTTCGTTGCGCGCTTGTTTTTCGTTAATTTGAACAGCTGCGTTCAAATCCGCTTCAACAGCGTCTTTAAGGGAAGATGTCAATTCTGCATCTAATTCATACAACTGGATGTCAGATTTTGCTTTGCCCACTTCTTCAGCGATTTGTTCTTGGAAAGCGATCAATTTCTTAATCTCTTCGTGACCGAACATAATTGCTTCTAAAATGACTTCTTCAGAAACTTCTTTTGCTCCTGCTTCTACCATATTGATCGCATCTTTTGTTCCAGCTACGATTAAGTTAATTGAGCTTTGCTCAAGCTGATCGTTTGTTGGGTTAATAATATACTGACCATCGATTAATCCAACGATTACGCCAGCGATCGGTCCGCCAAATGGAATATCTGAAATCATCAATGCTAATGAAGACCCAAACATTGCAGCCATCTCTGATGGGCAATCTTGATCAACAGACATAACCATTGAAATTACTTGAACTTCATTACGGAAACCATCTGGGAATAACGGACGGATTGGACGGTCAATTAAACGGCTCGTTAACGTCGCTTTTTCAGACGGACGCCCTTCACGTTTAATAAATCCACCCGGAATTTTACCAACTGCATAAAGACGTTCTTCGTAGTTTACAGTTAACGGGAAGAAATCTAATGGTTTTGGCGTTTTTGATGCTGTTGCAGTTGATAAGACTGCTGTATCACCGTAACGGATTAATGCAGCCCCGTTTGCTTGTTTTGCTAATTGGCCAACCTCTACTTGTAATTCGCGGCCTGCCCAATCCAATGTGTAGACTTTTTTTGTTTGCTCCATAATATCGAGCTCCTCTCTATTACCGTGTATCTATATACTATATGTATCCAATAGTAGTGTATCAAAAAAGCATCCAGTATGCGATGCGATAGTTTAAAGTTTTATCCATAAAGAAAAAGCGGGACGAATCCCGCTTTTACTGTTTACTATTAACGGCGTAGGCCAAGTCTTGCGATTAACTCGCGGTAGCGAGCTACTTCGTTTTCACGTAAGTATTTTAGCAAGTTACGACGGCGTCCAACCATTTTGAATAGACCACGACGTGAGTGATGATCTTTTTTGTGAGTACGTAAGTGCTCATTCAAGTTGTTGATGTCTTCTGTAAGAATAGCGATTTGAATCTCTGCAGACCCAGTATCAGTGTCGTGCACTTTGTATTCGCTAATCAATTCATTTTTGCGTTCTTGTGTGATTGCCATACTGTTTCCACCTCCTAATTTCTGATATCCCCAATTACCGAGCAAACGTTGGTGATTCGATTTGCCAAGCAACGGTTTGTACTTTTAGTACTCATAAATAATAGCATACGGCATTTTTAAAATCAACTGCACGGGTTAATTTGTACGACTGAAAATTTGTTCAGCCGTCTTTTTATCGCGCTGAATTTGTGCCTTCAACTCTTCTATCCCCGAAAATTTTTGTTCATCGCGAATGCGATCATGCCATTCAACTTCTACCATTTCACCATAAATTGACTTATCAAATTCAAGCACATGAACTTCTATCACGTGCTTTTTAACATCTGGATTATTAAATGTTGGTTTATAGCCAATATTGCAGACGCCGTTATACACGTTGCCTTGTACGCGGATCTTCACAGCGTATACACCTCGACTTGGCACAACCGCACCAAGTTCAGGTTCGATATTAGCTGTTGGAAATCCAATTGTCCGCCCTCGTTTATCCCCATTGACAACCGTACCCAAAACGCGAAAAGGTCTTCCGAGTAATTGACATACTTTCCCGGTTTCGCCTTGCTTTAACAATTCACGAATACGAGTTGAGCTAATTTTTTCATCGCCTTCTTCTAACTTTTCAGCGATCGTCACGCCGTAACGATCTTCACTCATCTGCTTCATCAATTCCATATCACCTTTTCCTTTGCAGCCAAAGGAAAAGTCAAAACCAGCTGTGACGTGTTTTGCATTGAGACCGGTAATAAAAAAGTTGATAAATTCTTCAGGTGTCAATTTCGCAAACTCCGAAGTAAATCGGATGATAAAGCAGTAATCCACATTCATATCTTCTAAAATGTCCATTTTTTGCTGCATAGGAGTTATATAGAAAACTTCTTCTTTTCTTCCACCAAGCACTAGCGAAGGATGCGGATCAAAAGTCATAACTGCTGACTTGATCCCTTTTTGCTCAGCTTGCTTAATTGCTTCTCCTATAACGCGTTGATGGCCTTTATGTACTCCATCAAAAAAACCAAGCGCCAATGACAAGGGTCCCGTCTCGCTATCAGGCTTTACTTGGTTCGGATAAGTTAAATGAATAATCTCCATGCTACACCTCGTCTGCTGTCGGAAAACCGAACATTTTTTCAGGTTTCATTTTGTCTGCTTTTTCAGGATGATTTTTATAAAGTGCTACAGGCTGTCCTTTATACGTCAACACGACAAATCCCATTTGGTCGAGTATAGAATGCCTTTCTAGTACTTGTCCATTTTTTACAGCAAAAACTTGTTTAGACTCAATTTCCATGAAAGGAAATAAACTCAATCCATAACTTAGCGGTTTCAAAACATCATCGATATGTCCATTTTGAGCAAGTTCAGCTACTTCGGCAAGTGTTACGCAATCCTTTTGGCTAAATTTCCCCGATTCAGTCCGCGTCAGTCTAGACATATGTGCTGGATAACCTAGAGCTTCTCCAATTTGCACAGCTAGTGTACGAATATAAGTTCCTTTTCCGCAACGTATCCGAATATTGAATTTGATTTGCTGACCTGACCATTCGCTATCGTCATCCATCAATTTGATAGAGTCGATTCGGACTGTTCGCTCTGGCCGTTCAACAGGAATTCCTTGACGTGCATATTCGTATAATTTTTTACCATTCACTTTAACTGCTGAATACATAGGAGGAATTTGCTTAATATTCCCTGTTAATTGAAGCAAAACTGCTTCTAATTGATCGCGGGTGATGACTTTTTCCGATAGATCTGTATCTACTGTTTCACCAGTCGCATCTTCTGTTTCAGTGGAATAACCAATTGTCACTTCCGCTTCATACGTCTTTCCTTGGTCGGTAATATACTCAGCTACTTTTGTTGTGTTCCCGATACAAATTGGCAATACGCCATCTACTTCAGGATCTAAAGTGCCTGTATGTCCTACTTTTTTTGTTTGCAAAATCTTTCTTAACTTAAACACACAATCGTGTGATGTCATTCCTTTTTCTTTCCATAACGGTAAAATTCCGTTTAACGCCATATCCTTTTAACCCCTTTGCTTGATACAAAAAAACCCGCTATCTATTATAGACAGCGGGCTTTGTTTTAATCTTCTTTTGGTTCTTGAATATCACGCAATAATGTATCAATCCGATTGCCATATGCAACCGATGAATCGATTTCAAAAGACAGTTCTGGAGTTTTACGAAGACGGATTCGTTGTCCAATTTCAGAACGGATAAATCCTTTTGACTTCGTTAATCCAAGCAATGTCTGTTCTTTTGCATGGTCTTCGCCTAATACGCTGATATATACAGTTGCTTGCTGGAGATCTCCTGTAACTTCAACATCTGTTACAGTGACAAATCCGATACGTGGATCTTTCAGTTTTCGACTGATGATATCGCTAAGCTCTTTTTTCATCTGCTCAGCTACACGATTCGCGCGCATTGTCATTGATAGTCCACCTCGTTCTTACAAATATTCTTTTTCAATCTCTAAGCATTCCCATGCAGGATTGCTTTCCAAATAGTAGAGAACCTGCGCCATTTCTTTATCTGCTACTTCTTTTGAGGAAGAAACGATAACAAAAGCAAGACGGGTTCGCTGCCATACATTTTGGTGATCAATCTCTGCAGCGGAAACGTTGAATTTTTGTCTACTGCGGGTCAGCATGCTTTTAACAACTGCCCGCTTATCTTTTAACGAATGTGCCGTTGGAATGAAAAATTCGCATTCCATGTAGAGGATCATTTACGTTTGATTTCTTCCATAACGTAAGCTTCGATAATGTCCATTTCTTTTACATCATTGAAGTTTTTAATCGTAATCCCACATTCGTATCCTTTTGCTACTTCTTTAGCATCGTCTTTAAAACGTTTCAACGTGTCGATTTCGCCTTCAAATACGACGATTCCTTCACGAATAACACGAACTCCGCTATCGCGAGTAATTTTACCTTCAGTTACATAACTTCCGGCAATTGTACCCACTTTAGAAACTTTAAACGTGCTACGGATTTCTGCTTGTCCAATAATTTTTTCTTCAAATTCAGGATCAAGCAATCCTTTCATAGCAAACTCTATTTCTTCGATTACTTTATAAATAATGCGGTGTAAGCGAATGTCTACACCTTCAGCTTCAGCAGCACGCTTAGCGTTTGCATCAGGACGAACGTTAAAGCCGATTACAATTGCGTTAGACGCAGCTGCCAATGAAATATCAGATTCTGTAATCGCACCAGCGCCTGTGTGAATGATTTTCACATTTACGCCTTCAACATCAAGTTTAAGGAGAGATGCAGCCATTGCTTCAACTGCCCCTTGAACGTCAGCTTTAACGATTAAGTTAAGTTCTTTCATTTCGCCTTGTTTTAATTGATCAAACAAGTTATCAAGTGTCACACGTGTCTTTTCAGAACGCTGAACTTGAAGTGCTGAAGTTGCGCGTGTTTCCCCAACTTGGCGAGCTGTTTTCTCGTCTTCAAAGACAACAAAACGGTCTCCAGCTTGAGGTACATCGTTCAATCCAGTAATCTCAACTGGTGTTGATGGGCCAGCTTCTTTTGCACGGCGACCTGTATCAGATACCATTGCACGAACACGACCAAATGTATTTCCGACAACAATCGGATCTCCAACTTTTAATGTTCCATCTTGCACTAGAAGTGTAGCAACTGAACCGCGGCCTTTATCAAGCTCTGCTTCAATAACAGTACCAATTGCACGGCGTGCAGGGTTAGCTTTTAATTCGCCAACTTCTGATACAAGTAGAACCATTTCAAGAAGTGAATCGATACCGTCTCCAGACAAAGCTGAAATCGGAACGAAAATTGTGTCTCCGCCCCATGCTTCTGCAACTAGTCCATGTTCAGTCAATTCTTGCATAACACGATCCGGATTAGCACTTGGCTTGTCCATTTTGTTTACTGCAATAATGATTGGAACTTCTGCTGCTTTCGCGTGGTTAATCGCTTCAACTGTTTGTGGCATAACACCGTCATCAGCTGCTACAACGATAATCGCAAGATCTGTAACTTTAGCTCCGCGTGCGCGCATTGTTGTAAACGCTGCGTGACCAGGAGTATCTAGGAACGTAATTTTTTTGCCGTTATCAACAACTTGGTAAGCACCAATATGTTGTGTGATTCCGCCTGCTTCGCCAGCAGTAACTTTAGTGTGACGAATTGAATCTAGTAAAGTTGTTTTACCATGGTCAACGTGCCCCATGATCGTAACAACTGGCGGACGTTCTTCGTTTAAGCTTTCATCTTCTGGTTCGAAATAAACTTCAAGATCTGTTTTATCCACTAAGATCTCTTCTTCTACTTCAACCTCATATTCAGCACAAATCAATTCAATTGTATCTTTATCCAACTCTTGGTTAATGGTAGCCATTGCACCAAGCATGAATAATTTTTTAATAATTTCAGACGGCTCGCGTCCTAATTTTTTCGCAAGTTCAGCTACCGTTAATGACTCACTAAAAGTGATTTTAGCCGGTAATTCTTTTTCTTTTTTAGGCATTGGTGGCAACGGATTTACCGGTTGCTGCTGTTTGCCTTTTCCTTTACGGTTTTGGAATCCGTTACGGTTTCCGCCGCCTGGACGTCCTGAAGAACGCTGTCCCGGTCCTGCTGTTGGTTTCGCTGCTTTTGGTGTAAAGTTTGAACCCGATTTTGCAGGTGCTGTTGGACGCTGGCCATTCCCTTGTGAACGGGATTGTCCTTGACTCGGTGCTGCTGCCGGACGTGACTGGCTTCCTTGTCCTGAAGGGCGTTGACCTTGCGCTGGACGAGACTGATTTCCTTGTGACGGACGTTGGCCTTGCGTTGAACGCGACTGGCTTCCTTGTCCTGATGGACGTGATTGGCCTTGTGACGGACGTGACTGGCTTGCTGGACGAGATTGTGCTTGTGGACGTTGCCCAGCTCCAGCATTTTTGTAAATGCTGTCTAATTTCGTTACATCAGAATCTTCCAATGTTGCCATATGGTTTTGAACTTTGACATTTAACTTTGACAATTCATTGATGATTTCTTTACTTGGCTTATCTACTTTTTTCGCGTATTCATGTACTCGAATTTTGGTCATCTGCTCGCCCCCGATTAATTTCTTCAATCAAGCTGATTAGTTTTTTTGCAAATCCTGAATCTGTGACTGCAATTACTACTCGCTCTTCTTTACCTATCGCATGTCCCAACTCGTAACGGGATCCAAAAACGCGGATCTCTACTCCGTTCGATTTGCATTTATCATGCAATTTCTTACTTGTGTTGTCTGAAGCATCTTCAGAAAGAATCACTAATTTCGCTTTACCTTTTCGAACTTCACTCACGGACATTTCTTCACCCGAAATGGTCATTCTTGCACGTGTAGCTAATCCAAGTAATTGTAGGACTTTTTCTTTGGTCATTATTTCAACTGCTCTCTAAGAACGACGCGAATTAACTCATCATAGATTTCGTCTGGAACTTTAACTTCTAATTGTTTGTCCAGTACTTTCTTTTTGCGGGCAGTCGCGATGGCATCTTCCGATTTCGAAAGATATGCGCCGCGTCCTGACTTTTTGCCTGTCAAATCGACGGATACTTCGCCTTCTTTTGAACGGACAACGCGGGTCATTTCTTTTTTAGGATGCATCTCGCCTGTAGCTACACACTTCCGTAATGGAATTTTCTTTTGTAGAGCCAACGGACATCACCTTTTCTACGTTATTCTTTGTCTTCGTAAAAATCAAAGTCATCCAGTTCTTCACCAGATTCTAATAATTCGATGTTAGAATTCTCGTTTGGATAAATCCCAAGTTCACGTGCATCTGTTTCACTCTTAATGTCGATTTTCCAACCTGTTAATTTTGCTGCTAAACGAGCGTTTTGTCCACGTTTACCGATAGCAAGAGACAATTGATAATCAGGCACAACAACAGTTGTCGATTTTGCTTCTTCGTTTACTTGTACATCTAATACTTTAGATGGGCTAAGTGCGTTAGCTACAAAAATTACCGGTTCTTCTGACCATTCTACAATATCAATTTTTTCTCCGCTTAACTCGTTAACGATTGTTTGAACACGGCCACCTTTTGATCCAACACATGAACCCACTGGATCGATATCGTCGCGATGAGCAAAAACCGAGATTTTTGAACGGTCTCCTGCTTCACGTGCGATTGACTTGATCTCAACAATGCCATCATAAATTTCAGGCACTTCGTTTTCGAATAAACGGCGCAGTAGTCCTGGATGTGTGCGTGAAACAAATACTTGTGGTCCGCGTGTCGTGCGTTCTACTTTTGTGATGTACACTTTAATGCGATCATGCGGTTTGTAATGTTCATTTGGCATTTGTTCTGTCTGCGGAAGCACAGCCTCCACTTTGCCAAGTCCAACGTATAAATTACGAGCGTCCATGCGTTCAACAATACCGTTAACGATATCATCTGCACGATCAACAAACTCTTCAAAGATCAAGCCGCGTTCAGCTTCACGTACACGCTGTGTCACCACTTGTTTTGCTGTTTGAGCCGCAATACGACCAAAGTTACGAGGTGTTACTTCTTCCTCTACAACATCTCCTAGTTCGTATGCAGGGTTGATGACTTTAGCATCTTCCAACGAAATTTGAAGACGCTCATCTTCTACTTCTTCTACAACATCTTTACGAGAATACACTAGCATTGTTCCCGTATTTAAATTTAAATCTACACGAACATTTTGTGCTTGGTTAAAATTTCGTTTGTACGCTGTAACTAATGCTGCTTCAATCGCTTCAATTAGAACTTCACGCGAAATTCCTTTTTGTTTTTCCAATACTTCAAAAGCATCCAATAACTCACTGCTCATTTTATTCACTCCCAGGTTCTTCAATCAGGTTTAACAGAAAAATCAATGGCCAAACGGATAACTGCAATTTTGTTTTTTGCAATACTGATTATTTTTCTGCGTGTTTTGATTTTAATTTCAATTTCTACTTGTTCATCGTCATACGATTTTAAATAACCTTCAAATTCTTTTGCATCTTCAACAGGTTCATACGTTTTGATGTAAATGAATTTACCGATCGCTTTTTCAAAATCTTTTTCTTTCTTCAACGGACGTTCTGCTCCTGGAGATGAAACTTCCAAGAAATAGTTTTGTTCAATTGGATCTAACTCATCCAAAATCCCACTTAGTTTTTCACTTACTAAAGCACATTGTTCAATATCAATCGGTGCTTCCGGATTGTCTACATACACGCGTAAAAACCAATCGCGGCCTTCTTTTAAAAATTCCACGTCTACAAGTTCTAGTCCTAATTCACTCGTAATTGGTTGTGCTATTTGCTCGATTTGTTCTGTGATTTTGCTCATACATGCCTCCCGCTAATTTTTCGCCATAACAAACAGAAAAGAGCGGGAGAACCCACTCTTCTGCGACAGAGCTATTCAGTAAATGTTACTACAATAATACCATAAACCGCGCCGTGGTGCAACTGACTAGAACAGTGACAGCTGATTCGCTTCTGGCATGCCTTCTAAGCAACCGTGATCATCCATGTATTCGATGATTGTTTTTGAAACACGGCCACGTTGCTGTAAATCTTCTTTCGATAAAAACTCTCCATGTTCTCGTGCAGCAACGATTGATTTTGCTGCATTGGTACCGAGTCCTGGGATAGCATTAAATGGCGGTATTAAACTCTTCCCTTCAATAATGAATTGATCAGCAGATGATTTATATAAATCTACCTTTTGGAATGTGTAACCTCGCTCTACCATTTCCAGCGTTAGTTCCATAACTGTTAGTAAGTTTTTTTCTTTAGTTGAAGCTTCAAGGCCTTTCGAGTTAATCTCATCAATCACTGATCGAATCGATTGTGACCCTTTAGACATTGCATTGACATCAAAATCTTCAGCACGAACGGTAAAGTATGCCGCGTAATAAAGAATTGGGAAATGAACTTTGAAATAAGCAATCCGAACAGCCATTAACACGTAAGCTGCCGCGTGAGCTTTCGGGAACATGTACTTGATCTTTTTACATGATTCGATATACCAGTTTGGTACACCTTCTTTTTTCATCGCTTCCTCAAATTCAGGCGTTAAGCCTTTCCCTTTACGAACTGATTCCATAATTTTAAATGCCAGTGAAGACTCTAGTCCTTGATAAATCAAGTAAACCATAATGTCATCTCGGCAACCAATTACATCTGATAGCTGACATGTTCCATTTTGAATCAGTTCTTGTGCATTACTCAACCAAACGTCTGTCCCGTGAGACAGTCCTGAAATTTGGACCAGTTCCGAGAACGTATTCGGCTTTGTTTCTTCAAGCATTTGACGAACAAATCGTGTACCAAACTCAGGAATACCGAGCGTACCGGTCTTACAACCAATTTGTTCTTTTGTTACGCCTAGCGTTTCAGGACCAGCAAAAATCTTCATAACTTCCGGGTCATCAGTCGGAATGGTTTTTGGATCTATTCCCGATAAATCTTGCAACATACGAATTACTGTCGGATCATCGTGTCCGAGTATATCTAGTTTGAGTAAATTATCATGAATCGAATGGAAATCAAAATGCGTCGTCTTCCATTCGGAATCTTGTGCATCTGCTGGGAATTGGATCGGTGAAAAATCATAAATGTCCATATAATCTGGAACTACAATAATTCCCCCAGGATGCTGCCCCGTACTCCGTTTAACGCCTGAACAACCTTGCACAAGTCGATCGATTTCGGCGCCACGAATCGTCATATCCCGGTCGTTAGCATAACCGCGAACATAACCATAAGCGGTTTTTTCAGCAACCGTTCCAATTGTTCCCGCACGAAATACATTATCTTCACCAAACAATTCTTTTGTATAGTTGTGAGCTTTCGACTGATACTCACCACTAAAGTTTAAATCGATATCGGGAACTTTATCCCCTTTAAATCCTAAAAACGTTTCAAACGGAATATCTTGCCCTTCTTTTTGATATGGAATATCACAATCTGGGCAGTTTTTGTCTTTCAAATCAAACCCTGAACCGACAGATCCATCATCAAAAAACTCGGATTTTTTGCATTTTCTACAAATATAATGCGGTGGCAATGGGTTTACTTCGGTGATTTCAGTTAAAGTTGCAACGAGCGATGACCCGACCGAACCACGCGAACCAACTAAGTAACCATCATCTAATGATTTTTTAACGAGTTTATGGGAAATCAAATAGATAACCGCAAACCCGTGACCGATAATGGATTTCAGTTCTTTTTCAATTCGCGCTTCTACAATTTCAGGTAAAGGAGAGCCATAAATTTGTTGAGCCATATTGTAGCTTAGCTCTCGAACTTCCTCGTCTGCACCTTCAATTTTCGGTGTATATAGTTCATCTTTTATTGGTTTCACGACATCAATCATGTCAGAAATTTTCAATGAATTGGTCACTACAAGTTCATGCGCCGTTTCACTGCCAAGAAAATCAAACGCATCTAACATTTCATTTGTTGTTCTAAAATGGACTTTTGGCAATTTCGTACGGTTTAACGGATTTGCTCCACCTTGAGAACCGATTAGTACTTGGCGGAATATAGCATCTGTTTCATCCAAGTAATGAACATTGCCAGTTGCCACTAACGGAATCTCTAACTTGCGACTGATTTTTACAAGCTTGCGAATAATATCTTCTAAATTCCATTCATCTCGAATCATTTCTCGTTCGATCAAATGAGAATAAACTTCTTTCGGATGAACTTCTAAGTAATCATAAAATTGAGCCGTCTTTTCGACTTCTTCCATCGATTTTTGCATGACCGCTTCAAATACTTCACCTTTATCACATCCTGAGCCAACTAACAAACCTTTTCGATGCTTTTGCAGCAACGACCGCGGAATACGTGGCACACGGTAAAAATAATTGATATGCGAAGCAGATACCAGTTTGAATAGGTTTTTCAACCCTTCGTCGTTTTGCGCGAGCAATGTACAGTGTGTCGGGCGTGACCGTTTATATGCATCGCCACTACCCACATAATCATTTAATTGATCATGATACAAAATACCTTTTTGATCCGCTTCTTTTAAAAGATGCGTCAACAAATACGAAGTTGCTTCCGTATCGTAAATGGCTCTGTGATGCTGCGTTAGCTCAATGCCAAACTTTTTGGCTAATGTATTCAGTCTATGATTTTTTAATTCAGGGTGAAGCATACGCGCTAACTCTAATGTATCGATTGTGGCGTGTACGGTATCAATGCCATATTTTTTATAGCATACATACAAAAAGCCCATATCAAATGACGCGTTATGAGCAACCATAATATGGTCGCCTGCCCATTCGTGGTATTTGCGAATAACTTCTTCTACTTCTGGCGCATTTTTTACCATGTCATCTGTAATCCCGGTTAAATCGATGGTCGTCGATGACAGTTCGTGATGCGGGTTGGCAAAACTTTCGAATTTATCAATGATTTGACCGCCTTTAATCTTTACAGCAGCTAACTCAATGATGGTGTCGTAAACAGCAGACAAACCCGTTGTCTCTAAGTCAAACACCACGAAGGTTTCTTCTTCTAATAGCGCATGACGTTCTTCATAGGCAATCGGTACGCCATCATCTACTAAATTCGCTTCTAAGCCAAAAATTGCTTTAATGCCATGTTTTTTACTAGCTGCGTATGCATCAGGGAAAGATTGCACACCGGCGTGATCAGTTATGGCAATGGCAGGATGTCCCCATTTTGCCGCTTGACTTACTAATGAATCAACAGACGAAACCGCGTCCATTTGGCTCATTGGTGTATGCAAATGCAACTCAACACGTTTTTCTTCAGCAGTATCACGTCGCAGTTCTGGTTTGATCTCCACCATATCTTGCGCCATCATGACCAAATCGCGAACGAATGTATCCGTCTGAATCGAGCCACGCGCTTTTAACCACATGCCTTTTTTCGCATTGGCCATCAATTCGGCATCTTCTTTATCGCGCGAGAACATTTTCACTAAAATTGAATCGGTGTAATCTGTTATTTTGACTGTTAGCAGCGAACGTCCGCTTCTTAGTTCTCTTACTTCGGCATCAAAGACATAACCTTCGATTGTTACGCGGCGTTCTTCGTCCACAATGGATTTAATATCCACGATATTTTCATCCGGTTTGATCGCAGAACCCATTTGGAACGGCCCTGAAGGAGTCCCATTTTCTTTCTGACTGGTTTCCCGCTTTTTCATATCTGACAAAGCTTTTTTCGCCATTTCTTCTTCTTCGCGTAAACGTTCTGCCATGAAGGCCGCATGAGCAGCTTCTTGGTTTTCGTCTGATAGTTGAAAATCAATGGCTACATGTGGAAAGCCAAATTGACGGTAAACCCCTGCTAGTTTATCACTGTATTTTGATTTTAATGCCATCATTTCATGTTCATGACTACATTGTAATAATAATTTATTGCCATTCCATACTGGCGCTTGTGACAATAACCGCTCACGTAGTGGCGGTGCCATGTCTGCCAATTCTTCAACAGCATATTTCCAATAAGATAATACTAAGTCTTCCTGTGCCGTTTCTTGTGCGGTTTCAATGTTTAGTTGAACTCGAGCAATTGGAGAAAATGTGCTATATAGACGTTCTTTTAATAATAGATACAAGTCAATCGGCAAGATATTCTTCAATTTCACAATAAATTTCCAGGAACGTTCTTTTTTATGGACGGTCATCCGTGTCAATTCAGCTTCTTCGAAAAAAGGCATGTGTACATCTTCCGTTAATTCGAGATGCTGAAGTAGCAATTTGAATCGCATCTTGGAGTCTTGCTCGTTTGTCATAATTATCCCCTTCATGGTAGTGATTTAAGAAAAGTGCTAGCTTACGTTCTTTCATAAGCTTCTAAAGCAAGCAGAAAAAGAAAGGAAAGTACAATATGTACTTTCCTTTCATCATATCAGATTTCGCTGTTATTTTTTAAAAAACTGCTGTATTTTCTCAAGTACTTCGTCACGTGTCCATTCAAATGTTTCACCTGTACGACGTATTTTCACTTCTAAAATTCCTTCCGCAGCTTTTTTACCAATCGTGATGCGAATTGGCAAGCCAATTAAATCAGCATCTGCAAATTTCACTCCCGCTCGCTCTTTACGGTCATCGAGTAATACTTCATAACGGTTTTCTTTTAATAACGCATACAGTTCTTCGCCAAGTTCGCGTTGTGTGTCGTCTTTAACATTAACCGGTACTAGATGAACTTCATAAGGAGCAACAACGTCTGGCCATGTAAAGCCATTTTCGTCTTGGAACTGTTCTGCAACTGCAGCTAGTACACGTGATACCCCAATTCCATAACATCCCATAATATATGGCATTGATTTTCCTTGATCGTTTAAGAATGTGCCTTTTAACGGAATGCTGTAGGTTGTGCCCAATTTGAAAATATGCCCGACTTCAATTCCTTTAGCAAATTGAATTGTTCCTTGTCCGTCTGGGGAAGCGTCGCCTTCTTGGATAAAGCGTAAGTCGTGAAAAGCAGGAACTGTAAAATCTTTTCCTGGTGTAACATTTTTAAAATGATAGCCACTTTCGTTAGCTCCCGCAATTCCATTGACCATGTTTTCTACTGCATGGTCAGCAAACAACCGAATATCTTCAGGCAAATTGATAGGCCCGAGCGAACCGATATCACAGCCTAATAATTGCTGTACCTCTTCCGGTGTAGCCATTTCAATAACAGTAGCACCGGTAGCGTGTTTAACTTTAACATCGTTCACTTCATGATCGCCTCTTGCTAAAACGATAACCAATTCCTCATCCGCTTTAAAGACCATTGTTTTAATGCATTTATCAGCAGTAGTTCCAAAAAATTCTGCAACGTCTGTAATAGTATTCTTACCTGGCGTTGCAACTTTTTCCAACGTTTCAGGAGTTTCATCTGAAACTGGATAACTTACATTCACTGCAGCCATTTCAATATTTGCAGCATATGAAGACGTATCCGAATAAGCGATTGTATCTTCACCTATTTCCGATAACACCATAAATTCATGATTGTCTTTTCCGCCTATTGCACCTGAATCGGCAATAACTGCGCGGAAATTTAGGCCAAGACGCGTAAAGATATTCGTATATGCTTGCATCATTACATCATACGTTTCATCTAAACTTTCAGTTGTAGCATGGAACGAATATGCATCTTTCATTAAAAACTCACGGCCGCGTAATAAACCAAAGCGAGGACGTTTTTCATCTCTAAATTTCGATTGAATTTGGAACAGATTCAACGGTAGTTTTTTATAAGATTTGATCTCATCACGCAATAAGCTTGTAATAACTTCTTCATGAGTTGCCCCTAGTGCAAATTCACGATCATTACGATCTTTTAAACGCATCAATTCGTCTCCATATGAATACCAACGACCTGATTCTTGCCATAATTCAGCTTGTTGAAGTGCCGGCATAAAGATTTCGACGCTGTTAGCAGCTTCCATTTCTTCACGAATCACTGTTTCAACTTTTTGAAGTACTCGTTTTCCAAGTGGTAAAAATGAGTAAATACCGCTCGTATTTTGACGGATAAAGCCTGCGCGTAATAATAACTGATGCGATCTTACTTCTGCATCCGCTGGAGTTTCGCGTAAAGTCGGGATAAACGTTGCTGTTTGTTTCATTCCAGAATACACCTCAACTGACTATAAAATTTTTAATAAAGTTTTAAAAGTTCAGGACAGGCAATAAATCGCCTGTCCGCTATTTCTAAATTGCTTCTATTAGAAGAAATACTTTTGAATATCATTCCAAGTGACAACGAGCATAAGGAGCATGAGAAGCATAATCCCTACAAAATGGACCATCCCCTCTTTTTGCCGATCTACTGGTTTGCCACGTAACGCTTCAACGATAAAGAACATTAAACGTCCACCATCAAGCGCCGGTAATGGAAGCAAGTTCATAATACCAAGGTTGATACTTAACATACCAGCCCAGCTCATCAATGTGAAGAAACCATATTTAGCAACTTCTTCAGTTGTTTTGTAGATACCTACAGGGCCTGATAATGCGTCAATTGTAAACTGACCAGTCACAAGCATTCCTAACAAACGGAAGATTTCTTTGAACCAAAAGATGGTTCGTTCAGCGCCGTATGCAAATGATCCAAGAAAGTCTTTTTCCATCGGGCTTTGATATAGTACACCAATAACACCGACTTCTTCAGCAGATTGCTCTGCAACTTCAGGAGTAATGGTAAAGTCTAACGGCTCGCCATCACGTTCTACTTCAAAAGCTAGTGGGTTTCCCGCATTGTTTTGTACAGACTCAACTAGCTCGTCCCATGTAGCAATTGAATTTCCTTCTATCGAGGTTACCAAATCACCATTTTGCATTCCTGCCTCAGCTGCTGGACTTTCATCCGTTACTTCCGTAATGACAGGTTCAAAAGTCGGAACTCCTTGCATCATACCAAGTGCTGTAAATATTAAAAACGCTAAAATGAAATTAAAAAGTGGGCCTGCAAAAATCGTCATAAATCGCTTGCCAACTGTTTTCGAATCAAATTGTCGATCGTATGGCGCTAAAATAACTTCTCTGCCATTTTCTTCAACAACAGCGTCTCGCGCTACATCAATACGAACTAATTTTTCTTCTTCGTCATAACCTTTAATCCAAAGCTCTTTTTCTAAATCCGCTTCTTCTACTTCAAGAAACAATATTTCAGGATAAACATGCTTTTGGTTCATGATTATTTTTTTAGCTAATCCTTCTTTGTTCAATAATATACCGATGCGGTGGCCTGCTTGGATCTGGATTGTATCCATATCCTCGCCCGCCATGCGCACATATCCGCCAATTGGTAACAAGCGTAATGTGTAAAGCGTTTCTCCTTTGGTGATGCCCAAAATTTTCGGACCCATCCCAATTGCAAATTCACGCACTAAAATACCCGCGCGTTTTGCGAAAAGAAAATGACCAAATTCATGGAAAAAAACTAAAGCACCGAAAATTATTATAAACGAGATAACCGTTTCCATTTTGAACCCACCTTTATAAACTTATTCGGTTTTGATCTTTAGTCATTTTAGCATTTTTTGAACGAATTTTCTTGTTTCAGCATCTACATGCAAAATCGTTTCCAAATCAGGATTGGCTAAAACTTCATGTTGATCCATTGCACGTTCAATCATTTCCTCAATTTGCAAAAACGTAATCTCTTCATTAAGGAATAAGGCAACAGCTTGTTCGTTCGCCGCATTTAATACAGTTGTCATGGTTCCGCCAGCATTTCCAGCATCAAATGCTAATTGCAACGCCCGGAAACGTTTATAATCCATTTCTTTGAAATTCAATTGACCAATTTCAGCTAAGTTTAAACGTTTTGCTTCAGGACGTGAAAGTCGATCCGGATAAGACAACGCGTATTGAATTGGTACACGCATATCTGGAGTTCCAAGTTGCGCCATTACACTTGTATCTTGGAATTCAACCATCGAATGAATAATGCTTTCACGGTGAAGCACGACATCGATATCGGCATACGCAAAATCAAATAATACATGTGCTTCGATAACTTCTAAGCCTTTGTTGACCATAGTAGCTGAATCAATGGTGATTTTCGAGCCCATCGACCAGTTCGGGTGATTGAGTGCATCTTGCACCGTAACGTTCTTTAATTGCTCACGTGTTAAGTCGCGGAAACTGCCGCCAGAAGCCGTCAAAATTAACCGACTAGCTTGTCCAATTTTTTCGCCATTTAGCGCTTGAAACAATGCAGAGTGTTCACTATCAACTGGTAAAATATCGGCACCATAATGTCTAGCGCTATCCATTACTAAATGACCTGCCGTAACAAGCGTTTCTTTGTTTGCAATCGCAATCGTCCGGCCGAGCTTAATCGCTTCTAATGTAGGCTCAAGACCAACACTGCCAAGCACTGCATTCACAAGTATATCTGCATCGTACACAGCAATTTCGATTAAACCTTTAGCACCGCTCACAAATGTTACGCTCGGGTATTCAGCCGCAAGTGTTTTTGTATCTTCTGGTTGTTGAACACAAACGATTTCTGGTTTGAATTCTGTGATTAGTTTACGTGTAATGTCCATGTTTTTTCCAGCAGCAAATCCAACAAGTTTGAATTCATGCGGATGTTCTCGGATAATATCAGCTGTTTGCACACCAATCGAACCTGTAGCACCCAGTAAAATAATTTTCTTAACCATTTAGCAATTTCCTCTCTTAGATGAAATGTAAAAAGTGAAGCAACGGCATCACAAATAAAATACTGTCAAAGCGATCTAATATTCCTCCGTGCCCCGGTAAAATCGTCCCTGAATCTTTCACGTTAAAATGTCTTTTTAACGCTGACTCTACTAAATCACCCATTTGCCCAAAGACAGAGGCAATAATAGTTACCACTACGATTAATATAACGGAATGATTTAATGGGATAAAATAGTCAAAGATTAATGCAATTCCAATCGCCCAAATAATTCCGCCTATAAATCCTTCAACCGTTTTATTTGGCGAAATTTCCGGCCAAAGTTTTCGTTTCCCGATTTTACGTCCTGTAAAATAAGCACCGGAATCAGTAAACCAGACAATTAACAAAGCAAATATTAAGTAGCTCAGGCTCGCTTCACGCGTTTCGATAAAGTAAAAAAAGCCTATCCCCACATATAACGTTCCCATAATAGCAAACGCAGCATCATCAAAAGTAAAACTATTTTTCACAATAACAGTATGTATCAAAAGTAAAATAACGGCCAAAAAAGCAAATTCAATTTTTTCGTAACCAGTCCATTCAAACACTTTATGCGCCCATTGGGTTGGAAGCATAAATGCATAAAGCGCTATCAGAGAAATAAGGCCAGGAATACTACGCAAGCTCCGGCCTTTCATTTTTAAAAGTTCTTGCAAAGCTACTGTTCCTAACATATACACAAGTAAAATAAACGGAATGCCTCCATAAATAACAAAAGGAATGAATAAAGCCGCTGCAATAACACCTGTTATAATCCGTTGTTTCATTTCACTTCGTCTCCTTTCAACCCTCCATACCGGCGATTACGATTTTGGTAAATTTGAATCGCTTCAAGTAAGGAATCTTCATTAAAATCGGGCCACAAGGTTTCCGTAAACCAAAACTCGGTATAAGCCAATTGCCAAAGCATAAAATTACTTAAACGCACTTCACCACTTGTACGAATCAATAAATCGGGTTCAGGCAAACCTTTTGTCATTAGCCCCCCTGTAATAAGATCTTCGTTTATATCGTCGAGAGTTAACGTACCTTTCGCTACTTGCGCTGCAATATCTTTTACCGCATCAACAATTTCTGCGCGACTTCCATAATTTAATGCGAAATTTAATATAAGTCCTGTATTATTTTTAGTTGCTTCTTTTGCCTTCTGGATAGCTTTAAGTGTATGCTTAGGCAAATTTTCATGATATCCCATCATTTCTACGCGCACATTTTCTTCTACTAATTCGGGTAAAAATGTCGTTAAAAATTCTTCAGGTAAACGCATCAAAAAATCCACTTCAATTTTCGGACGTTTCCAATTTTCTGTAGAAAATGCATACAAAGTTAATACACTTACCCCAAGTTCATTGGCAAGCTTTGTCACTTTGCGCACCGTCTTCATTCCTTCATGATGCCCAGCTACTCTTGGCAATGCACGTTTTTTTGCCCAACGTCCATTTCCGTCCATAATAATTGCAATATGCGCCGGAACTTCTTCATTTGGAATTAAAACTGAACGATCGTGGTTTTCTATGACCACGTCAGTATTTCTTTTTAATAGTTTATTAAACATAGTTAATCCTCCACCTATTACAAATCGGCATGTCTATTGCTTATCATATCAAAAAAAACAGCATTGTGCGCTTCTTTCAGAATAGAGCTTTAATTTTTGGCATGAAAAAGCGTCCTGTTTAACAGGACGCTCAACATAAGATGAAGTTCGATTTAAACTTCCATAATTCCTTTTTCTTTATCTTTTGCCATTTCATCGATTTTCGCAATGTTGTCATCTGTCAACTTCTGAACATCATCGGAATACCCACGCAAGTCATCAACTGTGATTTCACTTTTCTTCTCAAGCTTTTTAAACTCGTCATTTGCATCGCGGCGAATATTGCGGATTCCAATTTTCGCTTCTTCAGCTTCTTTTTTCACTTGCTTAACAAGGTCTTTACGACGCTCTTCCGTTAAAGCCGGTACAGCTAAACGGATAACTGAGCCATCATTTGATGGGCTTAAACCTAAGTCAGATTTAAGAATCGCTTTTTCGATATCACCAAGAACCGATTTGTCATACGGTTGAATCATGATCAAACGAGCTTCAGGAATTGAAATCCCAGCAACTTGGTTGACCGGTGTTGGAGAACCGTAATAATCGATTGTTAATTTATCCAAAATTGATGGCGTTGCACGGCCAGCACGGATTGATGCTAAATCGCGTGAAAAAGCTTGGATTGCATTATTCATTTTTGATTGAGTTTCATTCATTACTGATTTCGGCATTATAATGTTCTCCTCACTACTGTACCGATTTTTTCTCCAAGTACAGCTCTTTTTATATTTCCTTTTTCCATAATAGAGAATACTACGAGTGGGATATCATTGTCCATACAAAGCGTAGAAGCAGTTGAATCCATCACTTGCAAACCTTGTTGAATCACGTCGAAATAAGAAAGTTCTTCATATTTCACAGCAGTTGAATCCGTCTTCGGATCAGCTGAATATACACCGTCAACATTGTTTTTCGCCATTAAAATGACATCGGCTTCAATTTCTGCCGCACGCAATGCTGCTGTTGTATCAGTTGAGAAGTAAGGATTTCCCGTACCTGCTGCAAAAATAACAACTCGTTTTTTCTCTAAATGACGAATGGCTCTTCTACGGATATATGGTTCAGCTACTTGGCGCATTTCAATAGAAGACAACACGCGAGTTTCTACGTCTTGTTTTTCTAGTGAATCTTGTAAAGCCAATGAGTTCATAACTGTCGCCAACATGCCCATGTAATCAGCTGTCGCACGATCCATACCCATTTCAGAACCGACTTTACCTCTCCAAATGTTTCCGCCACCTACAACAACTGCTACTTCTACTCCGAGTTCTACCACTTCTTTTACTTGGCTTGCTACTGATTTGATAATTTCAGGGGACAATCCGAAACCCTGTCCTCCTGCCATTGCTTCACCACTTAGTTTTAATACAATGCGTTTATATTGCTGAACACTCATCGGTACCCTCCGTTACACTTTTATTGAAAAATAGGGAACACATTCTCGTGTTCCCCAAGTTAAATCATATGATAAACGTTCTTATTTTTTGTTAACTTGGCTCATAACTTCATCAGCAAAGTTGTCTTCACGTTTCTCGATTCCTTCTCCAACTTCATAACGGATGAATTCTTTAACAGTTCCACCAGTAGAAGCTGCGAAATCACGAACTTTTTGATCTGAGTTCTTAACGAATGCTTGGTCAAGCAAGCAAATGTCTTCGAAATATTTACCAAGACGGCCTTCAACCATTTTAGCAACGATTTTTTCAGGTTTGCCTTCGTTTAATGCTTGCTCAGTCAAGATTTTGCGCTCGTGTTCTACTTCGTCAGCAGAAACTTCGTCACGAGAAATGTATTTAGGGTTTAATGCAGCAATGTGCATAGCGATATCGCGAGCAGCATCTGAGTCAGTAGAGTTTTCAAGAACTACTAATACTGAAATTCTTCCGCCCATGTGTAGGTATGGTCCAAATGCATCTGCATCTGTTTTTGTGCGGATTTCAAAACGACGCAAAGTGATTTTCTCACCAATTTTAGCGATAGCGTTTGAAATGTGGTCAGCAACTGTTAAGCCGTTAGACATTGTAGAAGCGTTAGCTTCTTCAACTGAAGCTGGTTTAGTTGTGATCAAGTGCTCGCCTAATTCTGATACTAATGTTTGGAAGCCTTCGTTTTTCGCAACAAAGTCAGTTTCTGCGTTTACTTCGAAGATAATAGCTTCGTTATCTTTTACAAGAATTGAAGTTGTTCCTTCAGCTGCAATACGATCTGCTTTTTTAGAAGCGCTTGAAAGACCTTTTTCACGTAGGAAATCGATTGCCGCTTCCATATCACCGTCTGTTTGTACTAAAGCTTTTTTGCAATCCATCATACCTGCGCCTGTTTTTGCGCGTAATTCTTTTACCATTTGTGCTGTAACTGCCATGATTAAATTCCTCCTTCATAATTTGTAGCCATTTTCTCAAAAAAAGGTGATAAGAGGGGTTGGCCGCTTATCACCTGTGTAATCGTGAATTACTCAGCAGATTCAGCTTGAGTTTCTTCATCTTCTTCCGGTTTTGACTCAAGCAAAGCATCCGCCATTTTACCAGTTAACAATTTAACTGCGCGAATTGCATCGTCGTTTGCAGGAATAACATAATCGATTTCATCTGGATCACAGTTAGTATCAACGATACCAACGATCGGGATGTTCAATTTCATTGCTTCTGCAACTGCAATGCGTTCTTTACGAGGATCAACTACGAACATTACGTCCGGTAGTGAACTCATGTCACGGATACCGCCTAGGAATTTAACAAGACGTTCGTGTTGTTTTTTCAACTGAACAACTTCTTTTTTCGGTAGAACTTCAAAAGTTCCATCTTCTTCCATGCGTTCAATTTGTTTCAAACGGTTCACACGTTTTTGGATTGTACCGAAGTTAGTAAGTGTTCCACCCAACCAACGTTGGTTGATGTAGTAGTTACCAGAGCGTTCTGCTTCTTCTTTAATAGCGTCTTGAGCTTGTTTTTTCGTACCAACGAAAAGCACTTTTCCGCCTTCTTCGCCAACTTGTTTCATGAAGCTATAAGCTTCTTCCAGTTTGCGAACTGTTTTTTGTAGATCGATGATGTAGATACCGTTACGCTCCACGAAAATATATTTTTTCATTTTCGGGTTCCAACGACGAGTCTGGTGACCGAAGTGTACACCAGCTTCTAACAATTGTTTCATTGAGATTACTGCCATGATATGTTTCCTCCTGATAGGTTATTTTTTCCCTCCGCATTTTTCTTCTCTGAACCGTTACCCAATTGGGCACCTACGACTCAAATCTAAATGCGTGTGTATTTAACACCATTTGAAATTATATCACGCTACAGCTTAAGAACGCAACAAGTTTCTACCAAGTTAGGCAAAATAGCCAAAAGAAAAGATGCCGGAAAATTTCCGACATCTTTTCAAAACAAATTAGTTCATTTTTAATTGTTCAAGTTCTGCAAGGAATTTTGTGTTCAATACTTTAATGTACGTCCCTTTCATTCCTAGAGAGCGTGATTCGATAACGCCAGCACTTTCAAGTTTGCGAAGTGCATTAACGATTACTGAACGAGTAATACCTACACGGTCAGCAATTTTAGAAGCAACTAGTAATCCTTCGTTGCCATCTAATTCTTCAAAAATGTGTTCAATTGCTTCAAGTTCACTATATGAAAGTGAAGAAATCGCCATTTGAACAACAGCTTTGCTACGAGCTTCCTCTTCAATGCGGTCGCCTTTTTCGCGAAGGATTTCCATCCCTACAACTGTTGCGCCGTATTCTCCAAGAATTAAATCGTCATCATGGAATTCTGCTTCTACACGTCCAAGAAGCAATGTTCCAAGGCGTTCGCCACCACCGTTAATTGGGACGATTGTTGTAAGACCATCTTTGAACAACTCACGCTCTTCCACTGGGAAAATCGTGTGTTCGCTGTTTACGTCCAAGTTTTCAGTTGTTTCAGTGATGTTTGAAAGTTTTTGAGTATACTCAGCTGGGAACTGACGATCTTCCAGCATACCTTTCATACGTTCGTTTTCGATTTGTTGGTTAATTGCATAGCCCAACACTTTACCTTTACGGCTTACTACGAACGCGTTACATTCAATAACTTCGCTCAATGTTTCAGCCATATCTTTAAAGTTTACTTTTTTTCCGCCCGCTGCTTCCAGCATCGAGTTAATTCGTCTTGTTTTTCCTAATAAATTCATTTAAATGAACCTCCTACAGTATTCGTACCTTATTTATTCAATATTCTAAAGGTTTTTATACCTTAATGAAACTATTACGCCTTGTTTTACAGAATAAATTGTGACAAATCTTTATTTTTTGCCACATTTTCGAGTTTTTCATTCACATATTGGACGGTAATGTCAATTTGCGCTGGAGAAATCTCGGAAGCTTCAAAAGACAAATCTTCCAAAAGGCGCTCTAGGATGGTATGCAGCCTGCGCGCACCGATGTTATCTGTGTCTTGATTTACTTCGTATGCAATTTCTGCAAGTCTGATTATTGAGGCATCACTGAAGTGTACCACAATTCCCTCTGTTTCGAGAAGGGCTTTGTACTGATTTATTAAAGAATGTTTAGGCTCTGTTAATATTTTTACAAAATCTTCAACTTCTAACTTCTGCAATTCTACCCGGATTGGAAAACGCCCTTGCAATTCCGGGATCAAATCAGACGGTTTGGACATATGAAATGCACCCGCTGCAACGAATAACATATAATCTGTTTTGACTGCTCCGTATTTAGTTGAAACAGTAGAGCCTTCTACTATTGGAAGAATATCCCGCTGTACACCTTCTCGTGACACATCGGCTGATGACGAATTGCTTTTGCTCGCTATTTTGTCCATCTCATCGATAAAGATAATGCCATGCTGCTCAGCTCGTTCAATTGCTTCCATACCAACTTCTTCATCATCGATTAACTTAGCTGCCTCTTCTGTCGTTAATACACGACGAGCTTCTTTTACTCGTAAACGACGCTTTTTCTTTTTCTTGGGCATAAGAGAAGAAAATGCATCCTGCATGTTTGCACCCATTTGTTCCATTCCCGAACCTTGTAGAGCGTCAAACATGGAAAGTGAATTTTCAACCACTTCTACAGTTACCCACTCTTCTTCTAGCTTACCTGCTTTTAAGTCAGCAGCAATCTCTCTTCTTTTTACTCGGACTTCAACTTCTGCGGTTGGTTCTTCTTCTTCTTGTTCAAGCTTTTGTCCAAAAATCATCTCTAATGGATTTTGGTTTGTTTGCTTTTTACGTAAAGAAGGCGCCAATAATTTAACGATCCGTTCATTGGCTGCTGTTTCTGCTTGAAATTTAACTGCTTCGTATTTTTCTTCTTTAACAATTCGCACAGCTGCTTCGACTAAATCGCGTACCATCGATTCAACATCACGCCCGACATATCCGACTTCTGTGAACTTGGTTGCTTCGACTTTAATAAATGGAGCACCCGTTAATTTCGCAATGCGACGAGCAATTTCTGTTTTACCGACGCCAGTTGGACCAATCATTAAAATATTTTTCGGAATTACCTCTCCGCGCATTTCTTCGTCCAACCGACTTCTACGGTAACGATTTCGCAATGCAATCGCGATTGAACGCTTTGCATCTTTTTGACCAACAATGTATCGATCTAAATGATTTGTAATTTGTCTTGGCGTTAAATCCGACTGATTTTTCATTAGGATAATTCCTCCACAACAATTTGGTGATTTGTATAAACACAAATATCTGCTGCAGTTTCTAAAGCTGACTTCGCAATTTCTGAGGCTGTAAAATGATCTCCTGCGAATTTCTTTAATGCACGTCCAGCTGCTAGTGCATAGTTACCACCAGATCCGATTGCTAAAATGCCATCATCCGGTTCAATTACTTCACCAGTTCCCGATACTAACAATAGTTCATCTTTGTTCATAATAATAAGCATCGCTTCTAATTGGCGCAGCATTTTGTCCCCACGCCATTGCTTAGCTAGTTCAACTGCCGCTCTTTGAAGATTGCCGTTATACTCCGTCAACTTGCCTTCAAACATTTCAAACAATGTAAAAGCATCTGCAACTGAGCCTGCAAACCCCGTTAATACTTGCCCATTGTATAATTTACGAACTTTTCTTGCTGTATGCTTCATCACGACAGCATTCCCAAATGTTACTTGGCCATCCCCTGACATTGCACATTGACCATTATGTCGAACTGCAAATATCGTGGTTGCATGAAATTCTTGCATCGTAAAATGCCCCTTTCTAAGCTCGTGGATGTGAGTTCAAATACGTATTTCGTAAATGTTCTTTCGTAACGTGCGTATATACCTGCGTAGAACTTAAATGAGAATGTCCTAATAATTCCTGGACAGTCCGAATATCGGCCCCGTTATTAATCAGGTGAGTTGCAAACGTATGACGAATCATATGCGGATAAATAGAAGAATTGACAGAAGCCTTTTTCATGCATTCGCTTAATATATGGCGAATACCTCGATCAGTAACAGCTTCTCCTCGACTATTTACAAATAAATAATCATGGTCTTGCTTCTTCATTAACTTAGGACGTGCATCTTCGAGGTAATGTTCCAATGCATCCTGTGCAAACTGGCCATACGGAATATATCGTTCTTTTCTTCCTTTACCCATCACTTTTACAATTTGCATTGTTTGGTCTAGATCCGTCAATCGAATTGAAACACATTCACTAACTCGCATGCCGGTCGCATACAGTAATTCAAGAAGTGCTGTGTTACGAATCGACAATTTGTCATCCCCTAGTACTGATTTAAAAAGCTGTGCCAATTCTTCTTCATAAAAAAATTGTGGTAGTCGCTCTTCTTTTTTAGGATGATATAGTGATCTAAACGCAGCTTCGTCTAAGCCATACTCCCGATTCGCATAACGAAAAAACGACCGAATAGCAGAAATTTTTCTAGAAACAGTGGTTCTTGATAATTTCGCATCATATAATTTCGTAACATAATTTCTAGCATGTATATATTCTACTTCTCTAATGTCTGGTACACCTTCAGCATTTAGAAACAGAAAAAAATCCGCCAAATCATGTTCATAATGGTGGACGGTATGTTCAGAATAATTCTTTTCCAATTGAATATAACTCATAAAAGATTCCAGCATCTTTTCTTTCTCCATACGCGCTCCACCTTTCAGCAAATAGAAAAGCCTCTAAATTATAACAACATTTAGAGGCTTTTATCAATTAAACAGTTACTGTATTCATATAATTTTGAATTGATTCAAGTGCGCGGTTTGCATGTCGCTCTGCACGCTCTTGTTTCGAACGGATGCGTTCACCTAAATCAGGGAACAATCCGAAGTTAACATTCATTGGTTGGAAATTTTTGCTATCTGCTTCCGTAATGTATCGCGCCATACTACCTAAAGCTGTTTCGGCCGGGAATACTAACAAGTCTTCACCTAGTGCCAATTTCGCAGCATTGATGCCTGCCAATAATCCGCTTCCTGCAGATTCTACATAGCCCTCTACGCCCGTCATTTGGCCAGCAAAGAAAATATTATCATCAGCTTTTAATTGATAAGTTGGTTTTAGGACACGCGGTGAGTTGATGAACGTGTTGCGGTGCATAACACCGTAACGAACAATTTCAACGTTCTCCAAGCCTGGGATCAATTTTAACACTTCTTTTTGAGGTCCCCATTTAAGATGCGTTTGGAAACCAACGATATTGTAAAGTGTTCCTGCTGCATCATCCTGACGAAGCTGAACTACTGCATATGGACGTTCTCCCGTTTTTGGATCTTCTAATCCTACCGGCTTCATCGGTCCGAATGTTAACGTTTTCTCGCCTCTAGCCGCCATTACTTCAACAGGCATACAGCCTTCAAAGTAAATTTCTTTTTCAAATTCTTTCAAAGGTACTACTTCAGCTTCAACAAGCGCTGTATGGAATCGTTTAAACTCTTCTTCTGTCATTGGACAGTTTAGATAAGCCGCTTCTCCTTTGTCGTAGCGAGATTTCAAATACACTTTATCCATATCGATGCTGTCTTTTTCAACGATTGGTGCTGCTGCATCATAGAAATACAAATATTCTTCGCCCGTTAACTTACGAATCTTCTCAGCAAGTGCTGGTGACGTTAGTGGACCGGTTGCAATAATCGTAATGCCTTCTGGAATTTCTGTTACTTCTTCGTTGATCACTTCTACTAATGGGTGGTTTTTCACTTTATCAGTTACTGCCGCCGCAAATTCGTGACGATCAACTGCTAACGCGCCACCTGCTGGTACGGATGCACCATCTGCTGATTCGATAATGACTGAATCCAATTTGCGCATTTCTTCTTTGATCACGCCAACAGCATTCGTTAATGAATTAGCGCGTAAAGAATTACTGCAAACTAGTTCTGCAAATTTATCTGTGTGATGTGCAGCAGTTTGTTGAACTGGGCGCATTTCAAACAACCGGACATTTACTCCTCGTTTTGCGATTTGCCAAGCTGCTTCACTCCCAGCTAATCCGGCTCCAATTACGTTTACATATTTCGTCATTTCTAAACACCTCTACATTATTATTGAACTTCTTCTTTATAATCACAGCTCGTACAACTAATTTGTACACCTTTTTTCACTTTTTTCTCTACTAGTAACTCGCTACATTTCGGACACGGTCGCTCAATCGGTTTATCCCATGAGACAAATTCACATTCTGGATAACGTTCACACCCGTAGAATATGCGGCGCTTTTTACTTTTTCTCTCTACAATTTCGCCTTGCTTACAAGTTGGGCATGTCACCCCAATATGCTTCACAATGGCTTTTGTATTTCGACATTCCGGGAAATTACTGCAAGCCATGAATTTTCCGTAACGACCTAGTTTATAAACCATCGGTGAACCACATAATTCACAGTCTTCCCCAGCCGGCTCATCTTTGATCTGTACTTTTTCCATTTCATTTTCTGCTACTTCGACGTTTTTTTCGAATTTCTGATAAAATGCGTCGATAATGGAGCGCCATTCGATTTCGCCTTCTTCGACAGTATCCAAATCATGCTCCATTTTAGCGGTAAATTCAATGTTTAAAATATCCGGGAAGAATTCGAGTACAAGCTGATGAACAATTTCACCCAACTCTGTTGGGATAAATCGTTTAGCATCTAATGTAACATACCCACGCTTTTGGATAGTGTCGAGTGTCGGTGCATAGGTTGACGGACGTCCTATCCCAAGCTCTTCAAGTGCTCTCACTAAACGGGCCTCTGTAAAACGCGGAGGCGGCTGCGTAAAATGCTGATTTGGTGTAATATCAACGGCTTTTACTACGTCACCTTCTGTCATTTCCGGTAAAATGTTATCTTTTTCTTCTTTTTGATCATCTGTACCTTCAATATACAGCTTCATAAAGCCCGGAAATTTAACTTGAGAACCGTTGGCACGAAATACAGCTTCTCCATTTTGCAACTCGGCCATAACTGTATCTAATACAGCCGATGACATTTGACTTGCAACAAAACGATCCCAAATAAGTTTATACAGACGGTAAAGGTCGCGTGACAGAATGCTCTTCATCGACTCGGGTGTCCGCATGACACTTGTTGGGCGCACCGCTTCGTGGGCATCTTGTGATTTTGCAGACTGTTTTGCAGCGACTTTTTGCGTAACATACTCTTCGCCATATTTTTCAACGATAAAGTCGATGGTATCTTTTTTCGCTGTATCTGAAATCCGCGTTGAATCTGTTCGCATATAGGTGATTAAACCTGTAATGCCTTCTTTGCCAACTGCAATACCTTCATACAATTGTTGCGCTAGCATCATTGTCTTTTTAGCTCGGAAGTTTAACTTGCGGGCGGCTTCTTGTTGGAGTGAAGATGTTGTAAAAGAAGGGGAGGGATTTCTTTTTCTCTCTTTTTTCACTACACGGTTTACTGTAAAGTTCTTCCCTGACATTGAAGACATTACTTCTTTGACATCAGCCTCATTATTCAATTTCATTTTTTCTTTTGTATTGCCATAAAATTGCGCTTCAAATTTCTTTTTCGACTTTTCAAACTCTCCAGTAATAGACCAGTATTCTTCCGGTTCAAAACCTTTGATTTCGTTTTCACGATCAATAACTAATCGCAAAGCCACTGATTGAACGCGCCCAGCTGATAATCCTTTTTTCACTTTTTTCCAAAGTAAAGGACTAATGCTATACCCAACAAGACGATCTAAAATTCGGCGTGCTTGTTGTGCATCGACTAAGTCCATATCAATTTTGCGCGGATGCTTAAAGGATTCTTTAATTGCATCTTTTGTGATTTCGTTAAAAACGACACGGCAATCTGAAGTTTGGTCAATGCCGAGTGCCGTAGCTAAATGCCACGCAATTGCTTCTCCTTCTCTGTCGGGGTCAGCCGCGAGAAAGACTTTCTTTGCTTTTTTTGCTTCTTTTTTAAGATCTTGTAAGATTGGTCCTTTACCTCTGATTGTAATATAACGAGGTTCGTAGTTGTTTTCCACGTCTACACCCATTTGACTCCGGGGCAAATCGCGTAAATGTCCAAGTGAAGCACGGACTTTATATTTCTTACCCAAATACCGTTCGATTGTTTTAGCCTTTGCAGGCGATTCCACAATCACTAAAAAATCCGCCATAATTATTTCCTCCTCATAGAGGTTTCTCAAAACTGCTTAAAAGAATTACCTGTTGCAAAATGTATAACAGTTTTTAGCTTAATGCAAGGGTTTTCGTTTTTTTCATTCTTTTCAAACTGGCATATGTTGGTATTCTTCTAGCACTTGCCAACCGTTCCATACTGGTTTTGCGCCTTCTAAAATCAATTTATGAGGCCCTTCAGATAACAAAGAGTCAATACTTCCTGGTACGGCGAAAATATCTTTTCCATGATCCAACGCATGTTCAATTGTGCTTAATGTGCCACTTTTCACTTGCGCTTCTGTCACAATAATTCCTTTAGATAATCCACTGATAATGCGATTTCTCATCGGAAAATTCCATTTTTGAGGCCTCATATATGGGGGATATTCAGTTAAAACAAGATGCCTTTCTTCTATTATATGGTTTAAGCTGGCGTTTTCTTTCGGGTAAGGATGTAAAAAACCACTGCCTGTAACAGCGATTGTTCGGCCACCTAAATCAATTGCTTTTTGATGAGCCATAGCATCTGCACCTTTTGCTAAGCCACTAACAATAACAAAATCTTTTTCAACAAGTGGGGGAACGATTTTTTGCAGAGCTTTTTGAGAATACGATGTGGCTTTACGTGATCCAATTATGGCTATTTTTCGAGAATTTTTTAATAATGTGAGGTCTCCTTTAGCATAAAGTATGGCAGGAGGGTCGATTAACTCAAGCAAACTCTCAGGATAAAGTGGGTGTTGATAAGATATGGGGAGTATCTTATATTTGGCGTAGGTTTCTTGTAAGGGGTATGTCAGGGATTGGCTGTATGAGGCTTTTAGTTTTATTGCTTGTTCTAATTTAATGTTTAGTAACCACATTATCTCATTCAGAGATTTTCGTTCAAGCTTAGCTAAGTTTGGATCATCAGCTAATAGCGGTAGTAACTTTTGCAAACTTTTCGGATAAACATAATGCAATGCCAATAAACGTTCAGTAAATTCTTTGTTCATGTTGTTCCTCCTGTTCATTTTTGGAATCCATTAAGGTGTGTCGAAGAAAACCACCTTCTTTTCATTTTAATCTGTTTTTCTATTGGCGTAAACTTTTTAAATGTGCCTATGTTCATCCTTTTTTCATTGTAACAAGTATTTTTTCAATAGAATAATGCAGTTACGCATAACATATACATAAAAAAAGACTCAAGCTCTTGTTTAACCAAGAGTTTGAGTCTTTTGTTTATTAATGAGTTTTACACTTGTCGTATAAACCTTTTTCTTTAATCACTTTGATCAAAGTTTCTCCGATTACTGATGGAGTGTCTGCAACTTCGATTCCAGCTTCGTTCATTGCTTTGATCTTATCAGCAGCTGTTCCTTTACCGCCAGAAATAATCGCACCGGCATGGCCCATACGTTTTCCTTCAGGTGCAGTTTGTCCACCGATAAATCCTACAACAGGTTTTGTCATGTTCGCTTTAACCCACTCAGCAGCTTCTTCTTCAGCTGTTCCGCCGATTTCACCGATCATTACAACTGCGTACGTATCTTCATCTTCATTGAATTCTTTCAACACATCGATAAAGTTTGTACCGTTTACTGGGTCTCCACCGATACCGACAGCTGTCGATTGGCCAATTCCCTCTTCAGACAATTGGTGAGTCGCTTCATACGTCAGTGTACCTGAACGTGAAACAACGCCAACATGTCCTTTTTTGTGAATGTATCCAGGCATGATGCCGATTTTACATTCGTCCGGAGTAATAACGCCCGGGCAGTTAGGTCCAACAAGACGTGTTTTCTTGCCTTCCATGTAACGGTTCACTTTAACCATATCCAATACTGGAATATGCTCAGTGATACAAATTGCCATGTCAAGCTCAGCTTCAACAGCTTCAAGAATTGCGTCTGCAGCGAAAGGTGCCGGTACGTAAATTACAGATACGTTAGCTCCTGTAGCTTTTACTGCTTCTTCAACAGTATTGAAGACAGGTACGCCTTCAGCTTCAGTTCCGCCTTTACCTGGTGTTACACCCGCAACGATTTTCGTTCCGTATTCAAGCATTTGCTTTGTATGGAAAAGGGCAGTTGACCCTGTAATTCCTTGTACAAGCACTTTTGTGTCTTTATTAATGTATACACTCATTTTTGTCCCTGCCCTTCTTTAGCCTACAAGTTCTACGATCTGTTTAGCGCCGTCTGCCATTGTTCCAGCAGCTACGATATTAAGACCTGATTCATTAAGCAGTTTTTTACCAAGTTCTACGTTTGTTCCTTCAAGACGGACTACTAATGGCACTTCAAGGCTTACTTCTTTAGCAGCTTGAATTACGCCTTCCGCAATGATGTCACACTTCATAATACCGCCGAAAATGTTAACGAAAATTCCTTTTACATTCTTATCAGAAAGAATGATTTTGAAAGCTTCCGTTACTTTCTCAGCAGTGGCACCGCCCCCAACGTCAAGGAAGTTAGCGGGTGTTCCGCCGTAATAGTTGATCGTGTCCATTGTTGCCATAGCAAGTCCGGCGCCGTTAACCATACAGCCGATGTTCCCATCTAAAGAAATGTAGCTCAAGTCATACTTAGAAGCTTCAATTTCTTTTGGATCTTCTTCGTCGAAATCGCGAAGTTCCACAATGTCTTTGTGGCGGTAAAGAGCGTTTTCATCAAAATCGAATTTCGCATCAAGCGCTAAAATATTGCCGTCGCCAGTTTCAACTAACGGGTTAATCTCAACGATTGAAGCGTCTTTTTCGATAAATACAGTGTATAGTCCAAGCATGAATTTCGCCGCTTTGTTAACAAGCTTTGGCGGAATGTTCATGTTGAAAGCCATGCGGCGTGCCTGGAAACCAGTCAAACCGATTACTGGATCGATTACTTCTTTGAAGATTTTTTCAGGAGTGTTTTCAGAAACTTCTTCGATATCTACTCCGCCCTCTTCAGAGCCCATAAGAGTTACACGAGCAGTTTGGCGGTCAAGCACCAATCCGATGTAATACTCCTTCTTAATGTCAGATCCTTCTTCGATCAAAAGGCGTTTAATTTCTTTACCTTCTGGACCTGTCTGGTGAGTCACAAGAACTTTACCTAAAAGTTCTTTCGCATATGTACGGACTTCATCCAGATTTTTAGCGATTTTAACACCGCCAGCTTTGCCTCGTCCACCTGCGTGGATTTGTGCTTTTACCACGACAACATCCGTACTCAGTTCTTTAGCTGCCTTAACTGCTTCTTCTGGAGAAAAAGCAACGGTGCCGTATGAAACTGCTACGCCATATTGTCTGAGGAGTTCTTTACCTTGATATTCATGGATATTCATCTGTCATCCTCCAATCAAACATCTCTATCGTAATTTTATTGCCTATACCATTGTATTAAAGTTGTCGTAGAATGTCCACCGTTGTTCGATATTCTGACAAAACTTCGTGTATTCAAAACAGCGAACTTTTCGTCAAAAGAGTTTTTATCGGTTCGAATGTTTTGCGATGAATTTCGCAAGGTCCATATTCTTGAAGTGCCGCAACATGTTCTTTCGTGCCATAGCCAGCATGTTTTTCAAATCCATATTGAGGATATTGAACAGCATATTCTGTCATTAATGCGTCTCTGCCTGTTTTCGCTAATATCGATGCAGCTGCTATACTCAAGCTTTTCGCGTCACCTTTAATAATAGACTCACAAGTCATCGGCAGTTCGAGCATCATTGCATCAGCCAATACTATGTCAGGCGCAGGAGTTAATGCCCGCGCAGCTTCTGTCATCGAACTTTTGGTTGCTTGGTAAATATTTAGTCGATCAATTTCTTCGGGTGATTGAACATGCACAGCATAACTAATCGCAAATTTTTTTATTGTTATTGCCAGTTCATCGCGTTTTGCTTTACTTAATTGTTTAGAATCGTCTAGGCCGATTAAACTCGAACAATCTTCTGGCAAAATAACAGCCGCAGTTACAACAGGACCCGCAAGAGGCCCTCTACCTGCTTCGTCAATTCCTGCCACTAAGTCCACACTTTCTTTTCGAAACGAATCATCAAATGCTAATTTGGCATTATGATCATTCAGCAACTTTTTTCGTTGAACTTGCTTTTTCCGCCATGACGTTAATAAGGTTTGTACACTTTTCCTGGAATCGGTTTCGATTTCACTCATCCACGGTTGCCATTCAGTGGTCATTTTTAGCTTTTCTTTTATTTCGGTGATTTTTAGCATCTATTCAACTTCTTTCAATTTTTCTCGATATGTAAAAAGCTGCCCCTCAAAAATCGAGGAGCAGCTCTTGTTAGAAAGAGCGATTGCTCACTCTTCTTCTTCAATCATTTCATCTCTATAATCAAACGTTACTTTGCCCAAGTGCTGATTGCGAATATCGCGCACAATGACTTCAGCAGTCATTTCATAATCGACTTCGCCATGCTGATCTTTGCATCCTCGCTTGTTGCCGATATGATCGAATGTATTGACGATTTCCTCGTCAATATGATCGATGCCGTAACGCTCTTTCATGCGATCTGGATAGCGTTCTTCTAAAAATTTCAGCGCGTAAATAGCCAGTTCCTGCATTTGAATTACGGAATCCTTAATGGCACCTGTAACCGCCAATTTCAAGCCTGTTTCAGGATCTTCAAATTTTGGCCATAAAATACCCGGTGTATCCAGTAATTCAATTTCTTTGCCGACTTTAATCCATTGTTGCGCTTTTGTGACACCAGGCATATTTCCTGTTTTCGCTAAGCTTTTTTTCGATAACCGGTTAATGAGTGTCGACTTTCCGACGTTCGGAATTCCGACAATCATCGCACGAATGGCACGGGGCTTTATGCCTTTGGCAATCATTCGATCCCATTTTTCTTCTAATATTTCTTTTGAAGCTTTTGTAACTAGTTGCAGTCCTCTACCTTCTAGTGAGTTGATTGCAACGGCACGCGTACCTTGATCCTCGAAATAACGAATCCATTTTTTCGTTTCAACTTCATCGGCCATGTCCATTTTGTTTAAAATTATTAGACGTGGTTTTTGTTGAATCACTTGATCGATCATTGGATTTCGTGAAGATAAAGGCAACCTGGCGTCAACAAGTTCAAAAATAATATCCACTAATTTCAGTTTTTCAGTAACTTGTCTTCGCGCTTTTGCCATATGCCCAGGAAACCATTGTATCGTCATAAAACCACTCCTTATTTTACAATTCCCGCTTCAGCCAATGGCCAAAAAACGAAATTTGTGTCGCCTATCACTTCGTCGGTTGATACCAATCCGATGTGTCGGCTGTCTTTGCTCGCTCGGCGATTATCGCCCATCACAAAGATAGTTCCTTCAGGGATTGTATTTTCCCCTGTAACATCTACCAAGTCAAAATCTTCTGTTAGCGTACCTGTGATGCCTTGTTTATAAACATCTAAATAAGGTTCTTCTATTGCTTCTCCATTTATATATAGCTGGTCATCTTCATAAGCGATGTGATCGCCCGGTAACCCGATTATACGTTTAATATAATCTTTCTTTTCTGGGGCATGGAAAACAATAATATCAAAGCGGTCAGGCTCCCCGACTGAATAACCAATCTTGTTGACAATCATGCGATCCCCATCTTCTAGGGTCGGCATCATCGACTCTCCATCTACTACAATCGGCGTGAATAAAAAGAAACGAATAATTGCTGCCAAGCCGAAGGCAATCAATAAAGCTTTGGACCATTCCCACATTTCATTTTTCTTCTTCACTTCAGTCTCCATGCGTGTTCCTCCCCAAACTTACTGTTTTAATTGTACAAGGAAATACACTTTTTAGCAAAAAGAAAGAGGGCGCAAGCGCCCTCTTTCATCCATGCAATCTTATCGAATTTCTTTAATACGAGCTGCTTTACCGCGTAGGTCACGCAAGTAGTACAATTTCGCACGACGTACTTTACCACGACGCATAACTTCAAGCTGTGCAATTTTTGGTGTGTGTACAGGGAATGTACGCTCAACACCAACACCGTAAGAGATTTTGCGAACAGTGAATGATTCACTGATTCCGCCTCCGCGACGGCTAATTACGACTCCTTCGTATACCTGAACACGTTCGCGTGTACCCTCGACAACTTTAACGTGGACACGAACAGTGTCTCCAGGACGGAACTTAGGTAGGTCCGTACGAAGCTGTTCTTTAGTGATTTCTGTAATAATGTTTTGCATTATTTTTTCTCTCCTTCTACAGACGCTCTTACACCATATCACTGTTGCAGCGGAACATCGTGATCCTGTACTTCACATAAAAGTACATTGTCCATGATACCACTGATCATTAACTCATGCAAGAGCTACTTAAATTCTATTTTTCTTTTATTAATCCATCAATTATTTTCTGTTGTTTATCGCTTAACTCGATTTTTTCGAGCAAGTCTGGACGTCTTTCGAGCGTCCGTTTTAATGTTTGTTCTTCGCGCCATTGATCGACTTTTCCGTGATTACCGGAAGTTAAAACATCAGGCACTTTCCACCCTCTAAAATCAGCCGGACGGGTGTATTGTGGATGTTCTAGCAATCCCGTAGAGAATGAGTCTCGTATAGGCGAATCAGCGTTACCTAGCACTCCTGGAAGCAATCTTACGACACTGTCAATCACCGTCATCGCAGCTAACTCTCCACCAGTGAGCACAAAATCACCGATTGAGATTTCATCTGTTACCAAATGCTCTCGAATGCGTTCGTCATATCCCTCGTAATGGCCACAGATAAACACCAATTCTTCTTCAGTTGCCAACTCTTCAGCTTTCTTTTGCGTAAAGCGTTCACCTTGCGGGCACAGTAAAATAACACGTCGTTTACTTTTGGGTGCAAGACTTTCAACCGCATTAAAAATCGGTTCTGGTTTTAATACCATTCCAGCTCCACCACCAAATGGATAATCATCAACTTGCCGTTTGTTATCAGCAAACTCACGAATATCGACCACGTTCAAACTAACGGCATTTTTATCTTGCGCTTTTCTCATAATCGAATGTTGAAAAACACCTTCAAACATTGGCGGAAATAACGATAGTACATGGATGTTCATCAAGACAATAACCCTTCAATCACTTCGATGATCACTTTCTTTTCATCGATATCCACTTCTTTGACGATTTCTTCTGTGTAAGGAATATAATGTTTTTTGCCCTTTTCAGGTGTTACTTCCCATACATCATTGGCACCCGTCTCCAAAATCTCTGTAATCTTCCCTAGTTCTTGACCTTCTGTTGAATACACTGCACAACCAAGAATTTCGTGATGATAAAAAGCGTTTTCTTCGAGTTCTGTCAAATCGTGTTCAGCAATTCTCAAGTACGACTCTTTAAACGGCTCAACATCATTAATGTTTGGGTAGCCTTCAAAAGTTAACAACTCAAAGTTCTTGTGTTGGCGATGACTGGCGATTTTCACCATGATTGGTTTTTTTGCATCCGGAGTGAAAAGCCCAAGCTTTGTCCCTACGGCAAATCGTTCTTCCGGAAAATCGGTACGTGATAAAACACGTACTTCCCCACGGATTCCGTGTGTGTTGACAATTTTCCCTACGTTAAACCATTGCACAAGCAAACATCCTTTCTAGGTTATTTTTCTGAAAAAAAAAGAAGGAACCGGGGCTCCTTCTTTTTCTTAATCCACAATATCGAGATAAGTTTTTTTCTTATGATAACCGCCTGCTGCTGAGTACACAATTGAACGAACAGCTTTCGCTACACGTCCCTGCTTCCCGATCACTTTCCCTGTATCCTCTGGATGCACGGAAAGCTTGTAGACAATTCGGCTTGCGTTTTCGTCGGTATCGACACGAACTTCTTCCGGATAATCAACTAACGGTTTCACAATGGTCTCAATCAGCTGCTTCATAAGAAACTCTCCCTTACTTGTTTAGTTTTTCGTTATGGAATTTCTCCATAATGCCTTTTTGAGAAAACAAGTTGCGTACTGTGTCAGATGGTTTAGCGCCATCATGAAGCCATTTCAACACTAGCTCTTCGTCGATTTTAACTTCAGCTGGAACTGTCAGTGGGTTGTAAGTACCTACTGTTTGGATTTGACGGCCGTCACGTGGAGCACGTGAGTCAGCTACTACAATACGGTAAAAAGGAGATTTTTTAGCTCCCATACGTTTCAAGCGAATTTTTACTGCCATTTCTTAAAGCACCTCCGAATAGTTTCACACAAGATATTATATTAGCAAGCTTTAAATAGTTTGTAAAGTATTTTTTCTTAACACCTTAAAATTTTACTTAAAAAGTGAGTCTAGCCCTGGCATTCCCATCTTTTTTCTGCCTTTTTTCGTGTTCATGCCAGACATTTGTTTCATCATTTTCTTCATATCTTCAAACTGTTTTAACAGTCTGTTGACATCTTGAATATTGGTTCCTGAACCTTTAGCAATTCGTTTTTTACGACTTGCATTAATAATTTCAGGTGTTGTTTTTTCTTTTTTTGTCATCGAATAAATAATCGCTTCAACACGATCCATTTGGCTTTCATCAACTTTTGCGTTTTCAAGCCCTTTAATTTTATTGGCCCCGGGGAGCATTTTTAAAATTTCATCTAATGGTCCCATTTGTTTTACTTGTGACATTTGTTCGAGGAAATCATCAAAAGTAAATGTCGAAGTTCTGAATTTTTCTTCTAGTTCTTTTGCTTTTACTTCATCCACACTCGACTGTGCTTTTTCGATTAAGGACAACATATCGCCCATGCCAAGTATTCGCGATGCCATACGTTCAGGGTGGAACGCTTCTAATGCATCCATTTTTTCACCCATCCCGACAAATTTAATCGGTTTTTGAGTGACAGAACGAATGGATAATGCCGCACCGCCTCGTGTATCGCCATCAAGCTTTGTTAAAACAACGCCTGTGATGCCAATCGCTTCATCAAAGTTTTGAGCAACATTGACAGCATCTTGACCTGTCATTGAATCGACGACTAGGAAGATTTCATCCGGCTCTTTAAGCGCACGAATATCCTTCAATTCCTGCATTAACGCTTCATCTACATGTAAACGTCCCGCCGTATCAATAATGACCGTATCTAAATGCTCAGCTTTTGCATGCTCAATCGCTTGACGCGCAATCTCTACTGGAGACATATCAGTCCCTTTAGAGAAAACGGGTAGAGATAATTGCTTACCAATCGTCTCAAGCTGCTGTATTGCCGCTGGACGATACACATCGGCCGCTACTAATAGTGGTTTGCGATTGTGTTTTCTACGCAATAAATTAGCGAGTTTTCCCGAAGTTGTCGTTTTACCGGCACCTTGTAAACCAACCATCATAATAACAGTCGGCTGTTTTGTTGAAAACTCAATTTTCCGTTCTTCGCCGCCCATCAATTCCGTCAGCTCATCTTTTACGATTTTAACAACTTGCTGTCCTGGCGTTAAGCTATCCATGACATCTTGGCCAATCGCTCGTTCACTGATTTTCTTAACGAATTCTTTCACGACTTTTAAATTGACATCCGCTTCGATCAAGGCGAAACGAACTTCACGCATCATTTCCTTAACGTCTGCTTCGTTGACTTTACCTTTGCCTTTAATCTTAGTCATCGTACCTTGCAGGCGTTCGGATAAACCTTCAAATGCCATTCTTTCCGCCTCCTAATCCCATTCCTTTAGCTCGCCCAAAAATTGCTGGATACGTTCTTCTGTGAATGGCTCTTTTTCAAATGACGAAACCAATTGCTGCCGTTTCTGGAATTTCTCGAAAAGCTGCAATTTGCGTTCATATTCTTCTAGCATTGCTTCCGTCCGGCGAATATTGTCATATACTGCTTGACGGGTAATGTCGTATTCTTCAGCAATTTCACCCAGTGAATGGTCATCTAAATAATACAGCATCATATAACTGCGCTGTTTAGGTGTCAGTAGCTCCTGATAGAAATCAAACAAATAATTCATGCGTGTTGTTTTTTCTAGTCCCATCATTGACACTCACCCCACTCGTTCTCTTGCTTAGAATACTGAATAACGATAGTGCTGTCAAGTAATTTTACTTGTCTGCTTTTTCGTCTTCTTCTTGTTGCTCTTTATCCAATCCTTCAGCAAATAAACCGTAGACATATTTTTGTGCATCAAATGGTTGCAAATCGTCCATCTTTTCACCAAGTCCAACAAACTTAACAGGAATTTTCAACTTATTGCGGATTGCTAAAACAATTCCACCTTTTGCTGTTCCATCAAGTTTTGTTAACACAATACCGGTTACATCTGTTACTTCTTTAAATGTTTGCGCCTGCAACATCGCATTTTGACCTGTTGTTGCATCAAGAGCTAACAACACTTCATGTGGTGCACCTGGAATTTCACGCGATATGACACGGTGAACTTTTTGCAATTCATTCATCAAATTGACTTTGTTTTGTAGACGTCCTGCTGTGTCACAAATTAACACATCTACTCCACGAGACTTCGCTGAGCGTACAGCATCGTACATAACGGCAGCAGGATCTGACCCTTCACTTTGCTTGATAACATCCACGCCAACGCGCTTGCCCCAAACATCTAATTGTTCAATTGCGCCTGCTCGGAAAGTATCACCGGCTGCTAGCATAACGGTTTTTCCTTCATTTTTAAAGCGGTGAGCTAGTTTGCCAATCGTAGTCGTTTTCCCAACGCCGTTGACACCTACCATTAAAATAACGGTTAATCCTTCAACAAAGTTAATCTCGTTAATTTCTGCTTCGCCAGCTTCATAAATTTCCACCAGCTTTTCTGAAATAACAGATTGAACATTAGAAGTATCTTTAACATTTTTGCGCTGAACTTCAAAACGTAAATCGTCCATCAGTTCAATTACCGTTTCAAACCCTACATCCGCTTGCAGCAAAATTTCTTCTAATTCTTCAAAGAAATCTTCATCTACTTTACGGTATTTCGCTACCAAATCGTTAATCTTTGACGTAAAGCCAATTCGGGTTTTGGCTAACCCCTCTTTGTACTTTTCAGTTGATTCTTCTGCTTCGGCATTGCCGGCAAATTTATCTTTTAATTTTTTGAAGAAACTCACAGGTAAACACTCCTTTTTCAGGTTTTTTCTTCGAGCTTGACTGACACCAATTTAGAAATTCCGGATTCTTGCATGGTGATGCCATATAAAACATCGGCACCTTCCATTGTTCCTTTACGATGCGTAATAACGATAAACTGCGTGTCTTCACTGAATTTCTTCAAGTATTGACTGTACCTTACGACATTTGATTCATCAAGCGCCGCCTCTACTTCATCTAGTACACAAAACGGAACAGGACGCACATTCAAAATCGCGAACAATAAAGCGATAGCTGTCAGTGCACGTTCTCCTCCTGATAATAAACTCAAATTTTGCAGTTTTTTACCTGGTGGTTGCGCAATAATTTCGACGCCTGTCATTAACATATCTTTAGGATTGGTTAACACTAAGTCTGCAGATCCACCGCCGAATAACTCTTTGAACACACGTTGAAACTGTAGACGGATGGCATGGAAAGTCTCATCAAAACGACTCGTCATTTCGCCGTCCATTTCGCGAATCAATGTACGCAATGTTTCTTTTGCTTCATTTAAATCGTCGCGCTGCTCAGTTAAAAAGGCATGGCGATCAGACACATGGTCAAATTCCTCAATTGCCCCAACATGGACAGGACCCAATTCTTCTATTGATTGCTTGAGTAGCTTCACTTTTCTTCGGACCGCGGCTTCTTCGTCCATCATTTCAAATTGCTTTGCTTGCTCAAGTGTCAGTTGATAATTGGTTTCAAGTTGCGTGATAAAACTTTGGATTTGTACTTCTAGACGTGTCGATTTCACTTCATAAATTCGAAGGGCTTCGACATACCCTTTGTAAATACGTTGTTGTTCTTTTAGGTTTTCTTCTAAACTGTTCAAGTTACTTTGTTCTTTTGCGCGTTGTTCTTTTGTTTCATTCACTGTTTGTTGAATCTGAAGCTTTTTCGCAGACCATGCTTTTATTTCTCTTAAAATTTCTTCATCAGAATACACTTTCGCCGCTTCTTCTGACTGAATCCATTCCAACTCTTTTTGATGATCTTGCAATTTTTGCTTACTTTTTTCTAGTCGTTCAAACAGTTCTGCTTCACTAGCAGTCAATTGCGCAACGCGTTCTTTTGTCACGGCATACAGTGATTTTTGTTCAGCTAACTTTGTTAGAACTTGATCCCGCGCCGACTCATTTTGTTGTTTAAATAACGTTAGTTCGTCGATTTTGAAGGTAATGTCGTTTAATTCACCGACAATGTTATCAAGACGCGTAGAGGCTGTTTCTTTTCGTTTTGTGATCGCTGTTAAATCGTATTCTTTGTTTTTTTGTTCGGCTTCAAAAATATCAAATCGTTCTAATGTGGTTTTTAAAACGGCTTCTATTTCACGTAACAAAATAGCGCTTTCCGCTTCTAGGTCCCGATATTTTTCGCCTTCAGTTTGCAAAATCCGAATTGTTTCTTCCGCCGCTTTTACTGTTTCTTGTTCTGTACGCACTGTTTTTTCAGCCGTCAATATAGTTTCTTCTAGCTCTTTCGCCTGTACAAGCAATTGCTCTAGCTCGGCTTTTCGCGTAAAGAAAGAAGCTTGTGTTTTGTTTGCTCCCCCCGTCATAGATCCACCTGCATTGACGATGTCGCCTTCAAGTGTCACAACACGAAAACGGTTTCCTATGGCTTTGGCAATTGCTGTTGCGCCTTTAAGGTCCTCAGCAATAATTACGTTGCCCAGTAGATTTTCAATAATCATGCCGTATTGTGGGTCATAGCTAACTAATTCGAATGCCATATTAATATATGCCGGGTGTTTACTTACCATCGCTAATGTGTGCTCAGGAATCATTCTCGGCTTCATAACTGTCATTGGAAGAAATGTCGAACGACCTGCTCTTTTCTTACGAAGAAAATCAATCGCTTCACGAGCGTGTTGTTCATTTTCAGTTACAATGTGCTGACTCGAAGCACCTAAAGCTGTTTCAATCGCTTTGGCATAGTTTTTCTCTACTTGAGCGAGTTCAGCAACCGCTCCTCTAATACCTTGCAATTGATCTTTTTCACGAGCTACTAATACTTCTCGTACACCTTGGAAAAAGCCAGAAAAATCAGCTTCTAATTCTTCTAGTGTTTCAATACGAGCTGCCAATTGTTTTTGTGACTGGTATGCCTGGAATAGCATTGATTGTTTTTGCTCGAAAGCTTGTTTTTGTTGTTGGTAAGCAGCTTCACTTTCTTTATATTGCTTACGTTTATTATCTAATGTGAATCTAACTTCTTGAACCTCTTTTTCTGCTCGTTCTTTTTCAGCTTTCAGCTTTGAAAGTTCAGCTGTAAAATCGGCTCTTTGCGTACTAATGCGTCCGGTAGACTCTGTTAATTGTTGTTCTTGCAAGCCAATATTTTTCAACTCATTTTTAACGGTTGCTTGCTCATTCATCAAATCAATATAGATTGATTTGCAATTTTCGATTTCATTGTCGATATCTGCTGGCGTCCGGTTTAGCTGTTCTTCAAGTTGCTGAATGGCAGTTCGAATTGAGTGACGCTCAGTTTTGCGTTCTTCTAATAATGCTAGTTGCTCGCTATGCTTTTTCTTTAAAAGTTCGTTTTCTTGTTTTTCTGCCTCTACATTTTCTTGCAATTGCAATGCCTGACGATTCGCATTGCTCTTTTTCTCAGACATTAATAATTTGCGCCCTTGCCACTTTTCTGTCTCAGCACTAGCTTCGACTAAAGCATTTTGCGCTCCATCTATCTTGCTGTCCATATCAAAAAGCGTCTTCCGTGTTTTAGCGACAAGACGCTCTTTGTCATTAATTTCGGTTGATAGTTGCTGTTCTTTTTTTGAGTGCGATGTAGCTTCGTTTTCTAACTGACTCAATTCTTTTTCAAGGTTTCCTGCATCATATGCTAGTAAGGCAATATCCGCATCTTTTAGTTGTTCGTTCATATCAAGAAAGTCTCTAGCAGTTGAAGCTTGAATTTGAAGCGGTTCCATTCGGCCGTCCAATTCATGCAAAATATCAAGCACGCGGTTCAAGTTTTCATCGGTTTCGTTTAATTTGATTTCTGCTTTTTTCTTACGTTGTTTGTATTTTAAAACGCCTGCCGCTTCTTCAAAAATAGATCTGCGTTCTTCTGCTTTTGAATTTAGAATTTCATCTACTCGTCCTTGCGATATGATTGAAAAGGCTTCTTTTCCTAGGCCAGAATCCATGAACAAGTCTGTAATATCTTTTAATCGGCAATTTTGCTTGTTTAATAAATACGCACTTTCTCCACTACGAAAAACCCTTCTCGTTACGCTGACTTCGCTGTAATCAAGAGGGACTCGACCATCTGTATTATCTAGAACTAACGTTACTTCCGCAAAGTTTAACGGTTTTCTCGAATCACTTCCGGCAAAAATGACATCTTCCATTTTAGCTCCGCGCAGTGATTTTGCTGATTGTTCTCCGAGCACCCAACGGATGGCATCGGTAACATTGCTTTTACCGCTACCGTTTGGTCCAACAACCGCTGTTACTCCGGGCACAAAGTCGATGCCAATTCGATCAGCAAACGACTTGAACCCCATGACTTCCAATCTTTTCAAAAACATTATTACTCCTCCGCCGCTTCCTGCAATTTACGGATTGCCAGCTGAGCTGCTTGCTGTTCCGCTTCTTTTTTCGACCGACCATTTCCAACGCCAAGTTCTCTATCTGCTAAAGATACACGTGTCACAAATACACGACTGTGGGCCGGGCCGATTTCATCTATAATTTCATAACTTAATGTGCCTGTATTTTTTTGCTGAACCAATTCTTGCAATTGGCTCTTATAATCCATCACATGCGAAAAAGCACCGATATCTACTTTCGGAAATAACACCATTTCCAAAAATGACACTACAGGCTCTAATCCTTGATCGAGATAAAGAGCACCAATATACGATTCGAAAACATCAGCTAGTAGCGCTGGACGTGTCCGGCCACCAGTCAACTCTTCTCCTTTGCCTAAAAGGATGTATTTGCCAAACCCAAGTTCATTAGCAAATAAAACCAGTGAAGGTTCACAAACGATTGCTGCGCGTAGTTTCGTCAATTCACCTTCGCTCATTTCAGGATATTTCATGTATAGGTAATGCGAAACGGATAATTCCAGTACAGCATCTCCTAAAAATTCCAGGCGTTCGTTATCGGTAAACTGTTTTCTTCGATGCTCATTCACATAAGATGAATGGGTGAAAGCTTGATACAGCAATGTAGGCTTTTTGAATGTGATATTCAGCTCTTTTTGCAATTGTTCAAATGCTGCTTTAGCGCTTTCTTTTAAGACGCCAGGCTTTTGATGATTTGTTTTTCTATTTATCGCCATTTTTATCTGCCTTCCTTTGTGTACTTCTTTCAATTTTACCTTTTTTTCAACTAATGTGCAAAAGAGAATTGACGCACAATCGCTTAGTATAACAGCAATCGTGCGTCAATAGTTTTACGTATTATTGTTTCTTTTCGATATACGTTACTGCGTCGCCTACTGTAGTCATGTTTTCAGCGTCTTCGTCAGAAATTTCCATATCAAACTCGTCTTCAAGTTCCATAACAAGTTCTACTACGTCCAATGAATCTGCACCTAGGTCACCTGTGAAAGAAGCTTCAAGTTTCACTTCGCTTTCTTCTACACCTAGACGATCCACGATTACTTTAGTTACTCTATCTAATACTGTTGACAATGTCGTCACCTCCCCTCAAATCAGTATACAAAAAATTACCTACATGACCATGCCACCGTCAAGATGAAGCGTTTGACCTGTCATATATGATGCATCATCTGAAGCTAAGAACAATGCAGCTTTTGCAACGTCTTCTGGTGCACCAAAACGTCCTAATGGAATTTGTCCCATCATCGTTTTTTGAACCTCTTCACTTAATTGTTCAGTCATATCAGTCGTGATAAAGCCAGGAGCCACAGCATTTGCTGTAATTCCACGACTTGCAAGTTCACGCGCTGTCGTTTTCGTTAAGCCAATAACGCCCGCTTTTGCTGCAACATAGTTTGCTTGCCCGGCATTGCCCATTACGCCCACAATTGAAGCAATATTGACAATTCGTCCAGAACGCTGTTTCATCATTTGGCGCGTCACTGCTTTAGTGCAAATAAATACGCCTTTTAAGTTGATGTTGATAACATCGTCCCATTCATCATCTTTCATGCGCATCATTAAGTTATCACGCGTGATGCCTGCATTATTCACTAAAATATCGACAGACCCAAAAGTCTTCATCGTTTCATCAACCATCGCTTTTACCGATTCTGCATCCGATACATTGGCTTTAACTGCAATCGCAGTACCGCCGCTCGCTTCGATATCCGCCACTACCGCTTCAGCTTTTTCTTGACTGCCGCTATAATTAACAACTACTTTCGCACCATCAGCTGCAAATTTACGCGCTATTTCTGCCCCGATCCCACGAGATCCGCCAGTAATAATTGCTGTTTTCCCTGCAAGTTTACTCATTTCGCCAACTCCTCTACCGCTTTTTCAAATGACTCCAAGTCATAGACAGGCAAAGTTTTAACTGAACGGTCAATTTTCTTCACTAATCCACTCAACACTTTTCCTGGACCTATTTCAACAAATACTGTGACACCAAGATCAATCATTTCACGCACTGACTGTTCCCATAGCACTGGAGAATACAATTGACGAACGAGAAGATCTTGAATTTGCGTCGCATTTGTTTCTGCTTTTGCTGTCACGTTTGAAATAACAGGTACTTTCGCATCTAACAAGAATGACATGCTAAGTTCTTTTGCTAAATCTTGTGACGCTGAACGCATCAATTCCGAATGAAACGGCCCGCTCACATCAAGTGGAATGGCACGCTTAGCTCCGCGTTCTTTAGCAACGATACACGCTTGCTCAACGCCTGCTTTTGTTCCTGAAATCACGATTTGTCCAGGGCAATTTAAATTCGCTAATTGAACGACACCTGTCGTATCTGTCACTTCATTTGTTACTTTTTCTAGTTCATCACTTTCCATACCTAAAATAGCCGCCATAGTTCCTTCACCTGCTGGAAATGCCGTATTCATAAACAATCCACGCTTATGTACAATGTTTACCGCTGTTGGGAATTCTAACACATTCGAAGTTACAAGCGCGCTATACTCGCCAAGACTATGACCAGCTGTATAATCTGGTCTAATCCCTGCCCGAATCAATCGTTCTGTAATCATCGAACTTACGGTTAGAAGGGCTGGTTGCGCGTTATATGTTAACGTCAACTCTTCTTGTGGACCTTCTAGCATTAACTTAGATAAATCTAAATCAAGTGCTTGGTTGGCACTTTCAAAGAAATTACGGCTCGTGTCGTCTGTTAAAAAGCTCTCGCCCATTCCAACAGTTTGCGAACCTTGACCTGGATAGATAAATGCAATCTTAGTCTTCATGTAATGTCTCCTTTTTCAACGTACTATAAATTGTGCCTGTTACATCAAATTCAATCATGGTACGCGTTTGGCGTATCGCATTGAATAAGGCATTGGCATTTGACGAGCCATGTGCTTTTATAACTGGTGCTTTTAAGCCGAATAATCCGGCACCACCGTACTCGCTATAATCCAACATGCCCTTTAACCCTTTCAAGTCATCTTTCACAAGAAAAGCCGCTACTTTTGTTTTAACTGAGCTCATGAAGACATCTTTCATCATCGCAAACACATTCATTGCCGTTCCTTCAATAGTTTTTAGCACCATATTGCCAGTAAAGCCATCGGTTACAACGACATCCGCCACGCCATTTAATAAATCACGAGACTCCACGTTGCCAATAAAATTAACAGGTGCTTCTTTTAATAAAGGAAACGCAGCTTTTGTTAAATCATTGCCTTTTTTCTCTTCAGTTCCAATATTTAACAAGCCCACTGTTGGATTTTTAATGCTGCGAACTTTTTCAGCATAAATGCTGCCCATAATCGCATACTGCACAAGGTGTTCTGGCTTAGCTTCAGCATTGGCCCCTAAATCAAGCATGACAAACCCTTTGCTATCAATTGTCGGCAAGGTTGGAGCTAATGCAGGACGATCTACTCCGTCAATACGCCCGACGATAAATAGTCCTGCTGACATAAGCGCTCCAGTATTCCCTGCAGACACACAGCCATCCGCATTTCCGTCTTTTACCGCTTGCGCCATTCGAACCATCGAAGCATCTTTCTTCCGCTTTACCGAACGTGCAGGATCATCTTCTGATGTAATTACTTCTTCACAATGGACGATTGTTAGACGATCATGTTCCTTCAGAAACTCTTTCATCTTATCTTCATGACCATATAATTGAATTTCGATATCGGTAAATTCTTCTAACGCTTTATAGACACCCGCGATAATTTCTTTTGGGGCATTGTCTCCGCCCATTGCATCTACTGCTATTCTCACTTTACGTCACCTTCACTTTGTTCTGTCATTCGATACATTTCGAACGTACCAATAAAAACCGTTTGTTGTTCAACAGAAGAAGTAACTTTTACAAACGCCCTGTTTTTTTCAGGGTGACTGTCAATCACTTCCGCTTTTGCAACAATCCGCTGTCCTGCCGTTACCGGTCGCAAAAACTGCAGTTCCGACTTTACCGTTAATGCCAATTCTTCGTTCATTACTGCTACTGCCAACGAATTGGCTTGAGCAAATAAATGATGACCTCTGGCAATTTGGTTCCGTTGAAAAACATGCTCTGGTTTTACGTCGAAAATTGAAATTGCTTTTTTATCTAATTCAATATCAATAATCTCGCCAATTACTTCATCAATTGGCAACGATTTTACTTCGTCCTCAAACGTTTTTACAGCAACGTGTTTAATGCGCTCTCTCAATTCTGGAATGGCAAGCTCCATTCGGTCTAATCGAATGGTTTGCACACTTACGTTAAATGTGACTGAAAGTTCTTCATCGGTCACAAAAGGATTTTCTTTAATCGAGTCTTTTAACGCTTGTTGTCGCTGTTTTTTTGGTCTTTTCACTATGTCACCGCCCGCTATTAGCACTTGGTACTAATATGAGTATATAAATAACAAAAAAAGAATGCAAGGAAAATTAATACCTTGCATTCTTAATCGAGTCTTCCACCTGACAATACACCTGATTGCTCAATTTGCAATCGTAAACAAGCCATATCATCTGCGTGCCAAAATTCTTCACTACTAATTAGTTTTTCAGCATCTTTTCTGGCCGCTTCAAGGGCCCGATAATCATGGATTAAATCCGCCATTTTAAATTCGGGTATGCCACTTTGCTTGCGCCCGAAAAAGTCACCCGGGCCTCTCAATTGTAAATCTTTTTCTGCTAACACAAAGCCATCGTTCGTTTCTGTCATAGTCGTCATACGTTCTTTCCCAATTTCTGTTTTCGGATCTGCTAGTAGCACACAATAAGACTGTTCACTGCCGCGTCCTACACGTCCGCGTAATTGGTGAAGCTGAGACAAACCAAAACGCTCCGCATCATAAATCAGCATAAATGATGCATTAGGTACATTCACGCCAACTTCCACAACAGTTGTGGATACTAATACATCGACTTGACCTTCCGAAAACTCACGCATCGTTTGTTCTTTTTCATCAGGATGCAAACGACCATGCATCAATCCGACCGTAAAACGGTCTTTAAAATAAATCGCCAGTTGTTGAAACAAATCGACTGCATTTTGATAATCCAGTTTATCTGACTCTTCAATCAGCGGGCAAATAACATACGCTTGTCGGCCTGCCGCCAACTCTTTTTCCATGCGCCCAACAATTTTGCCAAACATCTCTTTTTTCATCCAATACGTTTCAATTTCTTTTCGTCCTACGGGCATTTCATCGATAATCGAAACATCCATTTCACCAAAAGCAGAAATCGCTAATGTTCGCGGAATTGGCGTTGCTGTCATAAACAAAACATCTGGATTATAGCCTTTGTCTTTTAATACGCGACGTTGGTCTACGCCAAAGCGGTGCTGCTCATCTGTAATGACAAGTCCTAATTTATCAAATCGCACTTCCGGTTGGATCAAAGCATGTGTCCCTATCAACAAGTCAATTTCGCCTGCCGCTAATTGTTCCAATATTAACTGCCGTTTCTTGCCTTTAACCGAACCTGTTAACAGCGCGATATTCAATGAAAACGGACGGAACCATTGTTCTAATGTATTGGCATGTTGTTCCGCTAATATTTCAGTAGGTGCCATCAACGCACCTTGCAATCCAGCCGTGAAAGCTGCATATAATGCAATTGCCGCTACGACCGTTTTTCCGGAACCTACATCTCCTTGCAATAGTCGATTCATTCGGAAAGGTTCTTTCATATCTTTGCAAATTTCATTGACTACTCGTTTTTGAGCATCTGTCAAATCAAATGGCAAAGACTCGATAAACTTTTTAAGTTGCTCTAAGTCGTAATCGATAAAAGAACCGCCTTCTTCTTCACGGTTTTTCTTACGCAAGGCTTGCATTTTTAACTGAAATACCAATAATTCTTCATAAACAAAACGTCTCCGTGCTTGTTTCACTTTTTCACCATCTGGCGGAAAATGAACCCATTCTAAGGCATCTTGAATTGGCGCTAATTGATAAGTATCAACTAACGACTTTGGTAAACAATCTTCTATATCTTCTTTCACTAAATCTAATGCTTGGCGCATTAGTTTGCGGAAAGTTTTTTGGTGAATACTGCCTTTCAAGCTATACACCGGTTCAAAATCTGCGCCATTCGTACGCGGTCCGATAGTATGACTAGAGACGGTAATCACTTGTCTTCCGCGATCCCATTTACCGGTTACTGTAATGATTTCACCTAAATGCAATTTAGCTTTTACATACGGCTGATTAAAGAAAATCGCTTTTATTAAATGACGACCTACCAACACACGGACTTGCGTTCGTGATTTGTTCTTACCTAAAAAAAGGACGGAAGGTTCACTTTCGACCCTTCCCTCCACGGTTACACGTTCATTATGAGGTGTATCTGCCAAATCTTTTAATTGAAAATCTTCATGGCGATACGGAAATGTCATGATTAAATCATGGAGCGTTTCAATTTTCATTTCCTGCAAAGTTTCAGCAGCTTGTTTGCCTACTCCTTTTAATGTGGCGACAGAATCGTTACTGCCCACTACCAACAACTGCTCCTCCGAAAATTTTCGATTCAAGCCATCTTCCGGTAGGAGTTGCGGCAAGTCCACCTTTAGCGGTTTCTCTTAACGCACTCGGCATTGATTGGCCGATTTCAAACATCGCTCCAATTACTTCATCACACGGAATACGGCTCGTTACACCCGCTAATGCCATGTCAGCAGCTACGACTGCATTTGCCGCTCCCATTGCATTACGTTTTACACAAGGCACTTCTACTAATCCCGCCACTGGATCGCAAACGAGGCCAAGCATATTTTTCATCGTAATTGCGAAGGCTTCCGAACTTTGTTGCGGAGTGCCTCCTGCCATTTCAATAATTGCTGCTGAAGCCATACCTGCTGCCGATCCAACTTCTGCTTGGCATCCGCCAGCTGCGCCTGAAATCGAAGCATTGTTAGCCACAACAAATCCAAAAGCACCTGCCGTAAATAAGTAACGGATCATTTGCTCGCGTGTTGGATTTAACTTGTTTTGCACTGCAAATAATGTGCCCGGTACAACGCCTGCTGAACCAGCTGTTGGCGTTGCACAAATCGTGCCCATTGCTGCGTTAACTTCATTTGTCGCAACAGCTTTACTTACTGCATCAAGCAGTAAATCTCCTGAAAGCGCATTCCCGGTTTCACGGTATTTTTGCAATAGCACTGCATCTCCACCCGTTAATCCAGATACGGAATGAACACCTTTTAATCCTTTTTCTACCGCTTCTTCCATGACCGTTAAATTGCGGTCCATTTGAATCATTATATCTTCACGTGAACGATCGGTCATAAGCATTTCCTGCTCAATCATGATTTCTGAAATCAGTTTTTCTTCTTTTTCAGCTCGTTCAACCAATTCTCTTACATTACGGAATAAAGCTTCCATGGTTTAGCCCTCCAATTTAATCGGCGATTCTTGTCACTTGCGTGATATTCGGAAGTTTTCGTAAATCTTCCATCACTTCTTTATCCACATTTTGATCGACTTCAATAACCATCAATGCCATATGTCCTCTTTCTTTTCGGGAAACTTCCATATGACCAATGTTGATATTGTATTTATACAGGCAATTAGCTACATTTGCGATACACCCTGAACGATCTTCATGGACGACTAGAATCGCCGGATGATTCCCCGACAGTCGAAGAGGAAATCCGTTAAGCTCTGTTATTTCAATTTTACCGCCACCAATTGAAATACCCATCATCGACATTTCAGAATCTTTGTCACCAATGACGATACGTGCGGTATTTGGGTGATCGACATGACCTGTTTCAGGAATAAACTCAAACGTCATTCCTGCATTTCGTGCTTCTTCAAAAGAAGTTTTGATGCGTTCATCAAAGGTATCGTAATCTAATAATCCACCAATGATTGCCACATCTGTACTGTGGCCTTTATAAGTTTCTGCAAAAGAACCGTAAAGGTGCACTTTCGCCCAATCCGGTTGTCTACCAAACAAATCCCTCGCTACTCTTCCGATGCGGGCTGCTCCCGCAGTATGCGAAGAAGATGGCCCAATCATGACCGGGCCGATTATATCAAAAACAGATTTGAACTTCATGGCTCAAACCCCTCACTTTCGGTTACGTATACTGTTAGTGTACATGATTTTGACATATTTCACAAAAATAAAAAAGCGCATACATTCGTATGCGCCTTAGCTTTTGACGATATTCCACTAACGTAAAGAAATTTATTCTACCGCTAGGATAAATGGATACAAAGGTTGCTTGCCGTTATGAATTTCAACTTCAACATCGCTATTTAACGACTCGATGAATTCGCCTAATTTTTGAGCATCAGCTTCTGTCGTATCTTCTCCGTAAAGAATTGTGACGATTTCAGATTCGCTATCCACTAATTTTTTAGCCAGTTCTTCTGTAACATATTCAAGCTTACTGTCAGAAACAATAATCTTTCCTTCAGAAATACCCATGAAATCATCTTTTTTAATTTCAACACCATCGATCGATGTATCACGGACTGCAAACGTGACAGAACCTGATTTCACATGTTTCGAAGCACTTGCCATTGACGCTTGGTTATCTTCCACAGATGCTCCTGGATTAAAAGCAAGCAATGCTGACATACCTTGAGGTACATCTGTTGTCGGAACTACAGCCGCTTCAATGTCTAAAAGTTCAGCTGCTTGTTCTGCAGCCATAATGATGTTTTTATTGTTAGGCAAAATAAGCACGCGTTCTGCACCAATCGACTTAACAGCGTTCACAATATCTTCTGTTGAAGGATTCATTGTTTGTCCGCCTTCAATCACATATGAAGCTCCGATACTGCGCAATAATTCAGCAATTCCTTCGCCCATTGCAACCGTTACGACTGCATAAGGATGCGTAGCTTGTTTTTCAGGTGCGCTTTTTTGGAAATCTTCGCCTACAATATCGATATGCTGTTGACGCATATTTTCGATTTTCATACTGATCAAGCTTCCGTAATCTTGACCATATGTAAGCACTTTTCCGGGTTCTTCTGAATGGATGTGAATTTTCGCAACTTCATCATCAGCGATGACTAGTAACGAATCTCCGTACCCACTCAAGTCTGAACGGAACATAGCTTCATTAAATTCTTTTTTGCCTTCTTCAAACTTCACCATAAACTCTGTGCAATAGCCAAATTCGATATCAGCTGTATCCATGAAACCGGCAATATTTTTATGGTGTTCTGCACTCACTAGATCTGTCATCGAATGATGCGCATGTTTTTCTGGCAGTTCTTCGCCTTTAAGTGAAGCGAGGAATCCTTCGTACACATAAACAAGCCCCTGACCGCCACTGTCTACTACGCCAACTTCTTTTAACACTGGCAATAAGTCAGGTGTACGCTCTAAAGAAGCTTGTGCTTCAGTTACTACAGCTTCAAAAAAAGCAATGATGTCTTCTTCCGTTTTCGCTATTTCCATCCCTTTAGCAGCTGCATCTTTTGCAACTGTTAAAATTGTACCTTCAACTGGTTTCATCACGGCTTTATAAGCAGTTTCAACACCGTGTTGTAGAGCTTCAGCAAATTTAAGTACAGTCAATTCCGATTCTGAAGCAATGTATTTACCAAAACCTCTAAAAAGCTGTGACAAAATAACGCCTGAGTTTCCACGCGCTCCCATTAATAACCCTTTAGATAAAGCTCCTGCTGTTTTGCCAATATGAGCATCTGCTTGAGCAGTTGTTTCTTTCGCTCCAGAAGTCATCGACAAATTCATATTGGTTCCTGTGTCGCCATCAGGTACCGGGAAAACATTTAATGCATCAACATAGTCCGCATTTTGAAAAAGATGGTGAGATCCCATCTGAACCATTTCTGCGAACTTCACGCCATTTAATGACTTCATATCCGTTTCTTCCTCCTCCTACGGGTTCGTTACGCGAACTCCTTGGACAAAAATATTTACTGCTTTTACTGACATACCCAATGTTTGTGTAATTGTGTATTTTACTTTGGACTGGACTTGATAAGCCACTTCAGAAATTTTCGTTCCGTAGCTAATAATGACATACATATCAATAACCAAATTTTCATCTTCTTGTCGCACAATAACTCCTTTTGCAAAATTTTCTTTGCGGAGTATATCTGTTAGACCATCACGTATTTGGTGTTTCGTCGCCATGCCTACAATACCGTAACATTCAATCGCTGCGCCGCCTGCTATTTGAGCAACTACATCATTGGAAATATCGATTTGACCGTATTCGTTCTTTAATTCAATCGACATGGAAATTCCTCCTTGAGTCCTATTTCACTCTTACCATTCTACCTTAAAGACTTATAGATGAAAAGCCACCGTTTTAAGGTGTAAAGGTTTTTTTCTTTAAAGACCTTCAAATATAGTTGCAAACGCGATTTGTCTGTGGTAAATTATTAAAGTATGTGAAACGAAAAACGAACTGAAATTCTATTATAATTTTCAGCTTCACTTGTGAGGAGGGACTTACATGCCTAAAGTATGTGCAGTTAGTGGACGTAAAGCTCGCGCCGGAAATGCCCGTTCGCACGCAATGAATTCGACAAAACGTACATGGGGAGCAAACCTTCAAAAAGTTCGCATCCTTGTAGACGGTAAACCGAAACGTGTATGGGTTTCTGCAAGAGCCATGAAATCAGGAAAAGTTGAGCGCGTATAATCGCTCATGGATAATGCCAGTGCTGATTTAATCAGCCTGGCATTTTTTCGTGGTTTAAAGTTTTACCTGATTTAAAAATGCATCTAAAAAAGGCACAGAAAAACAAGTTGTTTTTCTGTGCCCTTTTATTTAACGAATAGAAAAGCCTGCTCTATGCATCTGAACTTTCAACGAGTAAACAATAGCCACTGTCTATCTTGACAGTTCCACGTCCTAAAAGTTCATTGCTGACAAAGCGAGTCGTCCCAAAAGGAAGGTATTCACTTGTTACAGGGTATTTAAAGCCCGATAACGTTAAACCTTGAACTTCTTCTGCAAAAGGATAAAAAGACACATAACGGTAACGTGTGTCTTTTTCAAGCTCATGCGTGCCTGGACTTAAAAACCGAATTTGATTTTGGTTGTTTACTAAACTAAAGCGAGTTTCGGGAAATTTTTGTTGATAATGATAGACGATATGCAAGACGCTCATGTAATGATCCAAGCGCCCACCGGTGACACCGGCAAGTATGACTTGTTCCGGGTGATAGGTCATCGCTTTTTCAAGTCCTAGCTCTGTATCCGATTGATCTTTTTCTGAAGGCGATCGTGCCAAATCAGGAAAAGCAAATCGAATTTTTTCATAGTCATCCGCTGATACCGAGTCGAAATCTCCAACAGCGGCTACCGGATGAATGCCTCTTTCGAGTAACGCAAGCGTCCCGGAATCAACACCTATATAACTAGCGTTAGGAAATAAAGAGAAATCCGGCAGTTCATCTGCCGGACCTCCTGCGATTAAAATGACATTCACGAAATCGCCTCTTCTCCCGCTTTCCTAATTGCTTGAAGAGCTTCTGCACGGTCTTTTTTGCTATAGATAGCTGAACCTGCCACAAAAACCGTTGCCCCTGCTTCTGCACAAGCTACGATGGTTTCTTCGTTAATACCACCATCAATTTCAATTTCGATTGATAGCTCTTTTTCTTTAATGATGTCAGACAGTTGTTTTACTTTCGGAACAACCGAATGGATAAATTTCTGTCCCCCGAATCCAGGATTGACTGTCATAAATAGGACGAGATCGATATCCTCAAGAATATGCTGAATCGTTTCGATTGGCGTATGTGGATTTAATACAACCCCTGGTTTCACACCAAATGAACGAATCAATTGAATTGTCCGGTGCAAATGAGGACATGCTTCTACGTGTACGGTAATATAGTCAGCCCCCGCTTTTCCAAATTCTTCAATATATAGATCTGGATTTTCAATCATTAAGTGAACATCCATTGGCAATTTTGTTAGCGGGCGAATGGCATTTAGCACAATCGCACCAAATGAAATATTAGGAACGAAATGGCCGTCCATGACATCTACATGAATCCAATCTGCTCCTGCTTTTTCTACTTCTACCACTTCTTCTCCAAGTTTCGCGAAATCTGCTGCTAAAATAGACGGTGCAATTTTAATCATTTGAATACCTCGGCTTTCGACTCATAATTTCTTCTAAAAACTTCAAGTAATGTTTATAGCGATAATCCGGTATTTCTTTCGCTTCAACTGCTGCTTTAATGGCACATTTGGGTTCATTCAAATGCAAGCATTCCCGGAATTTACATGCGTTCGAACGCGCTGCAAACTCTGGAAAACAAGCCGACAACTCTTCTCGTTCCATCGTTTCAAAATCGAATGAACTAAACCCAGGCGTATCAGCTAGTAAGCCATTATTAACGGCGATTAGCTCTACGTGACGTGTCGTATGTTTGCCTCGGTTTAAGGCTTTCGAAATATCATCTGTTTTTAATTCTAACGACGGTAAGATGGTGTTGAGCATCGTAGATTTCCCAACTCCCGATTGCCCAGCAAGCACGCTGATTTTCCCTTCAAGTACCGGCATTAACCGATCTTTTAATGCCGGATCGTCAATAAAAGTAGGAATGACTTCATAACCAATTTTTTCGTAATCTTTAATATACTGTTGAATTTTTTCTTTTTCTTCTTCTTTCAGCAAATCCATTTTTGTTAAACAAATGACCGGTTGAATTGAATGCGATTCAATCGCTGTTAAAAAGCGGTCTAGCAGTAACGGATGAAAATCTGGTTGTTTCGCTGAAAACACCAAAATTGCTTGATCTACATTCGCAATTGGCGGTCGTACCAATTCGTTTTTCCGATCGTACACATGTAAAATAGTACCTTCTAATTCATTATCTGCTTTATAGTCGACGTAATCGCCAACTAACGGTGTGATTTGACGATTACGAAAAACACCGCGACCACGACATTGCGTATATCGCTCTCCATCTTCATCTAATACATAATAGAACCCGCTTAATGCTTTTCTGATTTGACCTTTCGGCATCGTTTCACTCCATTCATCGCTTATTCCACACTTGAGTACTCAAAAGTTTCTTCTAATATAATCGTTGAATCTCGGACAATTCGATAAGATGCACTTTCGCCTTCAGCAATTTGCAGTTCAATCTGGTGAGATTTATCTTCGGTAATTTTAAATTCTTCAACTGGCTCTACCATAGTATTGGTATTGTCTTGTATATAAACTTGAATGGTCTGCTCAACCGGCTCTTCGCCTTCTTCAACTGGTTCAGCTGGTTCATACGGAATGGTCACTGTATGAATGTATGTTTTCATAGGTTGTTCAGCCACGCCTGAAGACAAGGTTACTTCAATTGTGCTTCCTGCTTCAAGTTGTTCTCCTGCAGCAGGGGTTTGAGACATTACTTTTCCAGCTTCAACCTCACTAGATGCTTGTTCAGACACAATTCGGATATTAAAGCCTGAAGAACGAGCATAATCATTAAGATTTTCCTCAGTGAATCCGGTCAAATCTTCGACATTGCGCAAGTCTTTCCCTTTGCTGACGATAAATTCAACATCGGTTTCACTTATAATGACTTCTTCTCCAGCTGCTGGGCGCTGGTTTAAAATTGTCCCGACCGGTTCATCGGAAAACTCTTCTGTAGTATTAGCCGGCGCAAAATTTTTCGCTTCTAAATCGGTTAAAGCATCTTCAAGCATTGTACCGACAAAATCAGTCATTTCAACTTTTTCTTTTCCTTTGCTGACGAAGAGCTGAATCGCTGATTCGCGATCTCTCATTTTCCCTGCTTCTGGAATGGTTCGGATAATGTGGTTGTCCGTAATTTCTTCTGAAAACTCTTCGGTTTCTTCACCTACAACAAAACCGCTGGCTTGTAGTTCTTCTACAGCTTCTGTATGCTCCATGCCAGAAACATCCGGTACAGCTACTTGTCGCGGTTCAAAAAGTCCCGGAAATGCGATTGCTTGTATTAGTCCAGCTACCAATAAGAACGACAACACACCGATAATCCAAGGCCATTTTTTTCGCTTCTTTTTTACAGGAACTTTTTGTTCAGTTTCAGTATCATTTACCGGTAAGGGCATTGTTTTTGACTCTTCAACATTTGCATAGACTGCCGAATCTTTAATGGCAGGCATAGCACGCGTTTCATCTTGGTCGACAGGCACCATAAACTTTGGTTCATGTAGACGTTCAGGTAATAATGCCGTATTAAGATCCTCTTCCATTTCATCAGCCGACTGATAGCGATGTTCTAAGTTTTTTGCAGTAGCTTTTAAAACGATATTTTCTAAACTTTGCGGCAGCGAAGGAACGGTATCGCGCAAAGATGGGGTTTCGGTCTGTAGATGTTTTAACGCAATTGAAACAGCTGATTCACCTGAAAATGGCAGCTTTCCTGTGATCAATTCGTACATTACAATGCCGAGTGAGTAAATATCGGATTTTTTATTAGCTGTTCCGCCTCGAGCCTGTTCGGGAGATAAATAATGAACCGTTCCCAAAACGGAATTTGTTTGTGTATAGGATGTCGCACTTAATGCCATAGCAATACCGAAATCAGATATTTTCACATTGCCATGATCATCCATCAAAATGTTTTGTGGTTTAATATCCCGGTGGACAATTTGGTTGTGATGAGCATGTGCTAAAGCCGAGGCTAACTGCTTCATAATCTCCACTGCCCGCTCAGGTGAGACTGGTGAATGTTCGATTATGTAATCTTTCAGCGTTTTTCCCGGAACATATTCCATTACTAAATAATGAATAGGACCGTCCTCGCCCACATCAAAAATGTTTACGATATTTGGGTGCGCCAAACTAGTAGTGGATAATGCCTCTCTTTGGAAACGTCTGCGTAATTCTTCTTCATTTGAAAAGTCATATCGCAATATCTTAATCGCTATATCTCGATCCAAAATCATATCATGCGCCAAATAGACATTAGACATACCACCACCACCGATTAAATCCTTGATCTTATAGCGGCCGTTGATACTTTTTCCTATCAACATTTTTATACCTCCTTATCCATAGAGGATAGAAGAATTAACGAAATATTATCTTCTCCACCAAGGTCGTTAGCCAGACTTACTAATTCCTGACCTTTTTGAGATAAAGGAGCTGCAGAGCGAACAATAGAAGCAAGTTCTTCTTGCGGTATTTTGTTGCTTAATCCGTCTGAACAAATTAACAAATACGGAGAATCTGTAAATGAAAAATCAATCATTTCTCTTTCTATACGCGATTCAGTCCCAAGTGCACGAACAATCCAATTTTTCTTTGGGTGCGCCTCTGCTTCTTCTTGACTGATTTCACCACTATCAACAAGCACATTTACATAAGAATGGTCACGTGTAAGTTGCTTGATCGATTCCCCAATAAGATAAGCTCGACTATCGCCAATATGGCATAAAACACCTTCGCCATCTTTGATCAATGCTGCGATCAACGTTGTACCCATGCCTTTGCACTCTGGATTTGCCGATGCATGATCAAATACTAAGCGATTTATCGTTTTAACACGATCAGACAGCCACTGCCGTCTGTTGTCGAGCGTCAAAAATGAAGCGTCTTCATCTTCCAAAAAATATTGACTCAATCGATCGACAGTCATTTTACTAGCGACGTCTCCAGCTTTATGACCACCCATGCCATCTGCTACAATTGCTAACATTAAGCCGTCTGGTCGTTTAAGTACCGCCACACTGTCTTCATTTACTACACGAATTTTACCTGTATCACTCTCGATCACATACTCAAACAAATCACGACACCCCGATCTTCTTTAAGCTAATGCAGTTTTTTGGATTTTTTTAAAAGCAGCGATGAAAAAGCCGTCACTCCCATAATCTTGTGGGAATACTTGGACAAAGCCTGTATGTTTGATACCCATTAAATCAGGCAATGCTACCTGAATTTTTTCCATTTCAGGATGCTCTTTTAAAAATCGTTCTGCAGTTCCTCTATTTTCAACAGCATCTACTGTACAAGTACTGTAAACAAGTATGCCGTCTTCTTTTAAAAGACGAGCTGCCTGGTCTAATAATTCAATTTGAATTTCCTGCAAACGAGCAAAATCTTGTTCTTTTTTTGTGTATTTGATATCTGGTTTGCGTTTAATAACACCTAAACCACTGCAAGGAGCATCCACTAAAATGCGGTCGAATTTTTCCTCGCCAAAACGCTCTACACTTTGTTTGCCGTCGCCCACAGTTGTTTCGATGACGGTATGTCCGAGTCGCTCAGCATTTTCATCTATTAATTTCACTTTATGCTGATGTAAATCCAGTGCGTATAATGTTCCGCTATTGTTCATTTTTTCAGCAATATGCGTCGTTTTGCCACCTGGTGCTGCACACATATCAAGAACCGTCATTCCTGGCTCTACTTGCAATGCATAAGCTGGCAGCATAGAACTTTCATCTTGAATCGTAATAAAGCCTTTTTCAAAAGTAGTGGTACGCGCAGGCTGACCATTTGTAACAACTAAACATTCTGGAATCATTTTACTTGGTTCTGCTTCTAATTCTTCCGATTCGAGCATTTCAATAGCTTCTTCAACTGTTGCTCGAACTGTATTTACACGTACTGTTTGCAATGGGGTTTTGTTGTTCTCTAACGCCATTTCACGTGTTTTTTCTAAACCAAATTGCTCTGCCCACCGTCTGATCATCCATTCTGGGTGGCTCGTTTCGATTGAAATTTTTTCGTAAGGATCGCTAATCGTATTAAATGAACGCACACCGCTCCGCTGAACCGAGCGTAAAACGCCGTTTACAACAGAAGCCACACCGCCGTGCCCGCGACGCTTAGCAATTTCAACCGCTTCGTGAACAACCGCATGTGCTGGAATTCGGTCTAAATAAACAATTTGATACAGTGACAATCTCAATAAAATTTTGACCCACGATTCGATTTTCCCTTTTAAATAAGGTTCTAAATAATAGTCTAGCGTCATTTGATGCTGCAACGTACCGTACGTAATTTCTGTTAATAACCCTCTGTTTTTAGCTGCAATTCCATAACTTTCGATGGTTTGGTGAAGTAATAGGTTGCTGTAAGCTTGTTTGTTTTCAACTGCCCATAGAATCGAAAACGCTGCATCGCGAACATTGCCTTGTAGTTTTTTGTTTTTCATTCGAATAAATCTCCCACCTGGATTTTAGGTCCTTTTAAATAATCTTTTGCTGTCATGCGTTTTTTTCCAGCTGGTTGCAATTCGGTAATTGCTAAAACCCCTTCGCCTGTTTGCACTAAAATAGCATCCTCAGTCAGCTCAACAACTTCTCCTGTTTGACCTTTAGCGCTAGAAGCTGTTTTTTCTGTCCACCAAATTTTTATAGTGGCACCGTTAACACTTGTATACGCAACAGGCCACGGATGTAACCCACGAACTTGGTTGTAAATTGCTGTCGCTGATTGTGACCAATCAATCCGTTCTTGCTCACGCGAAATATTGCGGGCATACGTCACCAATTGCTCGTCTTGTGGAATGCGTTTGTTGGTGCCTGCAATGATCGATGGCAATGTGGATTTCAATAAATCACGGCCTGCAATGCTCAATTTTTCGAACATACTCCCAGTATGGTCTTGTTCTTCAATCGGCACAGTTACTTGGGAAATAATATCACCTGCATCTAATCGATCTACCATATACATAATGGTGACACCCGTTTTATCTTGTCCATCAATGATTGATTGGTGAATCGGTGCTCCCCCACGATATTCCGGAAGTAGTGACGCATGCACATTGATTGCACCTAGACTTGGTGCTTCTAACAATTCACTCGGTAAAATTTGACCAAATGCTGCCGTGACAATCAAGTCCGCACCCATATCCAATACGTGTTGAAGCTCATCTTTGTTTTTTAACTTTTCTGGCTGATAAATCGGCAAACCAAGACGCAATGCCTCTTCTTTGACAGGTGTTGCCGTCATCACTTTTTTTCTTCCAACAGGTCGGTCTGGCTGCGTTACCACTGAAATTACTTCATAGCCTTCTTCGACTAGCATACGCAAAATCGGTGCCGAAAAGGCAGGTGTGCCCATAAATATAATTTTGGTCAAGCCTGCTCCTCCTCTTCTTCTTCCTGTTGGCGAATCATTTCATCCAACTCTTCCTGTGTCACGTATTTCGTGATTTTACTCGTAAACAATACACCGTCTAAATGGTCCATTTCATGTAGAATTGCACGAGCTTCATAACCTTCTGCCTCTAACTCGTACCATGAACCGTCCCGTTCTTGTGCTTTAATCTTAATGTGGTCATAACGTTCTACTTCCCCAAAAATTCCCGGAAAACTTAAGCAACCTTCAATATCCGTTTCTGCGCCTTCAAACAGCACCAGCTCGGGGTTGACCATTTCGATCGGCTCTTGACCTTCACGAAAGTCGACAATAGCTACGCGAACCGCTTCTCCTACTTGAGGTGCAGCAATTCCGACGCCATCCGATTCCACCATTGTTTCATGCATATCATCTAAAAGAACCGATAAGTTTTTATCAAAAACCGTTACAGGTTCACAGTTTGTTTCGAGTACTTTGTTTGGGTGTTTTACAACCGTTCGAATTGCCATAATTATGTCCTCTTTTCTTTTACATGACCGATGTAGGATTCATATCAATCGACAAAGTTGCCCCTTTTTTTAGCCACTCTGTACGATGAATTTTAATCAATTGCTGCATCGTGTCGATCAGTTTTGATTCTTTTTTGTATTTTATCAAACATTGATAGCGATATCTATTATTGACTCGAGAGATCAACGACGCTGAAGGCCCAATAATCAAGGTATTTGGTGACAATTGACCCTTTAAATAACGCACAGTTTGATCTGCGTATTCTGCCACTGTCATCAAATCTTCATGTGTAAATTGGATATTTACGACAAAATAATAAGGCGGGTAACCACTTGCTCGCCGCATCGCCATTTCTTGCTCGTAAAACGGCTCGTATAATTGGTCTTTGGCGAGCGTAATCGCGTAATGTTCTGGTGTATATGATTGAACAAACACGGTACCGGGTAAAACATCTCGACCTGCTCGACCACTAACTTGCGTTAGCAATTGATAGGTCTTTTCTGCTGCTCGAAAATCCGGTAAATGAAGTGTTGTGTCCGCAGACAATACACCCACTAACGTGATATTTGGAAAATCCAATCCTTTTGCGATCATTTGCGTGCCTAGCAAAATATCTGCTTTGCCTTCACCAAAAGCCGAAAGAATTTTTTCATGGGCTCCTTTGGTGCGTGTTGTGTCTACATCCATCCTTAGAACGCGCGCTTCTGGTACTACTTTTGCTAATTCTTCTTCAACTTTTTGAGTACCCGTTCCAAAAAAGCGAATGTGTTCACTTTCACATTCCGGACAGATCGTTGGAACACGCTCGTCATAGCCGCAATAATGACATTTCATCATTTCGCTCGAACGATGATAAGTCAAAGAAATATCGCAATTTGGACATTGCATCACCGTTCCGCAATCCCGGCATAACACAAACGAGGAATACCCTCGTTTATTTAAAAACAACACGGTTTGTTGTTTTTTATCTAACCGATCGCGAATCGCATCTGCTAATTGCACTGAAAACATTGACCGGTTGCCGTTTCGCAGTTCTTCTCGCATATCGACAATATGAACAGCTGGCAACGGTTGATTTTTTGCGCGTTTTTCTAACACTAATAACTCATACACCCCTTTTTGCGCACGGGCATACGATTCAAGTGAAGGTGTTGCACTTCCTAAAATAACCGGACACTGATGATATTCACTACGCCATATGGCCATATCACGCGCATGGTAGCGAGGAGAATCATCTTGCTTATAACTCGATTCGTGTTCTTCATCAAGAATGATGAGCCCTAAATTTTGGAAAGGTGCAAAAATAGCAGAACGAGCTCCAACGACAACTTTAACTTCTGCTCGTTGAATTTTACGCCATTCGTCATATTTTTCACCTGCTGATAAGCCACTATGTAAAACAGCAACTTGATCGCCAAATCGTTCTTTAAAACGAATCGTCATTTGTGGTGTTAAGGATATTTCGGGCACTAACATAATCGCTTCTTTGCCTTGCTTTAGCACTTGATCGATTGTTTGCAAATAAATTTCCGTTTTCCCACTACCTGTAATGCCGTGTAATAGAAATGTTTTAGGGGTATTTAATGCCGATTCAATCTGATCAAAAGCAGTTTGTTGCGCACCTGTTAGTTGCAAAGATTCTTTATGTTCAATAGTTGATAGTAATTTCGGATCTCGGTAAGACTCCATATTCGAAATTTGAGCAGCGCCTTTATCAACTAAACTATATATTGTAGGCAATGAAACCCCTGCCAATTTTTGAAGTTGAGACGATTCAATGGATTGTCCCAGATTTTTGAAAAAATACTCCATTAGTTTTAATTGTTGTTTGGCGTTTGCACGAATTTCTATTGCTTCAAGTGCTTCTACTGTGTCAGCAATGTGAATCATTCTTACCTTTTTGACAGCTGTTTGTTGCTGAATATCCGTATCGGCAATAATTGTCCCTTTATCCATCTCTTTTTTTAATAACGCATAGACGTCGACTGCATCTTGCAACCGAATAAACGAACGGTTTTCAAAATACGGTCGTAAAGGAGATGCAATTTCTTCAAGTTCTGCATTGAGTACAAATCGTTTTTCATATTTCGCGCGTAAAGCAGCTGGCACCATCACTTGCAAAGCAGCAATTTCAAAACAAACGGTTTGTTTTTTCATCCACTGTGCCATTTGTAATAACTCTTCGTTTAATACCGGTATGACATCCATCAGCTCATGGATTGGTTTTAGCCGTTTGGGATCAAAATCAGAAGTTTGTTTAATTTTTGTGATAAACCCAAGTACTTTACGATTGCCAAACGGCACTTTCACACGCATACCCGGCTCTGCCAAAACTTCCACTCTTTTTGGAATAGCATAATCAAATGGCCGATCTATTGGATGTGCAGCAACGTCCACAATAACTTCAGCTATCATAGGACTCTTCCTTGTCTGTAATCATTTCGAACAATTGACGCGCCAATTGTTGTTTCGGCATCATATCAAATGCTTGCTCAAAATTATTTTTACCAAATACCGTTACGCGGTTAGTATCTGATTCAAACCCTGCTTGCGCTTCGCTGACATCATTAGCGATTATATAATCAGCATTTTTACGTATTAACTTTTCTTTTGCGTACTTACATACATCGTTAGTTTCAGCTGCAAAACCAATTAGTACTTGGTTTTTCTTCTGCTGACCCAAATGTTTAAGAATATCGACAGTCCGTTCTAATTCGATGGTCGAGCCGCCTTCTTGTTTTTTCACTTTTTGATTAGCGATTGTTTGTGGTCGATAATCTGCAACTGCCGCTGTTTTCACAACATAGTTGGCCGTATCAAAATGTGCTTCGACCGCTTTTAGCATGTCTTCTGCGCTTTCTACTTGAATACGAGTGACACCACTTGGCACGGGCAATGACACAGGGCCACTAATTAAAATCGTTTCAGCGCCCATTTCAGCAGCCGCCTCAGCCATCGCATAACCCATTTTCCCACTTGAGAAATTGGTTAAAAATCGAACCGGATCAATACGTTCACGTGTTGGTCCTGCCGTCACCACTACTTTTTTACCATTTAGTTTATGTTCGCGCGTAAAATAGTTTTTAACAAGTTCAGTAATTTTTTCTGGTTCCTCTAAACGTCCTTTTCCGACATATCCACAGGCTAGAAACCCTTCAGATGGTTCGATAAAACGGATGCCATCTTCATGAAGCTGTTGGATGTTACGTTTGACTGCAGGGTGGTCGTACATATGAACATTCATCGCTGGTGCAATCCAAATCGGCGCGGTTGCAGCAAGCAAGGTGGTTGTTACCATATCATCACCAATGCCATTTGCTAGCTTCCCAATCACATTAGCTGTTCCTGGTGCGACAATAATCAGGTCTGCCCAATCCGCAAGGTCAATATGCGCAATGACAGAAGAATCCTTTTCATCGAATGTATCTGTGTAGACATCGTTTCTAGACATTACTTGAAACGTCAGCGGTTGCACAAATTGCTGCGCTGATTCTGTCATAATTACCTTAACAGACGCACCGGCTTGTGACAGTTTACTTACGAGAGCAACAGCCTTATAGACAGCAATTCCCCCACTGACACATAGTAGAATTTTACGATTCTCCAACAACTCAAACACCCTTTCTAAACAACAAACTCCCAAAGAACAAATTTGCTCTGGGAGTCGTCTGTTGCGATTAATGGTTAAATTTCGTCTTCGTAGATTGCAAATTCATCTTGTTTTTCTGGAACTAATACGCCAGCTGCTACTTCTTCAAGTGCTTTACCAACCGACTTAACAGAAGTGTATGAATCTAATTTTTCATCACCGTGTTCATGTAATTGGCGCGCACGCTTTGAAGCAAGTGCCACCAACGAGTATTTTGAATCAATTCGGCTTTTTAGTTTATCAACGGATGGGTATAACATTAGACATTCTCCTTTAGCATATCAAAATATCGTTTTTCAACACGTTCACGTTTGCAATGTTCTGCAATAATGATGGCATTGATTCGGTCACAGGCATTTTCAACTTCATCATTTTCTACAACATAATCGTATAAGTTCATCATTTCTAACTCTTGGCGAGCGGCTCGTAACCGGGAGGCAATGACATCATCCGATTCAGTTCCACGACCAACTAGTCGTTCTTCTAATTCCGATAAGCTTGGCGGTGCTAAGAAAATAAATAAGCCGTCTGGAACTTTCGAGCGCACTTGTGCTGCACCTTGCACTTCAATTTCTAGGAATACATCACGACCCGCATCGCGCATTTTGTTGACATACTCTAGCGGCGTACCGTAATAATTCCCCACAAATTCTGCGTATTCCAGCAATTGATCTTGTTCGATCAACGTTTCGAACTCGCTACGTGTTTTAAAGAAATAGTCGACTTCATCGACTTCTCCTTCTCGTGGCGAGCGAGTCGTCATCGAGATAGAGTATTCATAATTTGTATTCGGCTGTGAGAACAGCTCTTTTCGTACCGTGCCTTTGCCAACACCCGAAGGCCCTGATAGGACTATCAGCAGTCCACGTTGGTTTCTCATTTTATCCCTCATTTGCCTTGTCGTCATTTTCTTCTAACCGCAAAAGCAGAACCATTGCGAATTTTCTAGATTAGCTTACACACCATATAAAACTTAGTATAACTCCTATAATTCGACTGACCCATTATAGTGCAGTTACTAATAAGAGAAAATATGACTTTCCCTACTAAACTTTAAATCGTCATTTGTCGCTAACCATTATTCCTCGTTTTCTAACTAACTGTCTTATTATATCATAATACACCGAGAAAATGATAAGATGGAACAAAACGATTTGAAAGAGGGATATTTAATGGCATTTGATGGATTATTTACAAAATCGATGACGGGCGAATTGCAACAGCTGGTCACCGGTAGGATTTCAAAAGTTCATCAGCCCAACCAGCTTGAACTACTTTTACACATACGTGCTCAAGGAAAAAACCATAAACTACTTATTTCCATCCACCCATCGTACTCACGAATTCATTTGACAGCTACAGCAAACGTCAACCCTTCTGAGCCACCGATGTTTTGTATGTTACTGCGTAAGCATATTGAAGGCGGGGTCATCACAGAGATCTCCCAGTACGGAATGGACCGCCTTATTATGTTGAAGATCAAAGCAAAAAATGAAATTGGCGATGACATTGAACGTGAATTGCACGTGGAAATGATGGGACGGCATTCGAACGTTATTTTAATCGATGCAGAACGAACAATGATTCTCGACAGTTTGAAGCATCTACCTCCGAGCGTCAATTCTTACCGAACCATTTTGCCGGGACAACCTTATATTTTCCCACCTGCTCAAGAGAAAAAAGATCCGTACGCATCTATAGAAGAATTAGCTCAAACAGAAGCTAGCGAAATTGTTAGCCAATTTTCTGGTTTTTCTCCGTTAAATGCGCGTGAACTGGCGCATCGTTTAGAAACTTCGGAAAATAAAACAGAAACAACAAAAGCATTTTTAGCTGACTTTTCAAATGCGGAACCTACGGGATACTATGTAGAGCAAGGAGGAAAAAGTTTCTTTTCCGCTTCTTCACTAACCCATATTGCTGAAAGCGGTTTGCAATTTCCTACGCTCGGTGAATTGCTTGACAGAATGTATTATGCCAAAGCCGAACGAGACCGGGTCAAACAACAAGCGGGTGATTTAGAAAGATGGCTGCAAAACGAAATTTCCAAACTGAAACTCAAGTTAAAGAAATTGAAGAAAGAGCAAGACCAAGCAGAAAAGCGCGATGTACTTCAATTACATGGTGAATTAATCATGGCAAACCTTCACCGTATTACAAAAGGCATGAAGGAAATCGAAGTTGACAATTATTACAACGATGAAAAAGTGACGATTACATTGGATCCTCGGAAAACGCCGATTGACAATTCACAGCGCTATTATTCGCGTTACCAAAAAGCGAAAATTGCTGTAGTAAAAACGCAAGAACAAATCAATAAAACTATCGAGGACATTGACTATTTTGAAACCTTAATGTCTCAAGTTCAACAAGCGGGTATTTCCGATATTGAAGAAATTCGTGAAGAATTGGCTGAACAAGGCTTTATGAAAGCGCAGAAATCGAAGAAAAAGAAAAAACCTACAAAACCAACTGTAGAGTCTTATGTTTCATCTAACGGGACACCGATTTCAGTCGGAAAAAACAATAAACAAAATGATTATGTAACATTTAAAGTAGCAGCGAAATCTGATACATGGCTGCATACGAAAGATATTCCTGGATCTCATGTTATCATTCACGACAACAATCCAGACGAAGCGACGATTTTAGAAGCAGCAACGATTGCTGCCTATTTCAGTAAGGCGCGTGAGTCGTCTTCTGTTCCTGTTGATTATACTGAAGCTAGACAAGTGAAAAAGCCAAATGGCTCTAAGCCGGGGTTTGTTATTTATTTCGAACAAAAAACCGTATTTGTCACGCCTGATGAAGAATTGGTTATTAAGTTAAAAAAATAGAGTTTGGCCGAAAAGCTTATTGCTTTTCGGCTTTTCTATTGCCGGTAGAAGTAAAAGTATGATTTATACAATTACTTTGGACATGACTCTCACCTAGCTCGTAGACGCGCCGATGCTTAGTGCTTTATAATACTTAACTTTAGTCTTAATAGGATAAAATATTTTAGTTTACATAATTAAAATATTGTTAATTACATTTTTTGTGATAAATAAAGGTCAAAGCATTGCCCTAGTTTAGCGTAAATGCTATGTTCTTAAAGGATTTAATTTTAAGGAGGATTTATAAATGAAAAGTAGCTTTACCAAGAAGAAAACACTCGTAACTACTGGTGCGATTTCAGCATTGTTATTAGCAGGATGCAGTAATGAAGAAAGTAATAAGGAAGAAACAAAAACAGCTTGGGATGAAATACAAGAAGAAGGATCGTTAACAGTTGCTACTTCTGGAACGTTATTAGCTACTTCTTTCCGGGACGCAGAATCTGATGAGTTAACAGGATTTGAAGTTGAAGTGGTTCGCGAACTAGGCGAACGTTTAAATCTTGATATTGAGTTTAAAGAGCTTGGTTTTGATGAAATGCTGACTAGTGTTAATACAGGACAAATTGATCTTGCTGCGAATGATATTGAAATTACGGAAGATCGCGCTGAAGAGTTTATTTTTTCAACACCAATCAAGTATTCATATGGTACAGCAGTTGTTCGAAAAGATGATTTATCGGGCATTTCTAGTTTAGAAGATTTACCGGGTAAAAAAGCAGCTGGTGCATCTACTTCTATCTACATGGAAATTGCACGTGAATATGGTGCAGAAGAAGTTACATACGATAATGCTTCGAACGAAGTGTATTTGCGTGATGTGTCGATTGGGCGGACAGATGTTATTTTAAATGATTTTTACTTGTCTACGTTTGGTGTTGCCGCATTCCCTGACTTGAATATTACAATTCACCCGGACATTAAATATGCCCCGTCAGAAGTAGGACTTGTGATGAACAAAGACAATAAAGAACTTGCTGAAAATGTTAACAAAACCTTAGAAGCAATGCTTGAAGACGGTACGATCACTGAAATCTCGGAAGAGTTTTTTGGTGGTGCAGATGTTTCTGTGAAACCGGATATAGAAGAAAAATAAGCAGGAGGTTGTCCTATGAATGACATTGAATGGGGATTACTATTTGACCCGGCCTTAGCGATTAAATCTTTGCCCTATGTACTTGAAGGAATCGGCTATACCTTACTGATTTCAGTAGTCAGTATGATTGTAGGGGTTATCATTGGATTTTTCTTATCGCTTGCTAGAACATCCCAATTAAAAATTTTACAATTTCCTGCGCGCCTGTATATTTCTTTTATGAGAGGTGTGCCAATTCTTGTTATTTTGTTTTTACTTTATTTCGCACTACCCGTTGTTGGCATTGAATTTACAGCTGTACAAGCAGCATTGATAGGCTTTTCGATCAATAGCGCAGCTTATATAGCGGAAGTTTTCCGTTCTTCATTGGCATCAGTTGATAAAGGACAATGGGAATCTTCGAAAGCACTGGGGTTAACGTATTGGCAATCGATGCGACGCATTATTTTGCCACAGTCCATTCGAATTGCGCTGCCGCCCTTATCAAACGTCTATTTGGATTTAATCAAAGCTTCTTCGTTAGCAGCTATGATTACTGTTCCAGAAATTTTCCAAAAGGCACGGATTGTTGGAGCACGCGAATACGATTTGTTGACGATGTTAATTTTAGTAGCTCTTATTTACTGGGCGATATGTTCGATTATGACGATTTTGCAAAATTACCTTGAAAAAAAATACGCTGATTATATTTAAAAGCATCCAGAGCTTGTTCTCTTGGATGCTTTTTTGATTGATCGCATTTACATTTCCTCCATATAGAGAACTTCCCACATATGACCATCCAAGTCTATAAAGCTACCATAATACATGAATTCGTCATCTACTTTTTCATTTGCTGGTTGAGCTCCAGCTTTTAATGCCAGACTGATTAACTCGTCCACTTTTGCTTTGCTAGGAGCTGAAATGGTGAGAATAACTTCTCTTTGACTAGAGGTATCTACAATTTCTTTTTTTGTGAATCCTTTGAAATATGCCTCAGTCAAGAGCATCACATAACTGGTGGGCCCAATAATCAAAGCTGCACCATCATCATTGGTCATCTTGTTTTCAAATTCAAATCCGAGCTCATGAAAAAAAGAGACCGACTTCTCTAAGTTTTTCACCGGTAAATTAACGAAGATATGACTCGATTGGATAGACATTGATTGTTCCTCCTTTCTGAAAATAATGTTATCTTCATCATTCGACGAATACTCCCCCTTTACCTGCAAAAAAAAAGACCCTAGAGAGGATCTTTCAAGCGATTCGATAACGAATCAAATATGGCAATGCCACAAAAACAGATGGGAGAACTATAAACGCAACAAAGATCAACATTTGTGTGCTTATAGGTCGTGAAAACAAAATGGCCATGAATATCGGCCCGAAAACTAAAAGAGAAGCCAAAACACGAGATAAAAACTGAACTTTATAGCGATTACCGCAAGTACGGCACGAAATTGGTTTATATGCTGCCAACAACGATTTAGTGACTTGTTTCCATGTAAATGGCGTACGACAAACTTCACATGTCTGCATTAATGATCTTCCTTTAATCTATCAACATATTGTTTTGCGTCTAAGAGAGACCAGCCAAACTCTTCACGTGTTCGTTTTACCGCTTCAACCATTTTTCCTTTTTGTAAAAGTTCTCGCAGCTCGTCATTTACGTCCGGTTCCACCCATTCTTTCCCTTGCTGTATATGTGTTAGCTGTTTCTCAAGTTGACTCACTTTTTTCTCTAATGTATGAATCTTTTTTTCTGAAGCTGTATAGATAAAATATCCATACATCAACACTGTGCCTGTAATGATGAATCCCCAAAATAAATCCATTTGCTACACTCTTAAATTTTCATTGCCACGTTGATAAAATCCGTCCATTTCATCTTTTGGCACTAGTGCGCCTCCAGTTGCCCAAACAATATGTGTAGCTGTATTCATTGGAATACTATTTAGTTGTGCATAATCACTTGCTTGAATTTTTAAGGGTCCGAGAAGTCCTGCAGTAGCGGAAGGTTCTACGAATATGCCTTCGCTTGAAGCTAATAGTGTTAATAACGAAAACAACTGTTGATCTTCAACTGTATAAATCCCGCTCACGGTTTTTTCACTTATACCTGAAGCAAAACTAGAGGGCCTTCCAACTGCTAAGCCGTCACCTTCTGTCACATTATCGATACCGAAATCCTGTACACTAATTTTGTTTTTTTCACCGGTCATTAATCCAATTAAAACAGCTGGCGAATGCGTAGGTTCCACAAAAAAGCAATGAACGGCATCACCAAAAACTTGCTTGAGTCCGAACGCTATGCCCCCTGGTGCCCCACCTACTCCACAAGGTAAGTATACAAATAGTGGATGCTCAGCATCAACTGTTACACCGGCATCATTCAATTGTTGCTTGAGTCGAAAAGCAGCCACACTATAACCTAAAAACAAATGTTTAGATTTTTCATCATCGACAAAATAGGCATTCGGTTTTGCTAGTGTTTCATCTCGTCCAGCTAAAATGGCTTCACTAAAATCGCCTTCAAATTCAACGACTGTAGCCCCTTTTTCACGCAACAACTCTTTTTTCCATTGTTTTGCGTCTGCAGACATGTATACAGAAACTTGGAATCCAAGTTTCGCGCTAATAATGCCAATGCTGAGTCCAAGATTCCCTGTAGAACCTACTCCAATCGAATATTGACTGAAAAATTGTTTGAACTTTTCAGATGAAAACTGCTCGTACGATTGGTCGGTTGTGATGATGTCGGCATCAATTGCCAACTTTTCTGCATGATGCAAAACTTCATAAACACCACCACGTGCTTTAATAGACCCTGCAATTGGCAATTCATTATCGCATTTTAAAAACAGCGATCCTTCAATGGTATTTGTAAATCGTTCGTTTAACTGCGTTTTCATGTTTGAGATTTCACGGAAAGGGGATTCTACTATCCCATCTGCTTCTGCCGCGTCGGGAAATTCAGCTGCTAAAAATGGTGCAAACCGTTGCCACAGCTGCTCTGCTTTTTGCATATCTGCTAAAGACACTGGCAAATCGTTCAGGTCCTCCACTTTTTTAAGCTTCGGGTTTAGCCAAACTACTGGTTGTAAATTCATAATTGGTTGCAACAAAGGATAGGTTGAAATCCACTTTCTTATTTGTTGTCGCTCTACGCTCATACAAATCCCCTTCCGTTCGAATCATCTGTTAGTTTCATCATACAGAAGGAGCCCAACAATTTCACCCCCTATATTTTGTCAGTTAATTGATTGAAAGTCGACTGACACCTTTATTAACCCCTAGTAAAACCAATCCAACTAATAAGATCACCCACCACTGAATTTGAATAACTGGACCTTTGCCGTCAAAGAAAAATCCAACTCCTACGACAAAAGCAAATCCGACCATACCGAACAATCCTGACAATACATATACTTTCCATTCGTTGACTTTAGGTTTAAAAACAGAAGTACGAATGACTCGGAAAATAACAAAAATGCCAACAATTCCGATCAATACTAAAGACAATAAAATTAGAGAAACACTCCCCAAAGCAAATTCATTATCGACGGGTTTGAATATTGAAATCATACCATTTATAAGCCCATAAGAAAGTGCAAACCAACCTGCTAAACCAAGAATGCTGGTAGAAAAAAGCACTAGAATATTCCGTTTGTTTTCTGTTGGCATATTGGCAATTAGTTCATCCGCGTAAGCTTCGAGAGAATCACCAAAAAAATCTTGAGCGTCTTTTCCATTTTCTTGCGCTTCGATTAAGTGATCAAGTAAGTCCATTAATAATTCTTCTGCAGCCTGCTCATCGACTCTCAGATCTGTTCGAATATACAGCAATACATCTGTGTAAATTTTTTCGTTTTCTGCATTTAATAATTCTCTTTTTTGATTATTTTCTTCAATTAGCTCCGTTGCTTTTCTCATCTTTTTCACTCCTTTTTAGTAGTTTGCTAACGGGGTCAGCGATTTGCAGCCATTCAGCAGAAATTTGTTCAAGTTCCTCTTTTCCTTCATCGGTTAAAAAATAATATTTGCGATTGGGTCCAGTTGCAGAAGGTTTCATCTCCCCTTTTATAAAGCCGTTTTTTTGAAGCCTCAACAATACAGGGTAAATTGTGCCATCACTAATATTAGGCAATCCAATTTTTTGAAGTTTTTGCGATAGTTCATAGCCGTAAACAGGTTGTTCTTCAACCACAGCCATTACACAAGCATCCAAAACTCCTTTCAATAACTGACTTCTAAGAGCCATTATATTTCCTCCTCAAGGTACTAGGCATTACAAGATAGCTACTCAAAAAAATAACTACCTTGCATTACCAACTAGTTACTTTCATTGTATTCAGTTATTTTCGAACTGTCAATGATTTTTATTTTAATATTAAAAAAACCGACCAAAAGGCCGGTTCTACAAGGTTCCTGCTTTTAATTTTTCGTGCCAATCTGCAAGCATTGGCATATCTGCTTTATTGATTGCTTTTGTGTCTAATGCTTGTTCAACAAGTGCTGGGAAATCCGTCAATGTGTGGAATGTGTAGCCCGCCCCTGTGATAGCCTCAATTGATTGAGGCAAATCATAAGTGAAAATCGCAACGATTCCAAGCACGTCAAATCCTGCTGCTTCTAACGCTTGTGCTGCTTGCAACACCGAACCACCTTTTGAGATTAAGTCTTCAACGACGACTACTTTTTTACCGTTTTCGATCTTTCCTTCAATCATATTCGTTTGACCATGTTCTTTTGCTTTCGAACGTACATAAACCATTGGCAATTCTAACAAATCACTAACCCATGCAGCATGTGGAATTCCCGCTGTTGCAGTTCCTGCTATTACTTCACATTCAGGATAATATTCGTTAATGGTTTCAGCTAACCCTTTAGCTATGTCTTTTCGCACCGCCGGGTAAGACATTGTTAATCGATTGTCGCAATAAATCGGAGATTTGACACCGGATGCCCATGTGAATGGTTGTTGCGGACGCAGCTCAACTGCACCGATTGATAATAAATGGTTCGCTATTTCGTGTTTCAAGACTGACCACTCCATTCTTCTCTAATCTGTGTGTAGCTGTCTGCTGGGTTCTCAGCTTTGGTAATCGCTCGTCCAACTACGATATGAGTTGCCCCTTTTGCTCGTGCCTGTGCTGGCGTTGCGATGCGTTTTTGATCATCCGCCGAAACAGTAGCCGGACGAATGCCTGGTGTAACACGCAGAAAATTTTGTCCGCAAGCTTCGCCAATAGCCTCTGCCTCAAGCACTGAGCACACAACACCATCTAATCCTGCTTGCATCGCTCGCTTTGCGTAATGTAGCACAGACTCTTCTAAGCTAACATAGACCAATTGATCTTCGTGCATCTGACTTTCACTTGTCGAAGTTAATTGTGTCACTGCGATTAGTTTTGTTTCGCTACCGGCTAACCCACGTTTTGCTGCTTGCATCATTTCAAGTCCTCCCGCCGCATGGACATTGACCAAATCTACTCCTAATTTGGCTAAACCTCGCATAGCGGATTCAACTGTATTTGGAATGTCGTGCAATTTTAAATCCAAGAAAATGTTATGACCTTGCGACTTTATGAAACGAACCAATTCAGGTCCTTCTTGAAAATAAAGCTCCATGCCGACTTTGACGAAAAGGGGTTCGGAAAACTGAGCTAGAAATGCTTCTACTTGTTGTTTAGATGCAAAATCTAAAGCGATAATGGGTTTATTCATAGACGGTGGCTCCTTCCGACAAGCTGTTCTACTGAGTCAAATCCTAGTTCGTGCAAGCGTTCAGGTAGTTGTCCGATAATTTCTGGACAAACAAATGGGTTAACGAAATTTGCTGTTCCGACAGCCACAGCACTTGCACCAGCTGACAAAAAGTCAATGACGTCATCTACATTTGTAACGCCACCCATGCCGATGATGGGCAGTTTCGTGTGTTGGCTTACTTCATAAACCATGCGTAAAGCAACTGGCTTAATAGCAGGTCCAGATAATCCTCCGGTAATATTAGCGATAATTGGCCGCCCTGTTTTTGTGTCCATACGCATGCCGAGTAATGTATTGATCATGGTGATGCCATCAGCTCCGCCTTCTTCAACAGCTTTTGCAATTGAGACAATATTTGTTACGTTTGGCGACAACTTGATATAAACCGGTACAGCAGACACTTCTTTTACAGCACGTGTCAATTCACGTGCTACATTCGGGTCGGTGCCAAATGTGATGCCACCTTGTTTAACGTTTGGGCACGAAATATTAATTTCCAGTGCCTGAACGTTTGGAGATTGTGAAATTTTTTTTGCGACTTCTACATAATCTTCGGTTGTTGTACCCGCTACGTTTGCAATAATCGGTACATCGTATTGTTCTAGCCATGGCAACTCTTGCTCGGTTACTTTTTCAAGCCCTGGATTTTGTAGACCGATGGCATTTAACATTCCAGAGGCAGTTTCTGCCACGCGTGGTGTTGGGTTGCCGAGACGCGTTTCGACTGTTGTTGCTTTAATCATAATGGCACCAAGTTGCGATAAATCGTATAGTTGCGCATACTCTTTCCCAAAACCAAAGCAACCCGATGCAGGCATGATTGGATTTTTTAAGTTGAGTCCTGGAAGTTTTACTGTCAAATCGCTCATGAAATCACCACTCCTGCTGGAAATACTGGACCATCTGAACATACTTTGATGTAATCCGTTTCACTTTTTGTAGTCCGGCATACACAAGCAAAACATGCACCAATGCCACAGCCCATTCGCTGCTCATACGATAAGAATCCTTTTTTCTGCGGATACGCCCATTGCACCGCTTCAAGCATTGGTGTTGGGCCACAGCTATAATACGTATCAAAATCTGTTGGCAGTTCATTTAAGATATGGGTGACAAACCCTTGCGTACCATGAGATCCATCAACGGTGGCAATATGCGTTTCGCCAAGTTCACGAAACTTTTCTTCATAGAAAACGGCTTGTTTACTTTCAAATCCTAAAATATGAACTGTTTGGATGCCGCGCGAGTTTAATTGTTTTGCCAGTTCATACAAAGGCGGCACCCCAATTCCACCACCAATTAAGTAGGCTTTTTTCTCGGCTTCTTCGATAGGGAACCCATGCCCAAGTGGACCTAGCACATCTATTGTGTCACCTGGTTTTTTTTCAGCTAATAATCCCGTACCGCGTCCTTCAGCTCGGTAAATCATCGTAAATTGCGAAGCTTCCAAATCAATAGATGCGACAGATATGGGACGACGCAGCAATGGTTCAAAGCTGTCAGCGACTCGGATATGAACAAATTGTCCGGGCTCTGCCATTTCAGTGGCCAGCGCTCCTTGAACAGTTAGTTCAAAAATTTGATGAGCAATTTGTTGCTGCTTCACGACTTGCATACGCTCTTGTTTGATCATATACCTGCCCCCATTGCTTCAGCTGAAAACGTCATAGATTCGATGACGCGAAGCATCGCTTCTGCTGTATCGAGTGAAGTTAAGCAAGGAATGCCGTTTTCAACCGATTCACGGCGAATGCGGAATCCGTCACGTTGTGGCTGTTTGCCCTTTGTTAAGGTGTTGATGACAATTTGCGTATCGCCATTTTGAATAACATCTAGCAAAGTTTTGCCTTCTGAACCAATTTTACCGATTGGTGCTACTACTATGCCAGCTTCCTCGAATGCTTTGGCAGTTCCACCAGTAGCCATGATTTGATAACCGATCGCTTTAAAGCGTTTTGCTAATCCAACCGCTTCTTCTTTGTCTTTATCTGCGACGGTTAGTAGCACTGTGCCATGATCTTTTACTTCCATGCCAGCTGCCGCTAACCCTTTATAAAGAGCTTTTTCGAGTGTTGTGTCTTTGCCCATTACTTCTCCAGTTGATTTCATTTCTGGGCCAAGCGTAATGTCTACACGGCGTAACTTCGCAAAAGAGAAGACCGGTACTTTTACAAAGACCCCTTTTGAAATCGGCGCAAGACCTGGTGTAAAGCCTTGGTCGACTATGCTTTGGCCAAGAATTGCTTTGGTGGCGATGTTCGCCATTGGAATCGATGTGATTTTACTCATAAATGGCACTGTCCGGCTTGAGCGCGGATTTACTTCAATAACAAATACTTCACCTTTTGATATCACGTACTGGATATTTAGCAAGCCGACAATGTTTAATCCTTTTGCAAGTCGCGTCGTATAGTCTACTAAGGTTTCTAGTAACTCGTTCGAGATGTTTTGTGTTGGATAAACTGCAATCGAGTCGCCCGAATGGACACCTGCGCGTTCAATGTGTTCCATAATTCCTGGGATCAAGACGTTTTCTCCATCTGAAATTGCATCTACTTCGATTTCAATTCCGGTTAAGTAGCGATCAACTAAGACTGGATGTTCTGGACTCGCTTCTACTGCGTGTTCCATATAATGTTTTAAATCTTCTTCGTTATAAACGATTTCCATTGCGCGTCCACCTAATACATAAGAAGGGCGAACTAGTACCGGATAGCCGATATCTCCTGCGATAATAATGGCTTCTTCTGTGTTCACCGCTGTTTTACCTAGTGGCTGTGGAATGCCGATTTCGTGCAGTGCTGCTTCGAATTTATTTCGGTTTTCTGCACGATCTGTGTCTTCTAATGATGTGCCGAGAATCTTCACGCCATTTTGTTCGAGTTTTTCAGCTAAGTTGATCGCTGTTTGGCCGCCAAATTGAACGACGACTCCTTTTGGCTGCTCTAGGTCAACGATGTGCATTACGTCTTCAATCGTCAGTGGCTCAAAATACAATTTGTCAGAGATAGAAAAGTCAGTTGAAACCGTTTCTGGATTGTTGTTGACGATAATGGCTTCATAACCTGCTTCTTTAATGGCCCATACTGAATGCACCGTTGCGTAATCAAACTCGACACCTTGACCAATGCGGATTGGACCTGAACCAAGAACAATAACGGATTCTTTATCGGTCTTTACTGATTCATTTTCATCTTCATACGTTCCGTAAAAATAAGGCGTTTCGGATTCAAACTCAGCTGCACATGTATCCACCATTTTGTATACCGGCATTAATTTTTGTTCTTTGCGCCAATTGTATACTTGTTGTTCTGTTGTGTTCCAAAGTTTCGCGATCGTCCGATCTGCAAACCCTAAACGTTTGGCACGTTTGGCTACGTCGTAATCAAACGCGGCGTTTTTCAAATCTTCTTCGTATTTTACGATGTTTTCGAATTTCTTTAAGAAGAATAAATCGATTTGGCTCCATTCGTTAATGGTTTCGATGGTTACACCGCGGCGAAGTGCTTCGCCAATAAAGAACAAACGCTCATCTCCCGCTCGACAAATACGTTTTTGAATCCATTCATCACTCATGCTATCCGCATTTTTTAACTTTAAGTGGAATTGCCCTGTTTCTAATGAACGAACAGCTTTTAAGATCGACTCTTCAAATGTACGTCCCATCGCCATAACTTCGCCAGTTGCTTTCATTTGCGTTCCTAAATTACGTTTTGCGGCTTCAAATTTATCAAAAGGCCAGCGTGGAATTTTCGTTACGACATAGTCTAATGCTGGCTCGAAAGCAGCATAAGTACGCCCAGTTACTGGATTCATCATTTCATCTAACGTTAAACCGACTGCAATTTTCGCAGCTAATTTCGCAATAGGATAACCTGTCGCTTTAGATGCTAATGCTGATGATCGGCTAACCCGCGGATTTACTTCAATGATGTAGTAGTTAAAGCTAAACGGGTCTAATGCTAATTGAACGTTACAGCCACCTTCAATTTTCAAGGCACGAATGATTTTCAGCGAAACATTTCGCAGCATTTGGTATTCACGGTCTGATAAGGTTTGGCTTGGTGCTACAACGATAGAATCTCCTGTATGAATGCCGACCGGATCAATGTTTTCCATATTACAAACAACGATTGCTGTATCGTTTTTATCACGCATTACTTCGTATTCAACTTCTTTAAAACCTGCAATTGATTTTTCTAGCAAACATTGAGTTACAGGACTGTACTTTAAGCCACTCGCGACAATTTCTTTTAACTGCTCGTAGTCATGACAAATTCCGCCACCCGTTCCACCTAAAGTAAAGGCTGGACGAACAATAACTGGGTAGCCAACACGGTCGACGAAATTTTCAGCTTCTGTCATATTGTGAATAATGTCCGAATCCGGAACTGGTTCGCCAAGTTCGTTCATTAAAGTTCTAAACAAATCACGGTCTTCTGCTTTATGAATTGCTTCGAGCTTAGTGCCTAAAATTTCGATATTCAATTCGTCTAAAATGCCCGATTCGTCCAATTCAATCGCCATGTTCAACCCAGTTTGACCACCTAGAGTTGGGAGAAGCGCATCCGGACGCTCTTTGCGTAAGATGCGGCTAACAAATTCGAGTGTAATCGGTTCGATATACACTTTATCTGCGACTTCTGTGTCCGTCATAATGGTTGCAGGATTTGAGTTAATCAAGATTACGCGGTAACCTTCTTCTTTTAATGCAAGACACGCTTGTGTTCCTGCATAGTCAAACTCTGCTGCTTGTCCGATTACGATTGGTCCTGATCCGATTACGAGTATACTTTGAATATCTTGTCTTTTAGGCATGTTGTTGCTCCTTTCGAGTTGCGTTCATTACATCGATAAAGCGATCGAATAAATAGTTTGAGTCTTCAGGTCCTGGTGATGATTCTGGATGGTATTGAACCGTAAATGCCGGATAGTCCAAGTGAGCTAGACCTTCGTTTGTGCCATCATTTAATGCGCTATGCGTTACTTTTAAGCGTGTTCCTTGTAGCGTATCTTCATCTACTGCGTAGCCATGATTTTGTGATGTGATTTCGATTTTGCCTGTGACTAAGTCACGCACTGGATGATTGCCGCCGCGATGTCCGAATTTCAATTTGAACGTGTCTGCACCACAAGCTCTTGCAAACAATTGGTGTCCAAGACATATGCCGAAGATTGGAACTTGTCCAAGCAATTCGCGTACCACTTCTACACATTCCTCTACGTCTTTTGGATCTCCTGGTCCATTTGAGAGCATGACACCATCTGGGCCCCAAGCCATTATTTCTCTTGAAGAAGTGTTATAAGGTACAACAATTACATCACAGTCTCGGTTGTTAAGTTCGCGCAAAATACCGTGTTTCATGCCGTAGTCGATTAAGACGACGCGCTTGCCACGACCTGGACTTGGGTAAGGACGCCCTGTTGAAACTTGCGCCACTTGGTCGCTAGGTAATACAGTATCTTGAAGCGACTTCACAACTTGATCAATTTGAACTTCTTCGCCTGCTGCAGTTAACACACCTTTAATGGCCCCTTTTGAGCGTATTAAGCGTGTTAATTTGCGCGTATCGATCCCAGAAATTCCTGGAATGCCTTTAATTTTGAACAACTCATCTAGAGTTGAATTGTTTCTGAAATTGGATGGGAATTCAGCAATTTCACGAACGACCATCCCTTTTACTGCGGGTTCAATCGATTCAAAATCGTCGCTATTAATGCCGTAGTTGCCGATTAATGGATAAGTCATTGTAACAATTTGTCCGCAATAAGAAGGGTCTGATAAAATTTCTTGATAACCGGTCATACTGGTATTAAACACGATTTCTCCTACTGAGGCATCGTCACCGCCGAATGCTGTTCCTTCAAATACCGTACCGTCTTCTAAGATTAAATATCGTTTCATCAATTTTTCTCCTCCTGCCATACAATTTCACCACCAAAGATGGTCATTACTGGCCACCCTGTACAATTCCACCCATTAAACGGTGTATTTTTACCTTTTGATAAAAATTCTTCTACTTGAATTGGTTGCTGTTTTTCAAGATCTAATAGTACAAGATCCGCTGTTTGTCCAATTTCCATTGTGCCATATGGCATATTGAAGGTTTGGCTTGGTTTGATTGTTAACCAGTCGATTAGTTGTTGTAACGACCATTTACCGGTTTTGACAAACTTGCTATGGAGCAGTGGAAATGCCGTTTCAAACCCGACAATCCCGAACATCGAGCCGTTCATGCCATTTGTTTTTTCTGCTTCTGTGTGCGGTGCATGGTCTGTCGCGATAAAGTCTAGCGTGCCGTCAAGTAATCCTTCGTGTAACGCTTCCCAATCTTCTTTCGCACGAAGCGGTGGGTTCATTTTGTAGTTTGCATCGTCTGATGGAATATCATCTTCCGTCAACAACAAGTGGTGAGGTGTAACTTCAGCTGTTACGCGAACTCCTGCACGTTTTGCGTCTCGAATGACGCGAACCGATTCTTTCGTGCTAACGTGGCATACGTGGTAATGTGCTCCTGCTGCTTCAGCAAGTAAAATGTCACGAGCGATATGCACGGATTCTGCAATTGCAGGTATGCCTTTTAACCCTAATTCTTTGCTCCGCTTGCCTTCGTGCATGACACCATCATATATCAAGCTATTGTCTTCACAATGCGCAACAACTGCCATTTCAATTTTCGCTGCGTCTTGCATTGTTTCGTACATCATGCCTGCTTCTTGAATGCCAACACCGTCATCAGTGAAAGCAAAAGCACCATTTTCTTTTAGCTCTTGTAAATTCGTTCGTTCTTTCCCTGCTTCTCTTATCGTGATCGAAGCATACGGCAAAACTCGGATAAGCGCATTTTTTTCGATCAATCCGTTGACTAGCTGCAGATTTTCTTTCGTATCAGGTACTGGGCGTGTATTTGGCATTGCACATATCGTTGTGTAGCCACCTTTTGCCGCAGATTTTGTCCCGCTTTCGATTGTTTCTTTCTGTTCGCCACCTGGTTCACGTAAATGAACGTGGACATCAACAAATCCTGGTGCAATCATCCGGCCCTTGCCGTCAATTTGGGTCTCATTATTTACTTGTAACTCTTGACCGATTTCTTCAATTTTGCCTTCTTTGATACGAATATTTGTAGGTGTTAGTTCTCCATTTTGCAGCATGTTTACGTTGTTAATGAATAAATTCAAGTCAATCTCTCCCTTTCAATGCGTATTCAAGTACTGCCATCCGGATGAAAACTCCGTTAGCCATTTGTTTAAAAATTCTTGATCGGTCACACTCAACGAGACAATCGGCTATTTCCACACCACGGTTGATTGGAGCGGGGTGCATAATAATGGCTCCGTCTTTCATCTTCTGCTCTCGTTCTACAGTCAATCCATATTGTTCATGGTAGTTTTCTTTTGAAAAAAGCGCTGAGACTGCATGACGTTCGTGTTGGACGCGTAGCATCATGACTACATCTGTGGTTTCAATAAAATTATCTAAGTGCTCTGAGGATTCATAGTCACCGCTCCATTCTTCTGGACAAATAAAGCTTACTTTAGCTCCTAATTGCTTGAGCGCAGCTGCGTTTGATTTTGCGACTCGGCTATGAGCAATGTCGCCGACGATGGTAACGTGAATGCCTTCGATCCGTCCGAACTCTTGATAAATGGTCATTAAGTCTAAAAGAGATTGTGTAGGATGCTGTCCCGAGCCGTCTCCCCCATTGATGACAGCCACGTTGCATCCTTCAAGTTGTTGGTAATACTCTTCTTCTTCATGGCGGATAATGACTGCTCCTACACCAATCGCTTCCATCGTTTTAACAGTATCGTAAAGCGTTTCACCTTTTAAAATGCTGGAAAAGGCTGTTTCAAATGGCAGTACAGCGAGTCCCATATGATGCTCCGCCATTTCAAAGCTCATTTTCGTTCTTGTGCTAGGTTCAAAAAACAAGTTGACGACTGTGCCATCAATTGGCGCTCTCTCGCCTCGCTGAAATTCTCCAGCGCGCTCAAGCAAACTCATAATCGTGTCATTTTCTAAGTTGTTCATAGATAGTAAGTTTGGCAAAATTGACTCATCCTCTCATTCTTCAGACAAAAAAACACCTTCCCAGGGGCAGGAAGGTGTGAGGAAAAAAGGGTAGAGTTTACCCATTCTTCGATCCTTTCCATGCCTCTCTGGACATTCATTAAAAGGTAATTATTCAGTTCCGTCGTCTAGTTCTTTTTTGTTCATTCCAGGTAATACTAAGTTCAAGATAACACCGACAATCGCAGCAAGTGCCATTCCTTCGATCGAGAAAGATTCACTAAACTCAAGCTTCGCTCCACCAATCCCGATTACTAAAATAACTGACGAGATGACTAAGTTGCGGTTGTTGCCGAAATCGATGTTGTTGTCTACTAGCATCCGTAATCCCGATGAAGCGATAATTCCGAACAGCAAGATGGAAATTCCGCCAAGAACAGCCGTTGGGATGGTTTCAATAACTGCCATCAATTTGCCAAAGAAAGAAAATGCGATGGCGAACACTGCTGCGCCAAGAATGACATACACAGAAAACACTTTTGTTATGGCAAGCACTCCAATGTTTTCACCATAAGTGGTTTTTGGTGGACCACCGACTAGCGAAGAAATGAATGTGCCAATGCCGTCTCCTAGTATCGACCGGTGCAAACCAGGATCTTTTATGTAATTTCTATCAACAATTTTTCCTAACACGAGCTGATGCCCAATGTGTTCAGAAATGGTGACGATAGCGATTGGGACCATGACGAACAGCAAGGTTGGCGTTACTTGAAACGAATAATCCACTCCAGGGATCAAGAATTCTGGAACCGCGAACCAGCTTGCTTCGCCAATTGCTGTAAAGTCGATAATCCCGATGGCTGCAGAGTAACCATACCCCACAATAATTCCGATTAAGATCGGCATTAACGAAATGATATTTTTAAAGTAAATGTTACAAATGATTGCAGTAAACAATGTGACAATTGCAGCTGAGAAATGCAATAAACTGTATTCCGATCCGCCTTCTGCCGGAATCGTCATGGCCATATTGACCGCAGTGCCTGATAAAGCAAGTCCAATGACGATGATGACGGGTCCTACTACAATTGGTGGAAGTAGTTTCATCAACCAATGATAACCGGTTTTCCAAATAATCAAGGCGACTATGGCGTAAACGAGAGATACAAACATGGCCCCGATCATGGCTGACCCAATTCCACCTGTTTCTGTAGCAATCGTGATTGGCACGATAAAGGCGAATGATGAGCCTAAGTATGCTGGTACTTTAAATTGTGTAATAATGATAAAAATGATTGTGGCAATTCCACTTGTTAACAACGCGATGGCTGGGCTCAGCCCGACTAGTTGTGGCACTAAAATCGTTGCACCAAACATGGCAAACATATGCTGCAAGCTTAGCGAGATCCATTGTCCTACTTTTGGTTTATCTTGTACATCTAAAATAGCTTCACTCAATTTCCATTCTCCCCTGTCTCTATCTCTCTATTCGTGAATGGCTACTCGGTCCATTTGATCGCTTTCGACCATTTGAACGATAATTCGTTCGTCGCTAGAAGTTGGAATGTTTTTACCAACAAAGTCTGCTCGAATTGGCAGTTCACGGTGACCTCTATCAATTAACACAGCCAGTTGAATTTGTGCTGGTCGACCAAGATCCATAACTGCATCCATTGCTGCGCGTACTGTTCTTCCTGTGTAAAGCACATCGTCTACAAGAATCACTTTTTTGTCGAGTATGCTGTGTTCAATATCGACTTGTTGAACTAACGGCTCTTGATTTTTTGTTTTGACACTCAAGTCATCTCGGTAAAGCGTAATATCGAGTTCGCCTTTTAAAATAGGGCGTCCTTCAATTTTTTCGATTTTCTCTGCTAAACGCTTGGCGATAAAAGCACCGCGCGTTTTAATGCCGACTAGTATGCAATCATCTATGCCTTTATTGCGTTCAATAATTTCGTGTGCAATGCGAGTAATCGCTCGACTTATTGCCTGTTCATCCAAAATATCTGCTTTTTCCACCATAAGATCCGCTCCTTTTTTTGCAAATAAAAAACCTCTTGCCCGAGGGACAAGAGGATAGATGCGCAGAAAAACTCAGCACAGAAGACAGACTTCCGGCTTGCGTAAATACCTTCTCAGCCTCTCTGGACTGTAATTAAAGGTGTTATTATTCGATTTGTTTTTTTAAGTATAAAGAAAGAGAAACGGGTTTGTCAATCCTTATCGCGAAGAGATTCTAGAAGTTCTGCAAATTCAGCTGGTGGCTCTGCAGAAAACTCCATGTATTCGTTCGTTCTTGGATGATTAAACCCAATCACTTCAGCGTGAAGAGCTTGACCGCCAATGTCCATTGTTTTTTTCGGTCCGTATTTCGGATCGCCAACAAGCGGGAAACCAATATATTTCATGTGAACACGGATTTGATGCGTTCTTCCTGTTTCTAAACGACATTCAACAAGCGTAAAATTACCGAAACGTTCTAGAACTCGGAAATGCGTCACAGCATGCTTGCCTTTATCAACGATCGCCATATTTTGACGTTCTTTAGGATCGCGTGCAATTGGTGCTTGAATTGTTCCTTTATCGTGTGGAATGTGTCCATGAACCAATGCAACGTATTTACGAGTCACTGTCTTCTTCACTAATTGGTCAACTAAAGAAGTATGAGCAGCGTCATTTTTCGCTACCATTAATAAGCCTGAAGTATCTTTATCAATGCGGTGAACAATTCCTGGACGCACGACACCATTAATGCCCGAAAGATCAGTGCAATGATGCATTAACCCATTCACCAATGTTCCTTTTGCATGACCTGGTGCTGGGTGAACGACCATACCTTTTGGTTTGTTAACTACTAAAACATCTTCATCTTCGTAAACAATCTCCAAATTCAAATCTTCAGGAACTACATCTAATTCTTCCAATTCAGGTGGCGTAACAATGATAATATCTTGCAAACGTACTTTGTAATTCGGTTTTACAGTTTCTCCGTTAACTTTTACTGCACCTTCTTTGACCCAGTTGCTGATCTGTGAACGTGACCAGTCTCCATCTATTGATGACACAGCTTTATCTACTCGTTCGCCGGCCATTTCTTTTGTGATTTCAATCGTTAAATCTTCCATTAAGACACCTTTTTCTTTTGTTGTTTTTCGTCATAAATAATATAAATAACCATCAATACGACACCAATCGTCAACGCAGCATCTGCAACATTAAATATCGGAAAATCATAACCAATCACCGGAATGAGTACGTCAACAAAATCAACGACTTCCCCGCGAAACATCCGATCGATAAAATTACCAACTGCGCCTCCTAAGAGAACCATTAAACTTAACTGAAATAAAGGTTGCCCTTTTGCATGTTTATGAAAATAGTAAAGTATTCCGATGATAACCGCTACAGTAATTATAGCGAACAGCCACATCTGTCCTTCTAGCATACCCCAAGCAGCGCCCCGATTCCGGTGCGACAACCAACCAAGGTAAGGGTCAATGACCGAAATCCGTTCACCCAACTCCATATTTTTCAGTACTAGCCATTTTGTCCATTGATCTAATGCGATTATGAATAATGCAAGTCCATAATAAATAAACATCTGTATCCTCCGTCAATTCAGCAGTCAATCTATTTTAACACACTGACAGCAAAAAAAGTAAAGGGCCTGGAGTAACCAAATTTTGGCTCTCCAAACCCTTTTAAAATTTGCTAATGTTATTGATTAAGCAAATTGTGTTTCTACAACACTTGCACAGCGAGGACATAATGTTGGATGTTCTTCGCTTTGACCAATTTCTTCAGAAATTGTCCAGCAACGTTCACATTTTTCACCAGTTGCTTTTTCAACTGTTACTGAAACTTCATTTAGTTTTACAGCATGTTCTGGTGCTTGATCTTGCGTACCACCGTATTCATATTTTGATACGATGAACAATTGAGCAAGATTTTCATCAGTAGAAGCTAGTAATGTAGCAAGTTCTTCGTCGCCGAAGACTGTTACTTTCGCTTCTAACGATTTACCAATAGTTTTAGCTGCACGCGCTTCTTCTAATGCTTTTAACACATCGTCGCGAATATCCATAAATCGGCTCCACTTGTCGTTTAAGCCTTCAAACGCTGGGTTTAAAACAGCTTCTGGGAAATCAGTCAATTGAACACTTTCTTCTTCTACAAAGCTCAAGTAAGACCATAATTCATCCGCTGTATGAGGGATGATTGGTGCTGCTAATTTTAAGATTGCCATTAACGAATCAAACATTACAGTTTGCATCGCACGACGATGTGGATGATCTGCACTTTCAATGTACACAACGTCTTTTGCTACATCTAAATAGAATGAGCTTAAATCGTTAGCGCAATAATTATTTAACGCATGGTAGATTGTTGAAAACTCATAGGTTTCATAACCTTTACGTACAGTTTCTACCATCTTCTGTAACTTCATTGCCATGTATTGATCCATTTCACGCATGTCTTCAAATGCAACACGGTGCTCTTGTTCATTAAAATCAGCTAAGTTTCCGTGAAGGAATTTTAGCGTGTTACGGATTTTGCGGTAAACTTCAGATACTTGTTTAAAGTTTTCGTCAGATACACGAACATCCGCTGTATAGTCTACAGAAGCAACCCATAGACGAAGGATATCTGCGCCCATTTGGTTCATGACTTTTGAAGGAACAATGACGTTACCAAGCGATTTACTCATTTTTCGACCATTGCCATCAAGCGTAAAGCCGTGGCTCAAAATACCTTTGTAAGGTGCATGTCCATTAATCGCAACACTTGTCGTTAATGACGAGTTGAACCAGCCACGGTATTGGTCAGATCCTTCTAAGTAAAGATCTGCTGGATATTGAAGGTCTTCTCGTTCATCAAGAACTCCTTGGTGAGACGATCCTGAGTCAAACCAAACATCCATAATATCCATTTCTTTCGTGAACACGCCGTTCGGGCTGCTTGGATGCGTAAATCCTGGCGGTAATAATTCATCTGTAGAACGCTCAAACCATACATTTGATCCATTTTCGCGGAACAATTTTGCGATATGCGCAATTGTTTCTTCAGTGATCACCGGATCGCCATTTTCTGCATAAAACACTGGAATAGGAACGCCCCATACGCGTTGACGTGAAATATTCCAATCTCCACGATCACGTAACATATTAAACAAACGTGTTTCACCCCATGCTGGAGTGAATGATGTTTCTTTAATTGCGTTTAAGATTTGGTCACGGAATGCTTCGATTGATACAAACCATTGAGCTGTTGCACGGTAAATTACCGGCTTTTTCGTCCGCCAGTCATGTGGATACGAGTGTGTGATAAATGTAAGTTTTTCAAGCGCGCCTACTTTATCTAGCGCTTCTGTTATCGATTTATTGGCTTTGTCATAAAACTCGCCCTCAAATCCAGGTGCTTCAGCAGTCATAACTCCGCGTTCGTCAACTGGACATAAAACGTCCAATCCGTATTTTTTACCGATTAAGAAGTCATCTTCACCATGACCAGGTGCTGTATGAACACAACCAGTACCTGAGTCAGTTGTTACGTGCTCGCCAAGCATGACAAGAGAAGTACGGTCATATAACGGGTGCTTTGTAAGAATATTTTCTAGTTCTTCACCTTTGATGACACGAACAACTTCTGCATCTGTCCAACCTAGTTCTTCAGATACTTCTTTTAATAATTCTTGAGCAACAATGTATTGAGAACCGTTGACAGAGACTTCTGCGTAATCCAATTTAGCGTGCACGGAAATTCCTAGGTTCGCTGGAATTGTCCAAGGTGTAGTCGTCCAGATGATGAAGTTTGTTCCTTCTGCTAACACACCTTTACCGTCTGTTACAGGGAAAGAAACGTAAATAGAAGGAGATTTTTTATCGTGATACTCAATTTCAGCTTCAGCAAGTGATGATTCACTTGAAGGTGACCAGTAAACAGGTTTCAAACCTTTGTAGATATAACCTTTATTGGCCATTTTACCAAACACTTCAATTTGACGAGCTTCATATGCTGGTTTTAAAGTCACATAAGGATTTTCCCAATCGCCACGAACACCAATGCGCTTGAACTGAGAGCGTTGATTATCGATTTGTTGGAAAGCATATTCTTCACAAAGCTTGCGGAATTCCGCTAAAGACATTTCTTTGCGGTTTACGCCTTTGTTTGTTAAAGCTTGTTCAATCGGCAAACCGTGCGTGTCCCAACCTGGAACGTAAGGTGCGTGGAAGCCCATCATCGAACGCGAACGAACGATCATATCTTTTAATACTTTGTTAAGTGCATGGCCCATATGCAAATCACCATTTGCATATGGTGGTCCATCATGAAGAACGAAAAACGGTCGACCCGCAGTACGATCTTGTACTTGTTTGTAAATGTTCATATCTTCCCATTTTTGTTGCATTTCCGGTTCGCGATTCGGCAAATTGCCACGCATTGGAAAATCTGTTTTCGGCATTAATAACGTATCTTTGTATTCCATTTCTATTCCTCCTGTAGACATAATAAAAAGCCCCCCATCCCTGGTAAGGGACGAGAAGCTTAAACTCGCGGTACCACCCTTGTTGCAGCTAGATAGCTGCCACTCGATCGCCGTAACGTGGCGTAGACGGAATAGGTTACTTATTATTCACCAATTCTGCTCAAGAGTGATTTTCATCTATGTGTACACATCAGGCTCTCACTGTCCCTGATTCGCTTTAGCGTTCTACACAAACTACTGTCTCTATCAGCGCGTTTTTTTGTATGTCGTAATTATAGATTTAGAAAGTCTCAGAGTCAAGAGTTCGTCTCTTCTTTATCCTTCTCAATCTTCTCTAAATTTTGTGTATCGATATCGTATTCCAATAAGGTTTCCCAATCATCTGTTTCGATTAAATCTAATTGGGCTTCAACAAGCATCTTGAAACGATTTTTGAAAATACGAGATTGTTTTTTCAGTTCTTCAATTTCTGTTGCAATGCGACGTGCTTTTGTCAACGACTCGTTAACAATGCGATCCGCATTTTTCTCAGCTTCTTTAATAATCAACTCTGCTTCTTTTTGTGAGTTGCGACGAACTTCTTCTGAAGCTTCTTGAGCCACAAAAATCGATTTTTGCAATGTCGATTCAATTGTATTAAAATGGCCAACTCGCTCGTCGGTTGTGCGTAACCGTTCTTCTAGAGCTGCCTTGTCTTTTAGCAAAATTTCGTAATCTCTCATAATTTGTTCCAGGAATTCATTTACTTCATCTTCCTGATATCCACGGAATGCACGGCTGAATTCTTTGTTATGTATATCTAACGGGGATAATGGCATTGAGTAAACCTCTCCTTAACTTGTTATCTTATCTTTCTATTATACAGTTGATGACGTTAAATTTCAGTACTATTTCGTAATTTTTCAAAGCCGTCTAGTTTTTTGTTTCTAGACGGCCGATTTGCAAGCGAACTTTGTCTTTTTTCGTGCGCCCTTCGATCATGATCAAGCGAACTCGACCAAACCCTCTTGAAGAAATCATATCTGATTCATGCAGCTCAAACGAAGGCTGGTCTTGTAAAGTCCAGTTAACTTTCACTTTCCCGCCATGAATAAGAGCAGCAGCTTTTTGTCTTGAGATGTTATAGACAGAACTCATAACCGTATCCAACCGCATCGAACTAACTGTATAAGACTCTTCTGTCCATTCTTCACTAGTCTCAATCATTTCTGTTAGGTCTGTAACTTCATTTAACTGTACTTTCACTTTTGCCGCACTTACAAAATTGCTTTGTAAATAAGGACCGATTTCATTCATTACAGCAAGTTGAACACGATCATTATCAATACGAATATCACCAAATTTGCTTCGGTCAAGCCCAAGAGACATTATGGATCCTAATATATCAGGATGACGCAAATTAACAAATTTAGACGGATATTTTAGTTCAAAAACCGTAATATTAAAGTCTTCTTGTTGGGGCTCAAAATAAGAAGGATACAACAGAACACGTTGTCTTTCTGCATCTTTAAAAACTCCCGAAGTCATCATGCGGACATCCGTCGATCCCATCACTGCTTCTACGATAAATCGCTGCCGTGGATCCAAAAAGTCTGTTAACTTTGGTGAATAACGATCTTCAACTTCACGTAGCCAGCCCGAAACTTGCTCGATAAATTGCTGTTCTTCTTTTCTAAAATGCTGAAATATCTCTTCCATGTTAATGCTCCTTCAGATCAATTTTTCAAGAAAAAAACCTCACGTGATGTGAGGTTTTAGATTAAACAAAGAAATTATATAATACAATAATCCCTTGGCTTGCTAAATTCAAAGTGAAGATTGCAACAATCGGTGAAATATCAATCATGCCGATTGGCGGGATAAAGCGTCTGAAAATGTCCAAATAAGGATCTGTGATTTTTGAAATCATTTGTCCAAAACTAGATTCTTTAATGCTTGGTACCCAACTCATGAATACACTAACAATTAGAATATAGAAATAGATATTAATTGCTGAAAGTATCAAATTTAATATAACTGACATACTTTTTTATGGCACCCCTCTTATTGTTGCTCGTCGTAATAATAATCTGAAATGGCGCCATCCACTTCTACAGTGTCTGGTACGCACAAGAAAATATCCGTTCCAATGCGTTGAATGTCTCCACCAAGAGCGTAAACAGTTCCACTTAGAAAGTCGATAATTCGTAAACCTTGATCTTTTTCAATGCGTTGAAGGTTTACAACAACTGCTTGCTTGTTTTTTAAGCTTTCTGCGATATCTTGTGCTTCGGCATAAACTCTTGGTTCTGCCAAGCTAACTTTTGAAGCTTTTGAAGCTCCTTGCATACTGACTAAATTAGACACATTGGTCTCCTCCACTTTCTGGCGCCGTTCTTTCGGTGCTTTTTTCGGCTCTTGCATAACAGCAGGTTTTTCATAACGGGGAGCTGGTTTTTGCTTTTTTACAGGTTGCTCCCGCACTTGCTCTTCTTCATCATACTCATCTAAATAAAAGAAATTTTTAAATTTGTCTTTCACGCTCATCGTTTTGCCTCACTTTCTGCCCCAACCAATGCTGTGCCAATTCGGACAAAACTAGCTCCTTCTTGAGCAGCAATTAAGTAGTCGTTAGACATGCCCATCGAACATTCTGTGCATGGTGCATGTGCCCAATTTTTCTCAGACACTTGAAGTTGGAGTGATTTTAATCCTTTAAATGCTTCTCGGATTACACTTTCATCGGACGTATTTGGTGCCATTGTCATCAATCCGACCACTTTTATGTTGTCATAAGCTTCGAGTGATTCGATAAAGTTTATTGTATCTTCAGGTTCAATACCACTTTTTGACTCTTCTCCCGACACATTTACTTGAACAAAACAGTTTACTGGTCGAGTTGCACGTTTTTGAATTTCTTTGGCCAAACTTAATCGGTCTAATGAATGTAAATAATCGATTTCATTAATAACATCTTTTACTTTTCTTGTTTGTAGATTGCCTATATAGTGCCAAGACACATTTTCGTCAATTGCTTCAAGTTTTTTGGATAATCCTTCTGGACGATTTTCACCCAGATGATGAATTCCTGCTTGGATCGCTTCTTTTGTGCGTTCTATGCCAACTTGTTTTGTCACAGCAATAATTTGAATCGTATCATTTACAGCGGATAATTGCTTAGTAATCTCTTCAAATATAGGTTTAATCGGTTTCATCTAGTCACAACTTTTCTTATAGAAGTCCAATATATTGTACCAAGTTTGAGTTAATTTATCAATTAAGCTCTTTCCCTAAAAAAAACAGCTGCCCAACCGGCAGCTGTTTGGATTAACGTCTCTTTTGACGATTGCGTAAGAAGGTCGGAATGTCTAATGCATCGTCGCTATGTTTTTCTTGTCTTTGTGGTTCTTGGTTGTAATAAGGTGGCTGTTCTTCACGGCGTTGCTCATCGCGACGTTGATCTTCACGACGTGCATCACGGATTGATGGCGCAGGAGTCTGTTGTTGAATCGACTGCACGCGGCTTGAATTCAATCCAGATCCTCTTGGCGTTCTTGGTTGAAGTTGTTCTTCATTAAAACCAGTTGCGATAACTGTCACGATAATTTCATCTTTCAAGTTATCGTTAATAACAGAACCGAAGATCATGTTTACTTCTTCGTCAGAAGCAGATGCTACAATGTCAGCAGCTTCTTGAACTTCATAAAGGCTAAGGTTAGATCCACCTGTGATGTTCATTAAGACACCTTTTGCACCATCAACAGAAACTTCAAGTAATGGACTCGAAACAGCTTTTTTAGCCGCTTCAGACGCACGGTTTTCTCCTGAAGATACACCGATTCCCATTAAAGCAGAACCTTTGTTAGACATAATCGTTTTAACATCGGCAAAATCCAAGTTGATCAATCCAGGAACGGCGATCAAATCAGAGATACCTGATACACCTTGGCGTAAAACATTATCCGCTTCACGGAATGCTTCAAGCATAGGTGTGTTTTTGTCAACAATTTCAAGCAAACGATCGTTTGGAATAACAATCAATGTATCAACTGATTCTTTCATAGTAGCGATACCACCGATTGCTTGTGTTGAACGTTTACGACCTTCAAAAGTAAATGGACGCGTTACAACACCAACAGTCAATGCGCCAAGTTCTTTAGCGATTCCAGCAATAACAGGTGCTGCACCAGTACCTGTACCGCCACCCATTCCTGCAGTTACGAATACCATGTCTGCTCCGCGCAAAGCTTCTTCGATTTGTTCTTTGCTTTCTTCTGCTGCTTTTTTACCAACATCAGGGTTAGCACCGGCACCAAGACCGCGTGTTAATTTACCACCGATTTGAAGGCGCACTTCTGCTTTAGATAAGTTTAAAGCTTGTGCATCTGTGTTAACTGCTATAAATTCTACACCTTGTACTCCGTGTTCGATCATACGGTTTACGGCGTTGTTACCACCGCCACCTACCCCAATAACTTTAATTACGGCCAGTGCATCAATATTTGTATCAAATTCCAACATTCTTTTTCCTCCTAAAATTGCTTAGCTTTTATAGTTGCAAGCTAGATGCAACATTGATTTTATTCAAAGAATCGATCAAACATCTTTTTGGCTTTCGTTACGACACCTTCAGAATTTTGCTTTGGCTGCTTTTGCTTTTTAGGTTGTTGCACTTCTTGATGCTCAACTTTCGCAGCGCCGGCAACAGCTCCACCATTTCCAATACGGCCATAGAAGACATCTTCCATGTAAGCATATTGAATTAAGCCAACTGCTGTCGTGTACTGTGGTTCACGAACGCCAATAAATTCTGGTGTAAATAGACGAACGCGAGTTTGCAGGATGTTACGTGCAAGTTCTGGCAATCCATCCAATTTAGCCATGCCGCCTGTTAAAACGACTCCTCCTGGCAAGTCTTGAACGCCCAACCGGTAAAACTCATCTAAAATCAGTTCGAAAAGTTCTTCCAGGCGAACTCCGATTATTTCAGATATGTATTTTTGATTATACTGTTCTGTTGAATCAGATCCAATAACTGGGACTTCAAAAACTTCATCTTCTGAAGCATCTTCGAAAAACGCATGACCATGTTCAAGTTTGATTTTTTCAGCTTGATCTGTCGGTGTCTTTAAAATGATGGACAAATCTTTTGTAACGTGGTCTCCTCCAACCGGAATTACGGAAGAAGCAGTCAAGTGGCCTTCTTGGAAGATGGAAATAGAAGTAGATCCTCCACCGATATCGATACACGCTGTGCCATGATTTTTCTCATCTTCAGTTAACGCATAGCTTCCTGCTGCAAGCGGCTGGACATAAATATCACGAATTTCAAGTCCTGCTCTTTCTACACAGCGAAGTACGTTGTGTAAAATAGTTTTTGAAGTTGTCACCATTGTACCATCCATTTCAAGGCGGATACCAATCATGCCCCGTGGATCTTTAATTTCACCTAGATGGTCAACAATGTATTGCTCAGGAATGATGTTAACCAATTCCCGTTCTGGCGGAATCGACATAACTTGTGCCGCTTCTAATACACGATCCAAATCTTCATCGGTAATTTCACGATTTTCACTGTTTACAGCCACAATCCCTTTTACCGGTTGTAATACTGCCTTATTTGCTGGAATTCCTAATACCACTTCGTGAATCGACTTGCCGATCATGCGCTCTGCCTGATCGACAGCTTTTTTAATGGACTGCACCGTTGCATCTATGTCAACAATCGCACCTTTTTTAATTCCATTAGATTTTACATTTCCGACACCGATTACGTTCAATGACTTGTTAGCCATTTCTCCGATTAAAACTTTAACGGATGACGAACCGATATCTAGACTTACATATAATTCTGATTGACTCAATTCGTGGCACCTCCTTATTAAACTGCTGTACTTATATTCTATTGCATATCGTGCACCTTGTCTAAGAAAATCGCAAAACTTAAATAAATTTCCTTGAATTATTCAAATTGTTTCTCTAACTTCTTTTTTTTCAGCCCATTTTGCTAAAATAATGCGTCGAATAACCGCTATATTTTGAAATAGCCGAACACCGAATGCGAAAATTGCAGCTAAATACAAATCGACTCCTAAATGAACACCAAGAAAAGCAAGGCCCGCTGCTAGTGCGATGTTAAAAAAGAATCCAGAAACAAAAACTTTATCATCATACACTTGCTGTAAATGAGCACGTATTCCGCCAAAAAGTGTATCAAGTGACGCCAATACGGCTATGGACAAATAATTGGCATATTCTGGAGGGATTTGCATATCCGTCAGAAGACCAAGCGAAATACCGAGTAATAAACCTAAAATGGATAGCCACATCGCTATTCCCCCTCTATTGCCTGTAAATATTTAGTGTCTATAATGCCATCATATGCTTCGATTACCATATCGCTTTGTGGCACTGAAACTGCTAGTGACATATTATCGATATAAAAATCATCTAGAATACGGGATGCCAATAAATGATTATACAGCTTTTCTGCGTCATCCATCGACTTAGAAATAATTTTTATTGAAAATGGTGGTGTTTCAACCGGTTTCGCATTTACAGAGGTCTGACCGTTTATGTCTCTTATTGAAGTCGTGTTTATAATCCGCTTTCCATCTATCGATACATAAAGAGCATCATACCGATTGATTTCATTAACAAGTCGAATAAGCAAGTCCGGTGAAATTCCTTCGATTGCCAATCCTAACGCAACCGCTTCCATCGACGGTTCAACCAAAACCTCGAAGCCAGGACCAGTTGTTTCTGCTAATCCAACTGCAACCCTTAGTTCACCAGCAGTTTCACGTAACGCTTGTTCCGGACTTTCATCAGCTGCTATATTGTATTTGTTTAATGTTTCGTCAAGCGTCCCTATTTCTGATAGCAATTGTGAATGCAACTTTTTTTCTCTTGATAATTCTTGTCTTACTTCCCATACATCTCGCGTATCGCGTCTGTCGGGTTCGTTGATCGTATTATATTGTATGGCGGTCATCAAACCGATTAAAAATAGTATCGCTGTAAATCGAGTGAAAACCTTTTTCTTCACAAAATTTCCTCCTTACTCATGATTCCGTAAGTAAAGCAGGCATTTTAATGATTAACCCCTCATCCAATGTAACGATAACATTATCGTTAACTAATTGATCCATAATTCCGCCAGTTAATTTCATTGAAGAAGACAATACTTTTGGTTCACCGATAGCTTCAATCACAAATGGAGCTGGGTATTGTACACCGTCTACTGTAATAACCGGTCCGGTACATACAATATAGGAGTTGCTATGAATACGCTGACCATTAATCGAAATCGCTTCTGCACCTGAAATATACAATTCATTAATCACTTGAAAAACATGACTTTCATGAACAATATAGTCATTTGGGTTAACTGAGTTAGGGTTGTAATCACCGTCTTGCAACGTTACTTTTAAGCCGCTTCCTTGAACTGGCACTAGACCGAGATACCTTCTGAGCTCTTCTGCTTCTTTTGCATATTCTGTATAGCGATTTTCACCATCTGCAAAGGATTTTTCAAACTCTTGAACTTCGCTTTGCTTTTCTTGCAATTCATCTCGCAAAGCTTTATTGCGCTCTTGTTGATTGATTAACTCTTTTCGATACCGTTCTTCTTGTTCAAAAAAGGCCCCACCCGTATAGCCTTCCGTCTCTTTGTTAGCACTGGAAAGACTATAGGAGTAGGCCATGATAAATCCAAGAACTAAAAATACTAATGAAAAAACAATCGATTTGCTGAAATTTTTGCGATTACTCCTCTTCGGCGTTTTCATCTTCTGGAACCTCCTCTGCAAAACCATAAGCATCTGCATAAGAGCGGAAATAGATTCCGACTTCCATATCAATTACGCCTTTTTGATCTTCTTCTAATTGCGAGACGACAGATGGATAATAATTTATCTTCTCAGCCAATGTACTCAAGATCCCGTGAATTTCGTTTCCATCATTCATATACAAAGTTACAAAATCCGCATCTTTTTCTTTGGAATCTAAAATAATTTGAGAAATTAATTGTAAAACTTCTGGATTGATTTCCGCTAATTGGTTAATCAATTTCTCTCTTTTTTTCTCGTCATCAAAATTCGAATAAATCGGACCATCAATAACCGTTACTGGCTGTTTGAGTGCTAGATTGTTTGATAAAACAATTTGATAACTATTCCCACGATCTAAATAGCCCATTTGAACATATTCTTTCAAATCAATTTCAACACCGGTTAACCAATTTTTTTTAACCGATGCTTTTTCCACCCACTCCAACTTTTCTAGTTGTTGCGCAACAGCTCGCGTATCGAATGACCACATTGAATCTCCGATTGCTAATCCACTTGCTGCCTGATAGCTTTTCTGATTAAAAAGAACAGCCCCTTCTATAGTGATGGTGTGGATTTCACTGTACTTCGACTGGCTGTATAAAAGTACGGCAAGCAAAGTGAGAAAAATGAGCAACAGCGCCACGAACTTGCGATTGGTTCTTTTTTTCCGTCGATCGCGGAGCGATGGGATGCGTTCTTCGATGTCAATCACTTTGTCCATAATTGCTGCCCCTTATCTTTTATTCGTTCGCTTCCGTCATTTGATGGACTGCGGAAATGAAAGCATCTCCTCGAATTTCAAAACTATCGTACTGATCCCAGCTTGCGCATGCAGGTGACAATAAGATGGTATCGCCATCTGCTGACGCTTGGATCGCTTTTTCGACTGCATCATCCATTTTACCTGCTTGAATAATGGTCTTCACACCACTTTCTTCTGCAAATGTAGTAAATCGTTGTGCCGTTTCTCCAAAAGTCACCAATACCTTGACACGGTCCATAAATGGTCGAATTTCATCCAATGAATGGTTACGCTCTAAGCCACCAGCCAATAATATGATATTCTCTGGAAAAGCTTCTAATGCACTTTTTGTTGCCAAAGCATTGGTGGCTTTTGAATCGTTGTAAAATTTACGACCTTGCCATTCTTTAATAAACTGCGATCGATGTTTTACGCCTGTAAATGACGTAAGAACACGAATGATGGTTTCTTTTGTTCCACCTTGAATTAGCGTTGCCGCTGTCGCAGCTAAAATATTTTCTAAATTATGCTGGCCAGCTAACATGATTTTCGAACGTTCAATTAGCTCTTCGCCTTGCCAATATACATAGTTTTCATCTGCACTGACGCTTTCTTCAGTTCGTCCTTTAAGTGTAAAAGGCACCAATTTTGCTTTGCAGTTTTTTGCGTGCTCGACTAGCAACGGTTGGTCAGCATTATAAATAAAATAATCTTCCGCTGTTTGGTTTGAAGTAAGCTTCATTTTAGAAGCACGGTAATCTTCGATTGATCCGTGATAATCCAAATGCGCTTCATAAATATTCGTAATTATGGCGATTGTTGGGCGGAAAGCTTCCGTCCCTTTTAGTTGGAATGATGACAGTTCCGTCACAATAACATTTTCGGGTTTTGCTTTCTCTGCAACTCCACTTGCCACTGTGCCGATATTTCCAGCGATTAATGGATTTTTATTGTCTTGGTTTAACATATGGAACAATAACGTAGTTGTTGTTGTTTTACCATTCGAACCAGTAATCCCTATAAATGGGGCTTCACTAATCAAATAAGCCAATTCAATTTCCGTCCATACTGGAATTTTCTTTTGCATAGCGGATTGAATTAAGATGTTTGTATAAGGAATACCTGGGTTTTTAACAACCAATTCAAAACCTTCTTCTAGAAGGTCTTCTGGGTGTCTCCCACAAATTACGGTGACACCCATATTTAATAATTCTTGCGCTTCAGGATTTTCTTCAAAAGGCTTAGAATCGTTCACAGTTACAAATGCACCGAGTTTATTTAAAATTCGGGCGGCTGTAAATCCACTTTTCGCTAATCCTAAAACCAGAACTTTCTTTTGATAGAGTTGTGGAGCTTCCTTCATTTACATTACCTCCAAAAAGACGGCAATTGCCGCACTAATAAGACCGACTGACCAGAATACAATAACTACTTTCCATTCCGACCATCCGCTCAATTCAAAATGATGGTGAATAGGACTCATTTTAAAAATTCGTTTTTGACGCAATTTAAAACTACCAACTTGTAAAATAACCGAAGCTGTTTCTAGAACAAACACAAGACCGATTATTAGCAATAATAATTCCTGTTTTAGCAAAATAGAAACCATTGCCAATGCGCCACCTAAAGCTAACGAACCTGTATCTCCCATGAAAACTTTTGCCGGGTATTTATTAAAAATCAAGAATCCTAACAAGCCACCTGTTACAGAGAAAGTGAAAATCGCAATCGCCATTTCACCTTGATAGATCGCTAGTACACCAAAAGCGGCAAAAGCGATTGATGCTGTTCCTGCTACTAACCCATCCAGTCCATCCGTTAAGTTAACTGCATTAGAAAACCCAACCAACCAAAAGATGATAAAGAACACATATAGCCATGATAACTCAATGGAAATGTTTGTAAAGGGGATATTGACCCCTGTCTCGAAGTCACTACCACTTAACACAAAGAATGATACGACAGCGATAATGATTTGAGCGATTAATTTTTGTAAAGACGTTAGCCCAAGATTTCTTTTTAACACTACTTTGATAAAGTCATCCAAAAAGCCGATCAATCCATAACCGAAAAGTACCAAAAGTAAAATCCATACTTTAGCAGTTAATAATCCAGCGATAAAAGCAACTACTAACACCGTAATAATTATAGCGATTAAGAAAACAAGTCCTCCCATAGTGGGAGTGCCTGTTTTCTTCATGTGTGATTCAGGTCCTTCTTCTCGAATGCTTTGTCCAAATTTCATTCGTTTCAATAACGGGATAAATACCGGCATTAAGATAACTGTCAGTAATAAAGTAATTCCGAGGCTCATTAGTGTAAAAGTACTCATTTGTATAACTCCTTTAAACACAAGACTACTCAGTAGATTCGTCTGTTTGTGATTCTATATTTGCTTGTGCTTCTGTATTTGGTTGTGTTTCTGGTTCTATTGGGACTTCATTTTCCGCTTCTTCTACTATGGTTTCAGAACCCGTGTCTTCTATCACTTCTTGTTCAGGCGGAATTTGATCTTCTTCTAGATTTTCTTCTTGCTCTTTTGCTTGAGCAGGATAAAAAATCTCAGGTGGATAAAGTTCAATAATTACGGGATCGCTCCCTACGACAAGCTGTCCTGCTTCAACGCTTTGCGTCATCGCATAACCTTGCCCAGCAATTTCTAGCGCTAAACCGCTTAAAGCTTGATAAGCAAGCAATTCTCTTTTAGACCATCCAGTAAAATCAGGTAAAGTTGTGTCTCCAGCTGTTTGTAGGACCACTCGGCCACCTTTTAAAACAGCATTTCCGACTTCTGGGTACTGTGAGATAATCTCTTCGGTATTCCCTATCACTTCAACTTCAATACCCAACTCCTGTAAAGCTTCAGTCGCTTGTGTCACTGTTTTACCTGTATATTCTTCCACAGGAACCGTTGCTGCTTCAGCCATATTTTCTGGTTCGATGTTTAAATACTTTAGACTATTCTCCATTACGGAAGTAAAGATTTTCGCTACTGGTACAGAACCGTACTCGTTAGCTGGCACATTAGGTTGTTGAACACCGATATAGATAAGCAATTCCGGATCATCTGCAGGAGCCATACCTAAAAAGGAGAACAAGTAATTATTTCTACCTGTTAAATATCCGCCACCTTCTTTTGGTACTTGCGCTGTCCCAGTTTTTCCTGCAACTGTATAATCTTTTAATGCAAACCCTCTCGCTGAGCCCACATCAGAAGTGACAGTCGAAGCTAATACTTCTTTAACTTGATTTGCGGTTTCAGCTGAAATTGGCTGACCTGCTTCTTGTGGTTCGCTTTTAACTGTTACTTTTCCTGTATCGGAATTTTTGATTTGATCGATTACATACGGTTTCATCATGACTCCGTCGTTAGCAATGGCAGACGCCGCTTGAATCATTTGAATAGGCGTAACTGTAGAACCTTGCCCGTATGCAGTCGTTAATTTATTTATCGGCCATTGGTTCAAGATTTTACCAGATGCTTCTTTAGGCAAATCGATGCCTGTTTGTTCTCCGAAACCAAAAGCATCTACATAGTTCATGAAAGTATCTGCTCCAAGACGTTCTAGCAAATAAGCCATTGAAACGTTAGATGAACGTTGGAAGCCTTCTAAGAATGAAATCGTTCCCCACCCTCGACCACTGTTGTGATCTCCGATTTTACTATCAAGTAAAGTATATGTACCCGATTTATAAGTCGCATTAGGATCCCATTTACCTTCTTCAATAGCTGCGGCTAATGTAAACATTTTCATCGGTGAACCGGGTTCAATTGTTAATTCGATACTTTCGTTTAGCCAATTGTCTGATAGACCTTCTCGCGTATTCGGATCAAATGTTGGACGTTGTGACATCGCTAATATTTCACCTGTTTTAGGATCTGCGATTACTGCAATCATTCGTGTTGGGTCGTACTCTTCCTGCACGCCAGTCATTGCATCTTCTAAGAAATTTTGCAACGTTTTATCCAATGTGAGTTGAACGTCCGCTCCGTTTACGGCTGGAGTGATCGCAGATTCATTGTTTGGCAGTAAAAAGCCCCACTTGTCCGTATCAAATTCCATTTTGCCATTTTTCCCTGTTAACACGTCGTTATGAATCGATTCAAGACCCATTCTTCCGGTTGTTTTTGTTTCACCATTTTCTAGCTCTTCTTTCATTGCATAGCCAATTAAATGAGAAGCAAAAACACCGTTAGGATATAATCTTTTTAAATCTCGAACAAATAGAAGACCTGGAATGTCTTCTTCCTTCATGGCTAGCATCTGCGTGTGACTAATTTCACGACCAGCAGAACCAAATTCTACTTGATAGCGATCTTTTTCGACACCATTCTTTAATATTTCCAGAATTTTTTCTTCAGAAGTATCCAAATATCCCGCTAATTTCTTAGCGGTTTCTTCAATATCTACCACATGTTGCGGATCACTTGCTTTTTGCGTAACCGATTCATCGAGCACTGCGACTAGCTTATAGGTGAGTGTATCTTCAGCTATTATTTCGCCATTGCGATCGATAATGCGCCCGCGTTCTGCCGTCAACACTTCTTCTTGACTGTATTTCGCTGCAGCTTTAGCAGCCAATTCTTGTCCTTCCACTTTCCCCGTGGCTTGTATTGTTACAATTCTCGCCAATAAAAGGAAAAAGAGCCCTGCGAATAACAAAAATAGCAGAAAGGCTCCTCCTTGAAACCGAAACTTTTTCTTCATTGTCCAGGCACTACCTTTACATTTTGCTCATTTAATTTAAGGCCAAGTTCTTTTGCTTTAGCCCAAATGCGCGAATATGAAGACAGTTCACTTACCTGTACCGACAAATCTGTATTTTGCTTCGCTGTTTCATTGACTGATTGTTCAATTTTTTGAATTTCCTGCGTTGATGCTTGAATCGTTGCCTGATTCTGCAAAACCAGTAATGCACACATAATACAGACTGCTACAAAAGTTGTATACAGAATTTTTTCACCTTTTGTGATTAAGCCTTTTTTTCTAATCGATTGTTGCTGGCTCGGGTTTTGAGGTACGGCCAGCTGTTGGATGTAATCTTCTGTTCTTGCATTCAGTGCCATCTGAACACGTCCTTACTCGTTTATTTTTTCTGCAATCCGCAGTTTAGCGGACCTTGATCGATTATTATGCTCTAATTCTTCTTCAGAAGGTAATATTGGTTTTCTTGTAATTAGTTTTAAGATTGGTTCCATTCCATCAGGAATTACCGGTAAATTTGGTGGTAATTCAGGTAATGAAGAGGCTTCTTTGAAAATCGCTTTACATAGTCGATCTTCTAACGAATGGAAAGTAATCACGCTAATTCTTCCGCCAATTGCTAGTAGGCTAACTGCGTCTTGTAAAGATGTTTCGGCAGCGCCTAATTCATCATTTACTGCGATACGAATAGCTTGGAATACTCTTTTGGCAGGATGACCACCTTTTCGACGGGCAAAAGCAGGAATTCCATCTTTGATGCATTCCACCAACTGACCCGTAGTTTCGATCGGTTGCTTTTCTCTTGCCGCTTCGATTTTACGTGCAATTTGCTTTGAAAATTTCTCTTCGCCGTAACGATAAAAAATTCTTACTAAATCTTCAAAAGACCATTCATTTACTACGTGATAAGCACTTAGTTCTGCACTTTGGTCCATTCGCATATCTAAAGGTGCATCGTTGTGATAACTAAATCCTCGTTCTGGTGTATCCAATTGTGGAGAAGAAACGCCTAAGTCATATAGAATACCATCAACTTTTTCTACTCCATGCATTTCCAATTCTTCTTTTAAAAATTTAAAGTTGGCATGGATAAATGTAATTCTATGTAAATACTCTTGTAGTTTTTCTTTTGCATGAGCTATCGCCGTTGCGTCTTGATCGAAACAATATAAATGACCTTGGTCAGATAATTGCTGAACCAAATATTCGCTGTGTCCTGCTCCGCCCAGCGTACAATCAACATATATGCCATCAGGACGAACGTTCAGACCATCGACAGTTTCATGCAGTAAAACCGTGGTGTGATTGAACAATCCATTCCCCCCGTTCACTTTTAAAAGTCAAAATCAGTTAAATTTTCCGCGATTTCACTAAAGGAATCTTCGGATGCTGCAAAATAGCTTTCCCATGAATCTTTTGCCCATATTTCAAAACGGTTGGACACACCTAAGATAATGCATTCTTTTTCAAGTTTCGCGTAAGAAATTAATGTCGTCGGTATATTGACGCGCCCTTGCTTATCAAGTTCCACTTCTGAGGCACCTGAGAAAAAAAAGCGTGTAAAAGCACGTGCGTCTTTTTTAGTGACCGGCAGTTCTTTAAGCTTTTCTTCAATTTTCTGCCATTCTTCCATAGTGTAACCAAATAAGCACTGATCCAGACCTCGAGTGATTACAAAATGATCTCCCAAGAGTTCACGGAATTTAGCCGGTATAATTAACCGTCCTTTTGCATCAACGCTATGTTGATATTCGCCCATGAACATATCCTTCACCCCACTTATTGTAATAAATGTACCACAATCCCCCACTTGTCACCACTTGTTTTTGAAATATTTCATGATTGTTACAGCAAAATATCTCAACAAGTTATTTTGACATAAAAAAAGCCTGCATATGCAGACTTTTCAACTTAAAAATAAATAACTTTATGATTTTTGTCATAACAGAGTGGAAGTGCTAAAAGATCTTTTACAAGGTCAATTCCATACTGATTCATATAAGTAAACGGACTGTAAATTCTTTCTTGGAAACCGCCATTTGGCAATAGTTCATTTTCGATGGCATCGTAATGTCCAAATTCAATGCTGTTTTGAAGCACTACTTCATCTTGTAACTTGTTTTTTAAGAACTTTAATTGCTTGGCATGCAATTGTAGGTTCTTCTCGACAATCGGCGTTAACCCTTTGCTAATGGATGTAAATTGTTGTTTGATTTGCTCATAAGATTTTTCTAATTCTAACTCTAAATTCGTAAGTAGCGTTTCTGCTTCCTGCTCACGAATCGTCTCCATTAATTGGTTTTTCATTGCCGACACTTGACGGTCATTTGCAACAGAAGAAAAATCTAATTCGTATTTGGTTAACAAACGCTGTGTTTGACGGTTTACCAAAGTTAAACTTAGGCGAGGCATGATAACCGGTAATTCCATAGCGAACAACTCAAAAGCTCCTTTTAAAGCTGCCCAATAAGCAATTTCTCCAGGACCTCCAACAAAAGCTAGTACAGGAAAAACCATTTCCTGCATTAACGGACGTGTCACTACATTATTACTCAATAATTCAGGTGTTTTTTCTGCAATAGTTAGCAGTTGCTGTTTCGTATAACGAATTGAGCCGTTGTTTGCTACAAACTCTTGACCTTCACGCTCTAGTAATAGCCGTTCTCCTTTAACCGTAACAAATAGATTTGCAGCATTTTCTTCTGCCCCGATTACTGCGCTATAGCCATCCTTCACAAGAGATTCTTCAGCAACAGTTACTGCTTTTGCGATGTCCGCTGAACGATCAATCATTTCTAAAAAATAAGGAGATTCGTATTTTCGAAACGCTTCATCTGCAGCATCTATGTACAATAGTCCTTCTTCTTGAAAGAAATAATGGATAAGTGCTGCGAAAAAGTCTGTGAATGACCTCGACTTTTCCAACAAACCGAAGGCTAGTTTTTGTACTTCTTTCGAGTGTTCTGTTTCTGGAAGACTGCGGAAGTATTCTTCTAAAAAAGAAGCGGTTTTAGGTTTATTGAGATTTGCAGTAGAAGCTGAGTTTTTGCCGTATTCAGCGTAGGGGATATTCAGTTTGTCTACCCGTCCATTTATTTCTCGGTACAGATGGCTAACTTCAGCTAAATCATGATCTTCTCCCGCAATCCAAAAAACTGGCACTACCGGTGTTTGGAGTTGCTTAGCAGCTTGTTTTGCAAGAATGATGACAGATATTGCTTTATGTACCGTATATAATGGTCCTGTTAAAATACCCGCTTGTTGACCTGTGACAACTACCGGTGCACCCGCTTCAAAATCAGCTAAATTCTGCTGTGCCATGTTAGATAATCTATCTTGTCCCATATAATTGCGTATAATGCCTGCTAGCCTTACACGATCAACAGAATGATTTTGAAGGCTTTTCAACCGTTTATCAAATGACGCTTGTTGTGGGTCATATGAAAAATACTGGCGAAGTACTGGTTTGCCATTTATATAATCACTCATCAATTTACTGGCTAGTTCTACGTACTGTTCCTCTACTTTCATAAAAAAAGTCCCCTTTTCCGTATACATTTAAAATCTACTATAGCAAACGCATCTCCTAAAGAAAAAAAATACGCCTGCTAAATTGATTTAATAATGATGGAAACAAGACCAACTATCCAAACAAGAGCATATAGAGAAGCCAATAGTAAAAAGTAAGTTCTCCATAATTTACGGAAAAACGGAATAATTTCGAGTTCTTTCGTGTTTCTCCATTCAATCACTAACAAAATAATCGCTAAGACAAGCGCAACGAAATAAATATAAACTGAAATCGAAAAATCCCATAGAAACTCGACACTAGCTGGGACAGAAAAGAATAACAAAAATGTCGTGACGTCTGATGCTAAAACCAATGCTTTTTGTTTTTTTCTTTTAAGTGAAAACAGATACACAATAACAAAAAGTAAAAAAGGAATATAAAGGAATACCGTTGCAATTGAATACAATATTGTCATTTCGCTACCTCGATCGTTTTCAAAAGGTGATAAAATGCCTTGAATAAAGGCAACTCCAATTTCGATTGATTTAATACATACACCATTAGTCCGTCAACCTCCATTGGATCATTAGCTAAACGGTCAGCAAACATTCTCGATACTGTTTCGGGTTCTGCCGCACACATTGTCGCTACATTTTCAATCGGCTGCAGCCATTCTATTTCTGGAAATGCCAAATACAGTTCATTGTATAAATTACGGAACAGTTCATAAGCATGAGGATTTGTAATTAGCTCACCATTGCGTATTTTCATTATTGCAGTTAAAGGGTCAATCAAACTGCTAAGTAATACGGTTTCAAAAAGCAATTGTTCAATGTCCTCAACCCATTCACTTTGCCAAGCATCGGTTGTAAGAAGCGGTTGAAATTCTTCTGACTGCCCTTTGATCAACCCAAATCTAAATTGAGGCGATTTACTAAAGCTAATTTCCGTATCTTTTACTTTGATGCAATCCGTATCTACTATACCCGCAGCGATATGGCGATGAGATAATGCAGTGGCTTTTTCTAAAAAAAGCATACCTTGTTGTAAAAAAATGATTTTATTGCTTGGGCGACGAATTTTCAACAACCTCAATATCGGTTGTAATTCATCATAGTTCACCGTCACTATAACAAAAGCCTCAGCATCGATTTGTTCAAAGTCTGTATAGGCATCTACTTGTTGACAATTTCCATCATTTATAATTCCTTGCTTGTTAATCAACGCGGCTTGCTCTTCGTGCTGTGTAATGACTTGCACTTCATGGCCCGCTTTTTTCAGTAGATAAGCTGGTAACAATCCACTGACTCCAGCTCCGATAATTGCATATTTCACGGAATCACTCCTTACAGTGCCACAATTTTTTCTTAAAAAAGAAGCCTGCCCATATTAGGCAGACTTCTAATAATAATCTATTATACAGGATAAATCGGATGTTTTCGATATGGCAATGGTAAATCTTTTGTTTCGTAAAATGACAAGCGCTGAGATAGCACTGAACGCAATTGATGCGGCGCTACTATTTCATCCACAATCAGTTCAGATGCCAAGCGATAAATATCGATTTCTTCTTTATACTCTTGATGTTTTTCTTGAACATATTTAAGACGTTCTTTCGGATCTTCAATTGCTTCGATTTTGTTAGAGTAAACAGCGTTGACAGCTGCCTCAGGACCCATTACTGCAATTTGTGCTGTCGGCAGAGCAATACAGACGTCCGGCTCAAACGCAGGGCCTGCCATGGCGTATAATCCAGCACCATAGGCTTTACGAACAATCACCGAAATTTTGGGTACTGTCGCAGAACTCATTGCAGCGATAAACTTCGCGCCATGACGAATAATTCCAGCACGCTCTACTTTTGTTCCGATCATAAATCCTGGAACGTCCGCTAGGAACAATAACGGAATTGAAAAAGCATCGCAAAGGTTGATAAACTTCGCGCCTTTATCAGCTGAATCACCAAACAATACGCCGCCTTTAACTTTCGGCTGGTTTGCAAGGATCCCAACAACTTGTCCATCAATACGTGCAATCCCAGTAATCAATTCCCCAGCGAACAGTTTTTTAATGTCGAAAAAACTACCCTCGTCAACCAATTGATCGATCAATTCGTACATATCAAAAGGTGCATTTTGGTTTTCTGGAATGATTGCTTCAAGTGAGCGTCCCGCTTTTGCTGCTTTTGCTTCAATCTTTTCAGGCTTCATCGCAAAGTTAGCAGGGAAGTTTGTTAAGTAACGACGAGCTTCTGAGATAGCTTCCTCTTCTGTTGCGACTAATACATCACCTACACCACTCACAGTACAATGCATGCGAGCTCCACCCATTTCTTCAAGCGACACTTTCTCACCAATAACTTTTTCAGCCATACGTGGTGAACCAAGATACATGGATGCGTTGCCGTCTACCATAATAACAATGTCACAAAAGGCAGGAATATATGCGCCACCTGCAGCAGATGGACCGAATAGTAAACATACTTGTGGTACCATTCCAGACATTCTTACTTGATTGTGGAATATTTTACCTGCACCACGTCGATTCGGGAACATATCTAGTTGATCGGTAATACGCGCACCAGCAGAATCTACTAAGTACAGCATAGGCACTTGCATTTTTTCTGCAGTTTCTTGAATACGAATAATCTTTTCAACCGTACGCGAACCCCATGATCCTGCTTTCACAGTAGAATCATTCGCCATTACACAAACCGTTTCGCCATTAACTTTACCAATAGCGGTGACTACGCCATCCGCTGGAAGGTCGTCTGCTTCAACATTGGCAAAACGTCCGTCTTCTGCATAGTTTTCATCATCGAATAATAATTTCAAACGATCACGAACAAATAATTTATTGCTTTCTTTCATTTTGTCGTGATATTTTTGCTGCCCCCCAGCAAAAATTTTTGCAAGCTTTTGTTCTAAACGTTCATTATACCCTGTTGTTTCAGTCGTTTTTGTCATTTCACTGTCCCCTTTGCTTAAAACGATTACTCGCCTATTGTGATCAACAAATCGCCTTCGTTAACGAATCCGCCAACTTCAACGTGAACTTTTTCTACAGTTCCACCAAATTCAGCTTCTACTGGTATTTCCATTTTCATTGATTCGATTGTTAAAACAGCTTGTCCCGGTGTAATCGCTTGTCCTTCAGCTGCTAATACGTTTAATACCGTTCCTGCCATTGATGCTTTTAATTCTTTCATAATGTATGTTCCTCCTTCTTTTTTTCCATCCATTGCGACAATACCGCTGTAGCATAGTCACCTGATATAAATTGTTCTGATCCAATAAATTCCTTGAATAACGAAATATTGGTTTTTACGCCATTAATTGTAACATCATTAAAAAATGCTTGTGACTTCGATAATGCTTCGTCACGATCTGCTCCGTGAATAATAACTTTCGAAATCATCGGATCATAAAAAGGTGTGACTAAATTGCCTTCTTCATAACCCGTTTCAATACGTGCCCCTTCACCCCATTGAAGCTTTTCTAGCTTGCCAGGTGACGGGAAAAAGGTTTTTGGATCTTCTGCATAGACGCGGTATTCTATCGCATGGCCATGAGTTTGTATCGTCTCTTGAGCTGGGAGTTTTTCTCCGTCAGCAACATTTAATTGCCATTCAACCAAATCGAGTCCTGTTACTTCTTCTGTCACAGGGTGTTCAACTTGCAGACGTGTATTCATTTCTAAAAAATAAAACTCATTATTAGCATCAACGATAAATTCGACAGTGCCTGCATTTGTATAGTTCACTGCTTTTCCAGCTTGCAACGCTGCTTCACAGAGTCGCTCACGTACTTCTTGTGGCAAATTCGGTGAAGGTGATTCTTCAATCACTTTTTGATTGCGACGCTGAACAGAACAATTTCGTTCATATAAATGAACAAGGTTGCCATGGTGATCTCCAAAAATTTGAACTTCGATATGACGTGCATCTGCAATAAATTTTTCAAGATAAACAACATCATCACCAAAATAAGCTTTAGCACGATTTTTAACCGATTCAAACTGTTGAGTGAGCGCTTGCTCACTTTCACACCGAACCATGCCAATTCCGCCGCCACCTGCACTCGCTTTTAACATGAGCGGATAACCGATTGCTTCGGCCTCTTGCAAAGCTTCTTGAAGCGTCGTCACGCCTTCTTCTGTACCTGGAACTACGGGTACTCCCGCTTGAATCATCGTTCTACGTGACTCAATTTTATCACCCATCTTTTCGATAATATCACTTGAAGGCCCGATAAACGTCATACCAGCTTCTGCGACTTTACGAGCAAAATCGGCGTTTTCGGACAATAAGCCATATCCAGGATGAATTCCATCAACTCCATGTTTCTTTGCTTCTTCAATGATTTTGTCAACTTGTAAATAAGACTGTACGACCGGGTTTGGACCGATCAGTACAGCTTCAGTTGCTTCACTAACGTAAGGCAGATCCCCATCAGCCTCAGAGTGAATAGCAACCGTTTCGATTCCAAGGCGATTACATGTACGAATAATTCGACGTGCAATCTCTCCTCGGTTCGCGATTAGGATTTTTTTCATATTTGAAATACCCCCTATGTTTTCTCCCTTCTATAGCATATACGAATTTTGTAAGCGATTTCAACTATTCGCTGAAATATTTCTTTTATTTTGTTATTTTCACAGGGCTGGTTTTTCAATCGCGCACTGTGAACTAGTGAAATACCGCTCATTCTCATAAAAAAAGAAACCTTTACTAAAGAAAGGTTTCATTTTTTCGGTTTATTGAGAAAGCGATCAACCGCTTCATGATGAGGGTCTTTTTCCCATAGAACGGCACATCTTCGAACTTCTTGTTCAACGCGTTCTTGCAAATCCATTTTTTGCCATTTGCGAATAGCCATTTCTTTATAGGCCCGGTGCACGTCCGGGTGAATGTTTTTCATCCGCTCAAAAAACACTTCTATGTCCTGTTCTTCATGAATAATGTCTGTTGCCCACCCAAAGGCTTTTAATTCGCTTGCCGTATAAACTTTTGCCTCACTGAGCATTTTTAATGCTTGATCATGTTGCAAAGTTTCTAATAGATAAGTTCCGCCGCCCCAACCACTGGTAATGGCGAGCGTCCCTTGGATAAAGCCACATTTCGCATGATCCCACACAAGCCTGTAATCGCATGCTGTAGCTATTTCACAGCCTCCACCGACTGCTACACCATTCACAAGGGCAACAACCGGCACAGGTAGCGTTTTGATGGAATACAGCACGTCGCTCACTCGCTTTAGCATGCCATACGCTTCCGATTCGGTCCGAAGGGTATGAAATACAGATAAGTCACCACCTGAACAAAAAGCTTGTTTCCCAGTAGCAGTAATGATGACCATTCGAACTGAAGGATGTTTTGCTTTTTCAACCAAGCTTTCAAGACCTTCTGTCACTTCATTATTAATGGCGTTGCGAATTTCAGGTCGGTCGATCGTAAATGTCATAATGCCGTCCATTAGGTTTATCGTATAAGACAATAGAATCCCTCTTTTCTGCCGGTTTCCTTATAACGCTACTTATTTATGTATAGAGAAAAAGGCTATCGAGAGCCATGGCCTCTCAATAGCCTTTCAGCAGCAAATACTGTTTTATTTGCTTGCTACTACTTCTTTCCCTTTGTATGATCCACATGCTTTGCAGACGTGGTGAGCCAATTTACTTTCGCCACAGCTTGGGCAAATTACCATGCCCGGCACTGACAATTTAAAATGTGTACGGCGCTTTCTTTTAGCGGTTTTGGACGTTCTTCTAGCTGGTACAGCCATTGGTGACACCTCCTTACACTAATTCTATTCATCTGACTGATCAAAATACTTTGCTAAATCAGCAAGTCTTGGATCCGGTTTTGGTGGTGCCTCTTCTTTCTCAGCTTCGTACTCTTCGTCTGTTGAATACGACCAATCATTTCCGCCTCTTATAACGGCTTGATCGGCGTCTTCCTTAAACACTTGAATCGGAATCTCTAGCAAAATGAGTTCTTCTAGTATTGGCTGAAGATTTATAACTTCAGTTTCTACAAAATGAACATCACTCAACTTGTCTTCTTGACCTTTTCCAGACCAATCGAAAACTTCAACCGTATCAACGTTTATCGGAAACTCAACATCTTCCCAAGTTCGAGCACAAGGCAGCGTGAGCATACCTTCGAGATGGAGTTGGCACGTTAATTGTTGCGAACCAATTGTGCAATGGCCTGTAACATGTACAGGTGAAATTTCCCGAATATCGCTATTCCGTGATTTCACTGCATCCAAATGAACCATTTGGTCAATTGGCAGTCCGTCTTTGCGATGCTTTTGTAGCTGTTGAATCGCTATTTTCATAAGTAATCACCTCAAGACAACAAAGTTGATTATATAATGCACAGAAAAAGATGTCAAGAAAAAATCTTGTCACTCTATTTCAAACATCGGTATACTAAAGTTAATTCTACCAAAGAGGTGAGCAGATTGAAAGCTGTAGGAATTATTGTTGAATACAACCCTTTTCATAACGGTCATCTTCATCACGCACAACAAGCCCGTGTTGAGGCTGGTGCCGATCTGGTCGTAGCTGTTATGAGCGGTCAGTTTTTGCAACGAGGTGAACCAGCATTTGTCGATAAATGGACACGTACTCAAATGGCTCTTGACGCTGGCATCGATTTGGTAATCGAACTTCCCTATGTTTATGCAACAGCTCAAGCTTCTGATTTTGCTAAAGGCGGTGTCGCACTACTTGATGCAATAGGTTGTGAATCTTTTTGCTTTGGGAGCGAACAAGGTCAGATCACCCCTTTCCTGAATTCACTGCAGCTATTAACTGAGCACGCGGCTGAATATCAAGCGTTTATCCATGAAGCAATCCAAACCGGCATTAGCTATCCAAAATCATTGAATAATGCCTATCTTGCACTAACAGGTGGAAAAACTGACTTTGCCGATTTAACACAACCGAATAATATTTTAGGGTTTCACTATCTTGAGGCCGCTCAACGTCTAGGTTCATCTATTACACCTCTGACTATTCAACGAATAGGCGCTAATTTCCATGATCCAATTACAGTTGGCCTGCCGATTGCTAGCGCTACTGGCATCCGCGAAGCTTTTTTTAAAGGTACTTCAGTCGAAAATCTGTCTACGTATATGCCGGAAAGTTCAATTTCCTCTTTAAAAATGGCAGAAAAAGAATATGGGAAGTTTGGAAGCTGGGAGAACTTTTATCCGTTGCTTCGTTTCACGATTTTGCGTGAAGGTCCTGAAAACTTGAAACAATACGCAGAAGTTACGGAAGGAATCGAAAATTTGATTTTCCAATCCGCAAAAACAGCGGACAACTTTGAAAATTTTATGTCACTTGTCAAGTCAAAGCGCTATACACGTACGCGAATACAACGAATGCTAACGCATATTTATACCGGTTTCACATGGCAAATGTTGCATTCCTATCAGTTGCCAAGTTATATCCGCCTTCTTGGCATGTCGAAAATCGGTAAAAGCTATTTAAATCACAAAAAAAAGAACATCTCGCTTCCCCTTATAAGTCGTGCAGCTGATCTGAACGACTCAATGGGAAAACTAGATATTCACGCGACTACAATGTACTTGCAAGGAATGGGATCTATTCATTTGAAAAAAGAATTTACGACGCCTCCGATTTACCGAGGCTGAAGCTCATCCAAAAATTCTAAAGCATCTTCGATTGTTTCGACAGGAATGATTTTCATGTCTGTGCCGATTTTTTCTGCAGTTTCGACAGCTATTGTATAATTGCTATCGCCGCCACCTTCTACCGGTTCGCTGGGTGCAAAGAAAATATCGATACTTGCAGAATCGGCTGCCATGATTTTTTGATCGATGCCACCGATTCTCCCAACAGAGCCGTCACTTTCCATCGTACCTGTGCCCGCAATGTCATATCCTTTTGTTATATCTTCCTCAACCAATTGATTGAGAATTTCAAGTGTGAACATTAGACCAGCTGACGGACCGCCTATTTTCTCTGAATCAATTTCAACTTCAGGAGTTGTTTGAATAGCTTTATCTTCTACAAACGAAATTCCTAAGCCGATTCGGTCAGGGTCAGTTGGCAAGGGTGCTAATTTGATATCCGTGCTAATTTCTCGCTTTTCTCTTTCGTAAAGCACGTTTATTGTTTCTCCACTTTCCTTATCACTTAAGTAATCGATGAGCTGTTGCATCTCTGTGTATTTAGTGCCGTCAATTTCAAGCACTCGGTCTCCTGGTGCTAATACATCATCCGCAGCCCCACCGTCCAGGACATTTAAAACAAAAACTCCATTATTGCTAAGTTCATACGGTAATTCTGCTTGTTCAAATGCAACTTGCAATGCATTTACTTGTGAATCAGACATTAGTTTTAATTGCCGAACGTTGTATTCTTCATCGCTTTCGTGAGGACTTCGTACTTGCTCAGGTTGCAATACTTTATAACCTTCGCGAATTTTTGCCCAAATGTACAAAGCAGGGGTTGCTGTTAACATCGATACCGTCATTAAACTGAGCGTTCCTTCGTCGTCTTCATCTCCACCTACCACTTCAACTAATGGTGACAACTCGTAAGCTCCGCCTGGTCTTGTTACATAAGAGTCTAGCTGATAAGAGGATAAGTAAATGACAAGCGCCATCACAATGACAAAAATGAATAATCGGTTGTTTTTCATATTATTCCTCCCTTCAGCGATCCATACACTACATTATTTTTTGAAATAAGAAAAAAGCCACGAAATTCGTGACTTACTGAAATTTTAAATGAAGAGCTTTTTCAACAGCTTCTGGCACTAATCCTGTAATATTGCCTTGGTATTTTGCTACTTCTTTTACGATACTCGAACTAAGGAATGAGTATTGGTTGTTTGAAATCATAAATAACGTTTCAATATTTTCATTTAAAAATCGGTTCATGGAAGTAATTTGCATTTCGTATTCAAAATCACTGACTGCGCGCAATCCTCGAATAATGGCATTTGCTTTTACTTCGACCGAATAATCGATCAGTAAACCAGAAAAAGAATCTACTTTGACATTAGGAATAGACTGCGTCACTTCAGCTATTAAATTTATTCGTTCATTTACATCAAATAATGGATTTTTAGAAGAATTGTTCATCACGACCACTTTTACTTCATCGAAAATAGTAGACGCTCTTTTAATAATGTCCAAGTGACCCATTGTTATTGGATCAAAACTTCCTGGAACTACAGCGATTTTAGTCAATACGTTCTCCCTCTTCCCCATGGTAACGGTAAATTGAAATAATTGTACTTCCGTAAAGCTCTTTTTTATAACGTTCAAAATACTTGGTACGATCCGGCAATTCGACATCTCGGTCATGTTCACAAACAACAATCGCATCTTGGGTTACAATGTTCAATTCTCCCGCTTTGTCCATCAGTTCGTAAGATTTTTTCATGTGGTAAGGAGGATCTAAAAATAACAACCTTGCTTGAACACCGTTTTTCTTGATCGCTTTTACTGCACGCTCTGCGTCTGCCCGGTGCACTTCAGCACGATCTGTCAAGCGAACCTTTTCTAGATTGGCTTGAATCGTTTCTACAGCACGTTTGTCTTTATCGGTAAATATTACGTGGTCAATTCCTCGACTAAGTGCTTCAATGCCAAGTCCACCACTTCCAGCAAATAAATCTATTGCATATCCACCATCAAAAAAAGGACCAATCATATTAAAAATAGACTCTTTTACTTTATCAGTCGTCGGTCTGGTCGAATTACCCGGTACCGCTTTCAAAGGTATTCCTTTTACAGAGCCTGCTACAACTCGCATACTATCGCCTCTAACTTTATTGATTTTCTTGATGCATTTTAATCGCCTAATGGTAAAATGAAAACTGGAAAGGACGTGAAATGATGATTCAACGTTTTATTGAACTAGGAGAAGGGTACGGAGATATCTATGAACTCCGTGAACTTATCACAAGTAACCAACAACGCTTTATGCATGGGTTTGTATTTGTTTCAACCAATCCACAAGGTCAAGATGTATTGTCAATTGCTGCGGCATTCAAACCCGCTTCAGAAGGAAACTTCATGCCAATCTATCTTTGTCGTGAAGGCATTCCAGTAGATTCAAAGCGCCTAGCAGTTTTTGAACAAGCCGTTTCCAGCTTAGGACATACGCCGATCAAAATGGAAGTTAAGCACTCATCCGTGTATGCAGATAAAAAATTCTACCATAATCATTTAATATCCGTTTTAAGATTAAATCATTATATTCCGCCGATGCAATAATTAAAGACCGATTTTGTAATCGTATTCTTTTGCTTTATCCGGCTTGGCGTTTTCATATTCGGTTTTCAAAAATGGACGATAAGATTCTAGCACTTGTTTGACGTAAGGCAATTTATTTAATTTTGTTTTAGTCGCTTCGATAACATCTTGGTCCATATAAAGCACTACGTATTTTAATTTTCGGGAGATAAAATGAACATGCCCGAACTTTCTTAACGATTTAGCTTGTTTTAAATGATGCACATAGACAATGAGGCCTTGGCGATCATGCATAACTATCCCTCTTTTCTTAGCTTCTAGAATACCATATGAAAGAAAAAAGCCGCAACCGAATAAACTGACAGTATAGCCCTCTATTCGCTATACTGTTTTTATGATAGAAATCCAGGGAGGGAATCTACAGTATGGGAAAAAAGACAAAAATCGGTTTAGCAGCTGCAGCAGTTGGTGCCGCAGCTTGGGCTGGCTCTAAAGTTTTGGCTAACCCTAATCAACGTCCCGCAAAAGAAGTTTTGAATTACGAACGCCCAATTGTTCTTGCGCATCGCGGCGGCTCTAAATTAGCACCTGAAAACACACTCGCTGCATTTAATTATTCAGCCGAGCTTGGCGTTAATGGCTTTGAAGTTGATATTCGTATGACAAATGACGAAGAAATCCTTGTTTTCCACGATGAGTACATTGACCGGACAACTGATGGTGCTGGCAGAGTCGCTGATTTGACTCTCGACCAGTTAAGAGCGTTTGATCTTGGGTATCATTTTATTGATACAGAAGGTCAACATTCCTTCCGTGGTAAAAACGAACAAGTTGTATTGCTGCGTGAACTGTTTGAAAAATTTCCGCAAATGTATATTAATATCGATATAAAAGATGCTCCTGAAACGTATGAAGGTAGTTTAGTACCTTCCAAACTTTGGCGCTTGATCGACGCACTTGGTGTACACGACCGAGTGGTGGTGACTTCTTTTTATGATGAACAAATCGATCGTTTTAATTTATACGCCCAAAATCGCATAGCTGTCGGTGCAGGTGAAAACGAGATTAGAAAAGCCTATACGGCATTTACTAGCCAATTTGGGCATCTCTATCAGCCTCGTGCAGATGTATTCCAAATCCCTACTAAGTCTTCTGTTTTCCGCTTAGACTCTGCACGGTTTATTGCTTTTCTTGATAACTTGAATATTCCAGTCCATTATTGGGTTATTGATGAACCAGAAGAAATGAGAGCGTTAATCGCTTCCGGTGCGAAAGGCATCATTACCGATCGACCTGATTTAGCGTTATCCCTTATTTCAGAACTGGAAGTTTAATTGGTAAAAAAAAGTGCAACGCAAGCGTTGCACTTTTTTTATGTAACTATTCATGATTAAGCGGAACAAGAACAACCGCCACCAGTACCACAGCTTCCACCACAAGAAGAATCTGATGAGAAAAACGGGTTTGTGGACGGGATTTTGACTGCTTCGGAAACAGATCTACCAATAATAAAACTCACTTGATCGATTAAATCTTGTAATTCATTTTCCATCAAACGTAGATTAGCCACTTTTTCATTTAAATCTAAGCGACGTTTATCCACACGGATTTGTTTCATTACACGAGAGTATTCAGGGTGGTATTTACCAAAACGTTGAACTTCTTCGTATTGGTCTTTTAATCTGGCGAAAGCAAGAATTTCATTTGCCAGATTTTTATCGTTATAGACAGAGGCATGAGCTTCTCGATAAAGGTCAGCTTGCTCTGATTGTAGGATCATTTGGCTTAACTCGTCTGCAAAGTCAGTTATTTCAGCCCATTCGTAGGTCATAATCATAGCATTTCCTCCTTTACGTTTTAATCATAGCAGATATTTTTGCTTTTCACTACAGACTTGAAAGGATTGTCAACATGAGTGAACTTATCGAGCAATTTGCTCACATAATTGAACAAAGCAGCGAAGAAGACATTACAATTTTGTCGGACTACTTAAGAAATTTCGAAAAAAAGCAACAAGGTGAGTTTTCTACTTATTTAAGCGCAAGTTTAAATATGACGCGTACCTTAGACGATCAATCATCTGTTGTTTCGATTCCGAACACAGCTTTTATCCATAATACGATGGCTATACCACATGGTGGCATTCTTGCTGTATTAATTGATACTGCCATGGGGACTTTAGCAAACAGTAAGTGTCCTGAGGGATTTAGCGCTGTAACAACCAACTTGACCATCCATTACCTATCGGTTGCAGACGAGGCATCTATAAGCGCTCATGCGCGTATGATTCGTAGCGGCAGACATACGATGGTTATTGAAGGAAATATTGTGCAAGAAGATGGGAAACATATAGCCACAGCTACTGGTTCGTTTTTTATCATTCCAAAAAAATAACCAGCTATTGCTCAGAAGCAATAACTGGTTTTTCTTCAAGAAAAATTTGAGTATAGTACTTACCAAACACTCCGACTCCGGTTTGATCGTATTGATCACTGAGTAAAGTTTTTCGATGAGCTTCTGAATTAATCCAGCCATGAACGGTTTCAGCTGGATCGTAATAAAGTGTTGCAGTATTGACAGCTGCCTGTTTAAACGTAATCTCACTTTCTTGCAAACGAGCATGCAAGTCTTTGAACTCTGTTTCTTCCGATGTGAAATTTTGCTTGGCCATGTCTTCACTGTGAGCTCCTGCGACCAAACTTACTTGTGGATTGAAAGTTAAAGGCTTAGTTCCGTGTTGAAGTCGATATACATTTACTAAGTCCATAATTTGTCTAGCATTTGCTTCATCTATCAATTGTTGCTTTGTTGATGATGGCGTTTCAATTGGTATCAAGTCACCTGAGAACATCATGTCGTATGGCAGATGGCGGATCAAAGTTTCTGCATTCATGAACCGAACAGCTTCTAATTCACGGTCTACGGAATCAATGTATAATTGTGCATAAACTCCATCAAATTTCACTAAAATACGTTTATCCATATCTTCAGCAGTAACATTGAATGTATAAATACTTGTATCAAATTTCACTGTCACTTCATTTTCTAGAATAGTAAAGCGATATAGTTCATCTAGGCTTTGTCCTATTTTATACGGAGTCGCATCTATCGCCGCTCCTGTTGTATAAACTTGAACAACTCGCCCGTCTTTTATACCAGCCATTGTGTAATGGGCATAACTTGCATTGTATACCCACCAATCATATCCGTATGCTGAAGGCTCTATTCGTTCAGGTTGTCCATATTGCTCAACCCATTTATCACTAGATTTGCCTATATAACTTGAAATTCCTTTTGCAGGACGATCAATATCTAACGAGTCATCTGTAATTTGATTACTTGGCAAAGGGTCTGCAGTGCGCGGAGCTTCAAGAACATCATTTTCATTTATTGAGGGATCTAAGTAAAACAAACCGATAAGAACTATCGATAGAAATATCATAATACGCAACAAGTCTTTCAATCGAGCAGCTCCTTTACTATTGTATCTTCTTCATTATACCAGTCGCCTCTACACTGACACAATCTAGCCATTGCAACAACTTAAATTATGATCTATTATTAAAGGAGTATGTAGTCTTTTTTGTTATAGAGGAGGAGAGATCCTATGTATTTTGAAAATACAGGACTTGAAAACATTCACGTAGATATCGCTTTACTAGAAAGCATCATGAACAACCATGCCTTGACGAAAGAAGGCCAATGGGATTACGAGCGTGTTACTTATGACCGCAAATTCATTGTACGCGAAGGCACTTATTATTTACGTGTATTTGCTTATGCTATTGATGGAGATGTCGATTCAAATGATGCGACAATGCGCGTTATGAAACCAGTACTTGGCAAGCACTATTATCCACATGGTGTAGAGTATGGTGAAGACGAACATTTCCCAGAACACTTGGTTAAAACTTGTATCGGAATTTTGGATTCTATTAAAAAAGAAGTCAAAGCTTTCGAAATCAGCGTATAAAAAGCCCGCAGTTCAGCAATTGAACTGCGGTTTTTTTAAACAATCTATCATTATTTCAACTTCATAAGGAGGATTTTAATAAGTGAAGTGGTTAACGAAAAAAACAGTAACGATGGCTATTATCATAGCTGTCTTAATCTTAATATCCGTATACATATTACCTGTTTCAATCCCATTAATTGTGGCGTTGATTACTGCAATATTTCTAGAACCTTTTGTGAACTTTATACATAAAAGATTCAAATGGCATAGAAAATCAGCTGTTATATCTGTATTTATTTTGTTTTTATTGGTTGTATCGGCTTTACTTTATTGGATTGTCACGCAATTAATAGGAAGAATTATACAATTTACGAAAATGGTACCTGAATATACAAACTCTTTATCTGTAATGTGGGACGAATTTCAACGATTTTTCTTTCGATCGACAAAAGATATGCCTGTTGAAGTCGTTTCTTCTTTTGAAACTGAACTAGTCGGTTTTATGGAAGGAATTCGCAATTGGGTGTTGTCTATTATTAATTACGATACTGTGTCTAATTTATTGACAGGTATTCCATCATTTCTTGTTAGCTTTATCGTATTTTTAATTGCTTTATTTTTATTCATGCTCGACTTACCTGAGTTAAAAACCTTGCTTTTCAAACGGTTAAAAGATTCAACTGCAGAAAAAGTCCGTTTTATGTTCGCTCGATTAAATAAAGTGATTTTCGGTTTTTTAAAAGCTCAATTTCTTGTAAGTTGTATCATATTCATCGTATCACTTATCACATTGGCGTTTATCGTACCAGAATATGCACTTGTTATGTCACTGGTAATCTGGATTGTCGATTTTATCCCTATTTTAGGATCGATCATTGTGTTAACACCTTGGTTTGCTTACGAATTTATCACAGGTGATGTGGTATTTGGAACACAATTAGCTGTATTAGCACTCGTACTGTTAGTGATTAGAAGAACTGTGGAACCAAAAGTGATGGGGACGCAGATTGGACTATCTCCTTTGGCGACATTGATTGCTATGTTCATTGGACTTCAGCTTCTTGGCTTTCTTGGATTCTTTATCGGTCCATTAATCGTGATTCTCTTTACATCAGCACGCGAAGCAGGAATGATAAAAATAGATTTTAAAGTATAAAAAAA
>NZ_AEPB01000033.1 GCF_000189395.1 Planococcus donghaensis MPA1U2 | reverse complement strand
CCGTAAACGCCTTTTATATATAACGCTCGAATACCCAAAAGATCAAAAAGCCAATTATCACGATAGTCAATAAAAGAAGCGGCAACTTTATTTTTTCCATCCCTCCAAACCCTTTCTGGTATGTATGAACAATTTAAGATGGTTTTATCTATTTATATACACGTTATTTCACATATATAAACGCTAGCAACAAAAAGCGAGTGGAAAATCATATAGATTCTCCACTCGCTTTATTACTTCCCGAAAGTTTCTTACTATGTAGAAGGAAGCACGATTATAGATTTTTAATAACGCTTCGAACAGACGCTGCAGATTTTTCCAGAGCCTCTTTTTCTTCATTGGTTAACGGAATTTCGATAATGCTTTCGATGCCGTTGCCTCCGATAATTGTCGGGACACCTAAGCACAATTCTTGGTAACCGTATTCTCCTTCGAGATAAGCGATGGATGGCAAAATCCGTTTTTTATCGCGGATGATCGATTCGGCCATCTCGACTAAAGACGCTGCAGGCGCATAATATGCGCTGCCATTTCCCAGCAGTCCAACGATTTCGCCGCCGCCTTTTCGCGTTCTTTCGACGATAGCAGCTAAGCGATCGGCAGGAATGATTTTTTCTAACGGAATTCCACCGGCATAGGAATAGCGAATAAGTGGCACCATATCATCGCCGTGACCACCTAATACAAAGCCCGTAATATCTTCGACAGAAATATTTAATTCTTCTGCGACAAAGGTGTTGAATCTTGCGGTATCGAGTACGCCAGACTGACCAATTACTCTGTTTTTAGGGAATCCCGTTGCTTTTAAGCAAACATAAGTCATTGCATCAACAGGATTACTTAAGATTAAAATGGTGCTGTCTGGCGCATAGCGCTTCACATTTTCCGATACGGTTGTCATAATTTTTGCATTGGTATTTACTAAATCATCTCTGCTCATGCCAGGTTTTCTTGGTATACCAGCAGTGATGATAACCAAGTCAGCATCTTGAATGTCTTTGTAATCGGAAGTGCCTGAAATTTTTGAGTTAAATCCTTGGACAGGTCCTGTTTGGAGTAAATCGAGCGCTTTTCCTTTAACCGGATTTTCCTGTTCGGGAATATCCAGTAAGACGATATCCCCCAAAGATTTTTGTGCCATCATTAATGCGGCTGTTGCTCCTGTAAATCCAGCACCGATAATGGCAATTTTATTTCTTCGAAAAGCCATGTCTCATCACCCTTTCACAACCATTAAGAATCAGTTTTCTTTGCTCTTTCTACTTTTGGTGGCGGGACAGGCTTTGTTTGTTGTTCTTGATACTCTTCGTAATCAAGAGGTTTGATCATTTTGTAAACAGATTCATCCGGTCGTGGAATGACATGTGCGCCCAATAGTTCTCCAACACGTTTTGCCGCTTCTCGTCCAGCGTCTACTGCTGCCTGTATAGCCCCTACGTCCCCTTGAACAATAATGGTTACAATCCCACCATCAACAAACTCTTGTTTAATCAGTTTTACATTTGCTGCTTTGATCATAGCGTCTGCTGCTTCAATCGCGCCAACTAGACCTTTTGTTTCAATCATTCCGATCGCTTGACTCATCAGTTTCACCTCTCTTTACTTCAGTTGAATCGATAATTCCAATAATGACCGCATCAATTGGAATGGGGTTGTCTTTATCAATATAACGAGATGATCCGCCACTTGTTACTAAAACGTGATCACCCACACCTGCGCCAAGACGATCAGCAGCTACAAATTCTGTTCGGATGGAGTTGCCTTTCGTATCCACTGGTTGAATCACAAGCAGTCGGAGGCCTTGTAGCCCGTCTTCTTTCCGGGTCGCCCAAACATTTCCAATCACTTTTCCTATACGCATAGCTAAATCACCTTTTTCTATTGTCTGACAGAAATAGACTTGCCAAGTTCTCTCGCAACATCATACGCAAGCGCCGTTACGATGGTCCCTTTTTCGATAATTATTTCAGATTCCTCTATTTCTCTAAGGTCATCCCTCGAGAGGAGTTTTTTTTTAAACAAATACTGTTTGTTGACCAGTATTTCGCGAATTTCTTCTTTTGCATCTACTGGCGAAGTTTCTTCACCAGGTCGGATAATTCGTCCGATTGCACCTTGTCCGATAAAACCAGCGTTGGCTTCATCTGTATCAATGTGCATTTCTAATCGATAACGATCCGACACGCGGATTTTCACTTTTCTAAAGGTAATCGGTCTTGTGCCATCTACTTCAACATTGACGAATTCATTGTCAGAGACGTTCAAACGCGCAGCGTCTTTTGGCTCCATGTGAATATGAGCTTGAGCAATGATTAAGCCTTCTTCTAAATTGAGACTGCCGTTTGGACCAATAATGGTAAATGGTGCCGAGCCCGCAACATCACCAGATTCACGAATAGGTGCTTTGACACCTAATTTAAACGCATCTGTGAAACTAACTTCTGCTTGAGTTAATGCACGAGCCGGACCTAACACACGCACACGCTCGATACTGCCTTTTGGCCCCGCAATGACGACTGTTTCATTGGCAGCAAATTGATTGGGTTGAGACAAATCGACTTTTTTTGTTAATTCGTATCCTTTACCAAATAACACTTCCACATGTTCTTGTGACAAGTGGATATGGCGAGCGGAAACAGCTATTGGAAATGCATTTTTGGGAAGCGTCGAAGCTGAAGCTTCTGGAAGATTTAGCTTTTCTAAAATCTCCCCTACAATTCGATCGATCAATTGCTGATTCACTTTGTAACCCCCTTTCCGTTAACCAACATCTTCTTAGTTTTCTGATTTAGGTAAAATCATTTCTAATTCGTTGTGTGGTCTTGGGATTACGTGAACAGACAATAATTCGCCTACTCGTTGTGCCGCTGCTGCTCCTGCGTCTGTTGCTGCTTTTACTGCGCCTACATCGCCGCGTACTAATACTGTTACAATTCCGCCACCTACGTGAACTTTACCAACAAGGTTTACACTTGCAGCCTTTACCATTGCGTCTGCTGCTTCTACTGCTCCTACTAATCCTTTTGTTTCTACCATTCCTAATGCTGTACCTTCTCTATTCATATCCAATTCCTCCTAGTAGTTTTTATTTTGATAGTTGTTTTAATATTTCACTGACTAAGTCTTTCACCATTTTAGGATCGACTTCATCATTTGAACCCACATTTTGAATGACGCTTGATACGACTTGATCTTCATTTACTTCGGATGTTTGTTCTTGATGCTTTGGAAGCTGCACTTCTTTAATGCCGTAAGCCATTCGTTTAATATTCAGCAAATGCTTAGCAGATAGATTATCTGAAGTAATATTGCCTCCAAAAGTTCCACAGCCTAACGTCATCGAAGGCATTAAACCAGTCGTTCCACCAACTGCGCCAACAGATGACATCGTATTTACTAAAATTCGAGAGACAGGCATTTCAAGTGCAAACTCCCGGGCAATCGCATCGGTTTCCGTATGAATTGATAACGAATGACCTCTGCCCCCGAGATTTAATAAAGACAAACACAATTCTTTTGCATGCGCGACATCTTTTGCGACATACATGGCGAACACCGGTGACAATTTCTCTAATGAGAACGGTACGTTTTTGCCGACTTCTGTTTCGAGTCCGACAATCACGCGCGTTCCTTCCGGTAAACTGATACCTGCTAAATGAGCAATGCGCTGTGGGCTTTTCCCGACAATTTCAGGATTTACTTTCCCTGGAATTGGCGATATTACTTTTTCCATCAATGCTTTTTCTTCATCGTTTAAAATATAAGCATCATTTTTCTTTAGCTCTCTTTTAACAAGTTCGACTACATTTCGGTCGATGACCATTGCTTGTTCGGTTGCACAAATCGTTCCATAATCGAATGATTTGCTGTTGATGATATCTTCAACGGCTTTGCCAATTTTTGCAGAGCGTTCAATGTAGACCGGTACGTTTCCTGGACCTACCCCGTATGCGGGTTTTCCTGAACTGTAAGCCGCTTTGACTAATCCGCCGCCTCCTGTTGCTACGATCAAATCAATGTCTTTGTGTTTCATTAATTGTTGGGTAGCGTCCATCGAAGACATCGTCAAACATTGAATCAGTCCTTCTGGGGCACCTGCCGCTACTGCTGCTTGGTCACACACTTTTAATGCTTCGTGTGTGCATTGAATCGCGTAAGGATGCGGGCTAACAACAATGGCGTTTCGTGTTTTCAACGCGATCAATGTTTTAAAAAATGCAGTAGAAGTTGGGTTTGTCGTTGGTATTATTGCTGCAATCACACCAAAAGGTGCAGCGATTTCAACCACTTTGTTGACCTTGTCTTCTCCAACAACTCCAACGGTTTTCAAGTCTTTTATACTTTCATAAACGGCCTTTGAGCCGACTTCGTTTTTTATCTTTTTATGAGCGGCTACACCCATGCCTGTTTCTTTTACTGCTAACTCGCCCAGTTCCGCTGATTTCTCAAATGCAGCATCTGCAACCGCTTTAACAATGCGATCGACTTGCTCTTGCGTAAAGTCCATGTATGTTAGTTGCGCTTGTTTTGCTTGTTTTACAGCTGAACGCATTTCTTGTAGAGCCAGTAAATCGGCATCTAAAGTCGTGGTCATTGTTATTCCCCCTTTCCTAGTAATCCATTGGTTTGCCAGCTGTTTTGTTTACAGCTTGCCTGAAAGCATCTGCTGCTGCCTGGCATGAAGAATGGCTGCCGCTTAATAATGCGCCCCCGAAGTTTGTTTCAGATGGCGGGCTGAACAATTCACAGATGTTGACATCCGCCGCTTTTAACGCAGCATCTAAACCTACGATTGCTTCTATCGGTGGTGCGATCAAGTATGCTAGTGATGTTCCAGGTGTGACATTTGCGAGTTCCGCTAAATAACTTCCACAACTCGAAATCGTATGTGCATAAAATGCATGATCTGGATTGCCATTTACCGCTTCAAAATAAGCATTATGTTCAACAGTTACTTTGATCGAATCCAAACCGCTTTTGACTTCTTCTGGAGAAGGACCAGCAATAATTCCGATAAATTCTCCAGACAGTGGACCTGAAGCATGAGCTGCTCCTGCGTAAAAACTTTTCGCATAAACCACATCCACATTCGATGCTTTTGTTGCTTCATCAGCAGCTGTGTAGCCAACATCATCAATCGTCGTTGTAAACAAACCTAGACTGCGGTGATGCGGCTGCAAGTTGAATTTTTCAGCAAGCGTTGTGTCCACATTTGGAATCAGCTGCATAGATAAAATTTCTGCATAAATTTTTTTCATTACATCTATACACCTCTATCCTTCTTTTTTCACTAATGAAACGCCACTTGCTTCATACTTCAATATTTTTTGAATAACAGTAGCTAAATATGCGCCTGCTTCTACAGGTGGGATTCCGCCTTTATGGATATTCGAGACAACCATCCGGTCAGCTTCGATTGTTCCAAGATGAGGCTTATAGCAAATGTAGGCGCTTAATGATTCTGCCGAAACTAGGCCTGGTCGTTCTCCAATTAGAATCACGACGATATCCGGTTGAAGAATTTCACCAATTTCATCCATTAAGGCAACTCGTCCATTTTCCACATAAAAAGTTGTCCCAGTCTCAATTCCAGCGTTTTTTAATGATTGCTCAAATGACAAGTAGACATCTTCCATGTTTTCTTCAATTGCTTTGGCACTGAGTCCGTTAGATGCCACAATTTGAACCGTTGCCGAACGTTTGCACTTTTCTTTTATCGTGGCAATCGATTGATCGGATAGCCTTCTGCCAAGGTCGGGTCTGCGAATGTATTCTTCTTTATCCACAACTTTCGAATGAAGTTGGATAAAGCCAAGACGCTCTAACAGTTCAGATGGAACTTCCCCGTAAACGGCATCAACCGCAGCTGCATGATCAAAGCGGAACTTTAACCACGTATCAGTCTTGGCTCTCGTTCCCGCTCTGCCGACAACAATTCGGGCTGGCGTTTGTTTACGAAGGCCTTCTAAAACCTCTTCTTTTTTCGCTCTACTTTTTGTCAGCTCTTCTGTAGCCGTTTTTTTTGTGACGCTCTTTATTTCGGGCTGTTTCTTGTCGGAGACTATTGGAACGAATTTTACGTCCGTGCCTGTGTTTGCCGTTTCTTTTTCTACAACCAAATTGCCTGTTGGGGCATTTTGAAAGAGTTTGACGGGCATTTCATCGTTGTTCTTTATTTGACTCGTGCTAGTTGTTTTAGTTGTTTGCAGTTTTTCAATGACCATCTTTGTAATTTGTTCTACTAGTTGTTCATTCACAGATCCAACCTCCTAACGCATGAATATAGTAGGATCACCAGCACGTTCGCTCAAGCGACCATTTTCGTAAATCCCCATCTTTTCAAGCCATTTCAAGTATTCTTTTGCCGGTGTTTTCTGGAATGTTTGCAACAAAGTTGCGACATCATGGAAACTCATAGACTGGTAATTCAGCATGACATCGTCGCCCATTGGTGCAGCAATGATAAAGTTCACGCCTGCTGCAGATAACAACACGCCCAAGTCTTCGATATCGTTTTGATCTGCTTTAATATGGTTGGTATAACAAATGTCTACACCCATTGGAATGCCATGCATTTTGCCCATAAAATGATCTTCAAGACCTGCGCGAATAACTTGTTTGTTGTTGTACAAATATTCCGGTCCGATAAACCCGACCACTGTATTAACAATAAACGGATCAAAATGTTTGGCGAAACCGTAGTTTCTTGCTTCTAATGTTACTTGGTCAATGCCGTAATGGGATTCTGCAGATAGTTCCGAACCTTGCCCTGTTTCAAAATACATAACTTGTGGTCCTCTGCTCGTGCCTTGTTTTAACGCCAAATCTTTCGCTTCTGCAATCAATTCCGCCGATATGCCGAAAGAGCGATTGGCTTTTTCAGTTCCTGCAATACTTTGGAAAATCATATCTGCAGGAGCGCCTTGTTCAATCGCTTTCATTTGCGTTGTCACGTGAGCTAGTACGCAGTTTTGAGTTGGGATTTCCCATTCGTTAATAAAATCACTCGTTGCATGCAATAGACGTTTCACGCTTTCGACTGAATCATCAACTGGGTTGATGCCAATTACCGCGTCACCAATACCGTATGACAAGCCGTCTTTTAACGACGCCAACATTCCGCTAACACTGTCTGTTGGGTGATTTGGTTGTAAACGAGAAGAAATGGTTCCTTTTTGTCCAATGGTAATATTGCACGTTGTTAAAATTTCCACTTTGCCAGCGGCTTGTACCAAGTCCAAGTTAGACATTAGTTTGGTCACTGCAGCAATGGTCTCGGAATTCATCCCTCGGCTAATGCGCTTTAATTCACGATCGCCTACTCGGTTGCTTAAAATGTATTCCCGCAGTTCGGCGATGCTCCAGTTTTTGATCTCGGCATATATTCGTTCATTGATATCGCCTTCGATAATTCGGGAAACTTCATCTTCTTCGATCGGGATTAATGGATTGTTTCGAATATCACTGACTAACAAATTGCTAATGACGGTTTTAGCAGCGATTCTTTCTTGTACCGTCTCGGCCGCAATCCCTGCTAAACGATCACCGGACTTTTCTTCGTTTGCTTTCGCCATTACTTCTTTTAAATTGCTAAATGTATATGTAATACCACCTAAAGTTGCTTGTAAGTTCAAAGCGCGATACCTCCTTTACGACGAATGGAATGTTAATGTTTTGACCACGACTGGAACAACCCCTGATTCAAGCATTCTTCCAATATCAATATAGTCCCCGTGTTCTACGTTAATTTGATCGATGCAGATGACACTTTGTCTGACGTTCATGGCCATCAATGTTTGCCCGAGCACCCGTGCATGATCTGTTTGCAAAATTAGTACAATCGGCAAGTCTGGGTTTGGGCGGCGTTCCATCATTTGACGAATATCATCCGCTAATTTTTGTACTGCTCGAAAACTCATATGTGGGAGTTCTGAAATGTATAAAGCGAAATTTTGGCCTTCGTGATAAGCATCGAACATGTCGATCGCTTCTGCTATCTTTTTTTCCAAACTGTCTGTTCCTGTTTGGAAATCTTGTTCGAATGAAAAATTGTAAACCGGTACATTTTTCATTGGCAAATCACTTGGTGAAACTTGAATCGTTGCCCCACTAATTTCTGTTGTTTGTGTACCGGCACCCAACACAGTCGCTCTCACTGTTTCAATGGGTTCGATCCACGTAAATTGCTGTAAGTCCTGATTGGTTTGAAGCGCTTTAGCAAGTTGAATGCCGATATCGTTATAGGAAGCTTGCGCGTATTGGTGCGATTCGTGCTGATACATGCATTCTGAAATGCCTCCAGAAAAAGAAATGACGTCAATGTCTTCTTGCCAATTTGGCAAATGACCTAATAACAACGCCGCTTCGTTATTGTCTGCTTTTCTTGTGAGTATTGCGTTTAAGTAGTCGGCCATAAATCCGAGTACAAAGTCGACAGTTGGCGACTGTGCGTCATCACCAATATGCAACTGCCGGTTATGAGCAGCTAGCAGTTTTTGAATGGGTGGCGATATTGAGCTCACTTTACCTCGTTCAAACTCTAAAAGCCTGCCTCCGATATGTAAGGTACACGTTCCGATTAATTCTTTTGCTTTGTACACTGCAATATTGGCAGTGCCTCCACCGATGTCGATGTTAGCGATTACATTATCGTTATCTCCAGAATACTCATAAGCACCTGAGCCTTTCGCTGCAATAATGCCTTCTAAGTCAGGTCCTGCTGTTGCGACTAAAAACTCTCCTGCTTCATCTGATAAATAATCGATCATTTCACGTGCGTTGTCTTTTGTTGCTGTTTCGCCGGTAATAATGACCGCTCCAGTTTCAATTTGAGCAGGAACGATTCCTGCTTTGTCGTACTCAGCCTTTACGATGCTAACGACAGCTGCGACATCAATTGTCACGTGATCTTTTAGTGGCGTGCTAAAGATTGGGCTTTTATACAAAATTTGTTTGTCTACTATTTCAATGCGCGGCACATGTGTGCTCCCAGCAACGTTCGTTAAAGAAAACTCACTAATAACCAATTTGGTTGTGCTCGTGCCAATATCAATTCCTGCGCTGATGATTTTTTCCAGTTTAGGAGAATAACCTGTCACGTGTACACCTCGCTTTTAAACGCATAAAGGCGCCTATACAGACCCGAGAAGATTCTCCGGATCGTATAGGCGCCTTTGCCTGTTTCTATTATTTTAATAATTTGAATATACCAAAGCTTATGTTACTTGTAAAGAACTTTATTGAACAGCAGTTCAGTTGTCCTTTGGTTCTCCACATAGTCTTCGATCGATTCCATTGTGTCGAATTTCACAAGCTCACGTAAATGATCGACACCCTTTTTTTCAAGCGCTGAAGTAATGACAATCGGACCATGTGTAACTACTTGGCGCAACATTTCGAGAGATCGCGGAAGGTTTGCCTCCGCATGATCACTTTTCGTAATAACGCCGATTGGCAATTTTGAAATGCCCGAGCTAAAGCCATGCGGGAAAATCATTTTGCCATTTGTCGCATCTTGCAGATAAAAGACATGTGTTACTTCTAGAGCTGTCGCCATGATGCTTTTATAAAAAAGCGGATTTTCGGTGTACTCTCCAGGAGTATCCACAATCCAGTCGTAATAGGTTAAGGTTTGTGTTTTATACGCTTCTACATCTTTACCCAATAGCGCATTTGTCAAAGTAGACTTGCCGGCTCCGATCGAACCAATAAGCATTGCTCTATTTTTCATAACGCTAACACGTCCTTATGATAGGGTGATTTTTGCTGGCGTATACCCTAATTTTTCTGACAAAAATCGATTAATCTCTTGCATAGCCATGTCCACTTCGGAAACCGTCCCGACAATTACCAAACTCCCCGTAAATCGGTCTAAAAATCCTATCGAAACATTTGCCGCTTTTGTTGCTAAATCAGCTGCAATAATTACCGTTTCACTTGGTGTGCACGTCATGATCCCTAAAGCTCCCGCCATCGGAATCCCCAATTTCACAAACATATCCGGGTCTGGATTAGCGATTAAATGGCTCAATGTCAATTGTTTACCTGGTACAAATTCTTGGATAAATCGTTTTTTCTCTTCACTCATTCCAATTCTCCTCCTTACTTCGTGCAAGATTAAACTTCAGCAGGAGTTTCCTTCTCCACTAATTTCCCGTTGTCTTTGCCAACTACTTTTTCTTCGTCTGTTAAATATTCGCCTGGTCTGATCGTGCCGTCAGCGCGATCTTTTTCTTCTAGTTTTAAAGCAGTAGGAACTGATAACCAGTAAGCAAATCCAATTGCGATGATACCCGCTGCCAATTTACCGATAATGACCGGTAAAATGATGTTCGGCTGGAAGTTTGCTGTGAACGATAAATGATCGCCTAGCATAAACGCCGCACACACTGCGAATGAAATATTAATTACTTTGTCTTTTGGTGGCATTTCTCTGATCAATGCAAACATCGCTAAAATGTTTGCCATTGTTGCTAAAATTCCTGCACTACCAATTGACGATAAACCAATTTTTTGGCCTGCAGCTTCAAGTGGTTTAGATGCGTATTTACGCAACAAGTAAACCATTGGGAACGCTCCTGCTAACATAATTCCGATGTAACCAGCTGTTTCAAGTGCTCGGAATTGATCGGCTTGGTCAGCCATAATTGGATGGAAGCCCCAAGCGCCGAATACCATTGAGAAGAAGCCAGTGAAAATTTCCACGATTGAAAACACAAGAACGATTTTGATCGCTGCATCCATCAAGCGGCCAAAAATCATAAAGCCGCTTACCATTGCACGCGGGAAGAATTTCAATCCTGCTGCGATCAAAATAACAAATATTAAAAGTGGCAATAAATTGATAAAGATTTGCCCATAACTAATCACAAACTCATACGGCGATGCCGCTGTTGTACTAATCACATCGCGAATTTCTGTGTTGAACAATACCACCATGACAGAAGCAAGAAATGCTCCGATAGGAATCGTCAATACACCAGACATGATGCCAAGCGCCATATATTTATGGTCACGTTTATCAAGCAATGCCAAGCCCATTGGAATAGAGAAAACAATTGTAGCTCCAGCCATATAGCCGACGATCATAGCCATAATCCAACCTTCGTTCGTAACTTTCAACGCTTCTGCTAACTGATATCCCCCCATATCCGTTGCAAGAATAGACGTTGCCGCAATGGCTGGGTCTGCACCAATTGCTTGAAATGCTGGACTGATAAACTTGTTGATAAACCAAGTTAAATAAGGAATAGAGGCCATAATACCTGCTGCTGGCACAAAAATATGTCCGATTGTTTGAAGGCCCGTCATAAATTCTCTGCCGATACCTTCGTCTGGGTTTTTAATCGCTGCAAAAGCACCTAACACTGCACAAATCATAATTATATAAACAATTACCGTTCCGATCATTGCCATTTTTTATTTCCCCCTTTGTTAGTATGTAAGATTTCCCCGAAATGCCTTGATCCCCTTATACCCATCACCTCCATTAATGCAATAAAAAAAAGACACTTAAAAAACGTTCTTTTTAAGCGTCTTTGCTCTAGTTATTCACTTTTGGGTAGCAAGAATTTCAGTGGCGACTGACTCCATTGTCATTCGCCGAGACATGCTGATATCTCGTAGCTTTTTAAAAGCTTCTTTTTCCGTTAGTTGTTCTTCTTGCATCAAAATGCCTTTGGATCGTTCGATCAATTTTCTGATCTCCACTTGTTGTTCCGCATTCTTTACGCCTTCTTTTAATTGCTTAGCTTTTCCGGCTTGATGGAGCGCTATTTCAATCGCTGGCAGCAAATTCGTTTCGGATATCGGTTTTACGAGATAGCCCAAAATATTATCTTGCTGCGCTTTTTCGATAAATTCCTTTTGGCTATAAGCCGTCAAGATCAACATCGGAAGATCCAATTGATTGGCTATGATGCGACTGGCTTTTAAACCGTCTAGTTTCGGCATTTTAATGTCCATCAATATTAAGTCCGGCCTCAGTTCATATGCCAACTCAATTGCGCGATCCCCGTCTCCTGCCTCACCTACCACTTCATAACCATTGTCTTCTAACATCATCTTAATATCCATGCGAATAATCGATTCATCTTCCGCTATTAAAATCCTTTTCTTCATCATCAACAATTACCTCCGGACTTATTGGAAACTGAATTGCGGCTAATGTCCCTTTGGTTTTAGGTAAGTATTGAAATTTACCATTCAAATCATGCAGAACTAAATTTTTCACGATTTCTAATCCTAACCCTGATGGCGGTTCGAGCTTGTTCATTCCGACGCCGTTGTCGGAAATGTGAAGCTCTAAAAATTCTTGATCAGCAGAAAAACTGACGACAATCTCACCTTCATCATTTGCAGCAAAAGCATGTTTTACTGAATTTTGAACCAGTTCATTTATTATTAATGAAATTGAAACCGCTTTCTTGGAAGGGAATATTATTTTATTACCATTTGCTACAATCCGCAAGTGAATTTTTTTGTCGTGTTCATTGATAATCATTGTAGAAGCTATTTTTTCTACCAACTTAACAATATCCACATCGTCCTCATCAACGTTTTCATTCGCTAAAATCAGTTCGTAAACCGTTGATATGCTAAAAACACGATTTAATGTGTCTTCAAAGTAAACTTTACTCTCAGGTGGGATGCCTTTTCGCATTTGTAGCCTGATTAAGCTGGCAATGGTTTGAAGATTGTTTTTGACTCGGTGGTGGATTTCTTGGATCACGAGTGACTTCATCATCAACTCTTTTTCTTTCATCCGAAGTTCGGTTAAATCTTGAATGATAAGCAATGTGCCTTTTATCTTGCCTGCTTCTCTTAACCTCACTTTTTTCACAACTAAAGTTTTATTGTCTAACGTTAACTCAAAAACAAAGACATCTTCTTCTTGGTCATAAACCGGCTGAAGAAAAGGTAGCAACTCTAGTAAATTTTTATCTTTAAACTTTTCTTGTTGGCTCATTTCAACTATAAATTGAACGCCTACAGGATTGACATATACTAGACGATTTTCAGCATCTGTTAGCAAGAAAATTTCCATTAGCAAATCTGATACCAATGGCAAGCCTCGATTGTTTTCTCCAAGCACTTCATCAAATGATTTAGAGTTTAACGAAAAACTTCGTGAATCATTGTTCATCGTCAGCAAAGAAGGAATCTCTTTTTCTTGAATGATGACCCCAATTACTTGATCAGCGCCGTTGCTGAGGGGCATAACACTTTGTTCTACAGATCTACCTTCTTGTGTTAAGGCTTTGCGAATGGCTGACTTTTTTCCTTTACGGTAGCTGTAAAAAACACCAGGCTCGAAAGACTCAAATACAATTTTTCCAACCACTGAATTTTCATAAAGCTGACCGTTCGATGATGGAAAAGCTTCTGCTACGACAATGGCATTTTCACTGTCCTTCATTTTACAATCGATAAACATATAAGATTCTGAAAGGTCAGCGTACATTTGCAACGTAGAAGCTGCTCGTTTTAATACATGAATATCTTCTGTTGTTAAGTCAGTATATGAAGCGCATAGGTCTTCTAATTTCGAGACAGGCACTAAGATTTTTCACTCCGTTTAGTTTGAATTATTTGAATTTATTATACATACCACTATCTATTTGGTCAATTTAAATTTTAGGTATAAAGTTTTAATTAACTTACATTTATGGTTAAGGGTAGTGAGAATCTGTTCTTTTTTTGCGGAAAATCTAGCCAAATAACTCTACATTTATTAAGTGTTAAAAAACCTCTTACCAATTAGGTAGTCCCCAATTGGCAAGAGATTCATCTTAACGCTTCTCTTTTTTCTTCTTTTTCTCCTCCACTTTAATGACAATCGTCGTCAATGGATCAACTTTCAACGTGTCTTTTGATAACGTAAAGCCGGATGGTTTCGAGACTTTTTTGGCTCCTGCTTCGTCGTTATCTACGACAATTTCACCGTTTGAGAAATCGTAGTCGCTTAATGTAAACGTACGGGCTTTGTTGTCCGCATTGACGAATACGTAGTAATTTCCTGTGTTGTCGGTGGATTTATTTTCGTACGCAATGACTAAGTCGGAATCTTTCATTTCCGGAATATTGAGTAGAGAAACATTTTTGTCCACTAGCTCTTTTTCTCCTAAGCGGAAAGCGTCAGTCGATTTTCTTAACTCGATCAAGCCTTCTGTATAGGTACGCGTTGTGTTGTTAACGGCAAAGTCTTTTTTGTTTGTTGCTTTTTGCCAATCAAACTGATTGATGGCATCGGAAGAATCATACGAATCATGGATAAAGTAGCCGAATGAGTTGCCCGTTTCATCTTTTAATTCGTGGTATTTTTGCTCAGGGACGCCCTCGCCAAACCATTGCTTTGTCCGGCCGTATTCTTGGCCAGCATGGATAAAGGCGGTTCCTTGAGACGTTAACACGAGCGAGTTGCCGATGCGAATGCGTTTGTGAATTTCGAGATTGTTTTCCGGAATTGCTGGATCTTTTTTAATCGATTGCGCAATCACGTCATAAAGCGGTAAATTGTCGTGTGCGGCGATATATTGAACCATGTCGCCCGGATCGTCAGCGGCCGTATTCGATGGTTGGCCTTTAATGTTATTGAAAATCGTAGCTACGTTTCGTGCCCCACCTGTGATAAATCGCGGTTCGCCTTCAGAGCCAAAACCAGATTTCAGTTCGTTTCGCATTTCGTCTGAAAAGACGCCTACGTCATCTGTTTTGTCCATCCAATCTTGATCAGCACCCATTCCGGCAAGGTCTGGGTCTGCAAGATGCCCGGCAAACGTTCGCCATCCTTCTCCGATGAATAACGCATCTGGATTGATGGCAGCTGCTGCATTGTAGGCGTTTTGGATAGACGGATACGTAGCGTCGCCCATCATATCAAATCGCATGCCGTCAATTTTGTATTCATCAAACCAATACTTTACAGAGTCGACCATTAGTTTTTCAGCCATCGTATGGCTTGTTGCTAAGTTGTTGCCAAATCCGCCAAGGAAGTTGCCTTTATCGTCTTGATACGCGTAATAATCTGGCACGATGTCATTCAATAAACTCGTTTGTGCCGTATGCGTATAAACCACATCCAACACCACACCCATGTCTGCATCATGAATTGCATCGATCAATGCTTTTAGTTCTTTGACGCGCAATTCAGGATCGGTCGCGTCTTGTGAATACGCACCATCTGGCGAGAAGTAATTGTGTGGATCATATCCCCAATTGTATTCATTGCCAAGAGCGGAATAGTTTTGTTCTCTTTCACCCATTTTCGTTTCATCGCCAAAATACCAAGCCATCACTGGCAGCAATTGAACATGGGTAACGCCAAGCGATTTAATGTAATCCAATTTGTCGATAAACGCCGTGTACGATCCCCATCTCGATTTCAATTTCTTTTCAATAGAAGGATCTGCGGTAAAGTCACGAATATGCACTTCGTAAATCACGGCATCTTCTCGTTTTTCATAGCCGTCAATTGATGCATGACTGAAACCTTTCGGGTCTGTCCCGCTCAAATCGACAATCGCGGCTTTTCCTACTTTGTCTCCGTCTGGACCTGCTTCACCTTTTGTATTTACCGTAAACGCCGCCATCGATTTAGCATACGGATCTAATACGTTTTTCGTAACGCCGTCATTTGTCACTTCGTATTGATAGTAATACCCTTTTAAATCTTTCACACCTAATTCGCTTGGTGCAATGTCCCTTGACCAAACACCTTGATCGCCAAGTGATAATTCGATACTGCCAAGTAACGTCGTCGCATCTTTTTTATCATAGAAATTCGCGACGACTTTGCTTGCTTTTGGCGCCCATAACTTCAATGTCGCGTGGCCTTCTTTATACGTTGCGCCGAGGTCATCGCCGTCATAAGCAAATGTCTTATCCAACATTCTCCACCCGGTAGTAGCTGACACCGTTCTGCCGGCATACGTAACGGATAGTGGCAATTTGTCTAATTTAAATTGCGCTGTAACTTCGACGGTTTTGTCTCCTGTAATTTTTGCCGCTTCTACTCCAACAGCTGCGCCGCCCGCATCTTGAATCGTTAACCCAGCTACTAATTTTTCAGAAGTTAAGCCATCTGTGCTATTAAACCTTAAAAGCAGTGTATTTTCTGAAACAATTTCAGCTGACCCAAGACCTGATGCGACTTCATCATAAGGAGAAACGTACACCGTATCGTCTCCTTGTTTGATCCATAAGTGATTGAATTTATCCAACAAGTTGAATGATTTATCGCCTGCATCTTTTTCTTGCGTTTTTTCATTGACTACTAAAAACCCGATTTCTTTTGCAGCTTCAGTTAACTTGATATCAGCATAGGCACCGTAACGATCTGTTCCATCAAAATTGACCGCGCCTGTTGGCCAGTCTTCTGAAGGAGACGCGACATCGCCCCAGTTCCATATGCCAAAGTCATCGTAATCTGCCGCATCACGCGTGTAATGAATGCGAACAGTATTTGCTGGCAAATCTACAGGTTCGTACGTATACACTTTGTCTGAACCTTGCTTAATCCAAATTTCATTTGCTTGTGGCGAAGAAATCGTAAAGCCTTTGTCTCCACCGTCTTTGCCCGCGTCACCCGCGGTAATGTCCATTACAAGAAAGCCGATATTTTTCGCGCCGTCAGCTAATGGCACGTCGATATAAGCTCCGTAACTATCGGTTTTTTCAAACATCGTCGCCCCTACTGGCCAGTTTGCAGAAGGAGACGCAACATCATTCCATAGCCATGCCCCGTAGTTTTTATAAACATTGTCTTCGCGCTTATAGTGAATGCGGATATTGTTTTCCGGTACTGGTTCAACCACTACTTCACCGTTGTCTTTCGCAACACCGGTAATATTGCCTCCATTAACCGTCAATAACACCGTACCGCCATCTGCTTTTCCTGGAAGTGTTAGGTTTACTTTTCCTGCTGTTGCTGTATATTCCGTACCCGAATATGCATCGGTCACAACAGCGTCTGCAGAATCCACGGTTAAAGTCACTGCTTTGCTTTCTTCTGCTACGTTTAGACCAACGTAAACTTTTTGGTCTTGATAGTCACGAGAAAACAAGAGGAATTGATCTTTATCAGATCCTCCAACAAGCGTGCGTTCACCTTTCGCAAACACTTTCGAATAATCTTCTCTAAAGTTTAAAATTTTGGTGTAATGCGCCAAAACCTCATTGCCTTCCACTTGATCCCACGCAAAATCATAACGATTATCGTATTGCGGATAATTATTAGCTCCTGTTTGGCCAAGCTCTTCTCCGTAATAAATCACAGGTTGGCCTTTTGCTGTTGCTTGAAGAGTCGCTGCGACTTGTAACTTTCCTTTATCCCCAGCAAGTGAATGAAGGAACCCTTCTTCGTCATGGCTTCCTAAAAACTGCCCGAGTGTTGCCGTGTTATCCAATTTCGCGTTTCGTGCAGTAAGAGACGCGTTAGCTGCTTCTAAACTGCCGTTCACAAATGAACGAGCTGTTTCTTTAAAACCAAAGTCTAATAGTGAATCCATCGTGCCCGTTTCAAGATAGCCTAACGTATTGTCCACTTTCGCGCCCCAAGCTTCACCGATCATTTTAAATTCCGGCATTTTTTCCGTTAAAGCATTTTTAAACTGCATCCACGTCGCATCTTCTACGTGTTTCACCGTATCCACACGGAAATAATCGATTGTATTGCCGTTTTCTGTCGTGGCTTTTTCAATCCAATCGGTTTGCCAATCAATAATTTGTTTGCGAACGTTTGGATCTTCTGTGATAAAGTCTGGAAGTCCCGCTAGTTCACCGACCACTTCATCTGTACCTACGTCCGCCCCTTGACGAAGCAAATCACTAAACCTTGCCCGGTCGGCATCTGATGGATAGCCCGCTGGCGGGTTAGTGATCGAACCATCAATTTCTTTTAAGCCGTATCCTGTGTGATTGACCACCACATCGACCATAATTTTCATGTTGCGGTCGTGTGCCCCGTCAATCAGGTTATGAAACTCTTCCATCGTGCCAAAATGCGGATTTAACTCTCCAAAATTATTGGCCCAGTAACCGTGATAGCCATAATACGGTTCTGACGTTTCGTAATAACGAACATCGTATTTAATGTTTTCTACAACCGGACTAATCCAAATTGTATTAACCCCAAGCTCATCTAAATAATCCAGTTTTTTTGTAATGCCTTTAAAATCGCCACCTTGGTACGTACCACGCGACTCCTTATCGTAATTTAAATCGTAAGGGTCGTTATTAGATGCATCCCCATCAAAAAATCGGTCCGTTAACATAAAGTAAATAACCGACTCGTCCCAGTCAAAATCTCCTTCTCCGACCGACTGTCGAGTTTTCACTTCTACTTCTGCCGTTCCTTTATACAAATTGCCATAAGAATCCGTCACTGTTAACGGAATCGCCTTTAAACCTGCCGCTATATCATCGTCTACGGCAATCGAAATTTCTTTTAAGGTCGGATCAATTTCTAGTTGAGCAGATCCACCTAAAAGAGAAGTATCCGCAACAATTTTTGAAAGTTGAACGTCTTCTGTTATCCCTTCAATATCAACAGACAACACCGCGTTTTGATTGGAATCGATGGCTGCGGGTGCTACAGTGCCGCTCACCGTCAAATCCGCTTGGTTAAATACAAGCGTCGAAACACCGTCTACCGTATTGTAAGGATCCGTAACTTCCGTTGTCACACCCGCTTTTGTCACGAGGTATGTATAAGGATGTTCACCCGTCGGAATATCATTTGCTAAAAACACAAACCGCTCATTTTCCGGTTCATACGTCATTTCATGCGTCTCGCCATCAAACTGCAATTCCACTTTTTCAATGGTATTCATCGCGTCCGTTGCGAAAAGCTCTTTGTCTCGGTAATAAAACATGGCGTCTCCGTTATCGATAACAGGCGCCGACCCATCCGGTACAATGCGAATCTGTTCTTTTCCACTTGTAACAAAAGCTTTTGTTAAAGAATCATTTTTATTTACCTGGATAAAGCGATCTCCAAATTCTTTTTGGGCTGTATTCCAATCTTCGGTGCTGCGCAAAACAAATCCAAATTCCTTCGTTTCTGGCGCTACCGCAATATGAGCTACAGCTACCCCGCCGTCATACGATTCAAAATTGATTTGATCATTAACTCTTCCTGTGTTCCACGCCCAAATATTCCAATCCCCGTATGTTTGATCTTCGCGAATATAAGACAAACGCACTTCTCGATCATTCGTCGCTGTCGAATCTTCCGCCTGTACCGGTTGAACTTGAACAAACGGCGTCCACGTACCCATTACTAGCAATAATGCCATTACCATTAAAAATTTCTGTTTCCATTTCTTGCTCATCTTCACGCTGTCATCTCCCTTTCTATTTGCTTTAGAATAGCCTGTAGATTGACAATACACCCTCCTTTTATGAGTGAGACATCTCTTTCTGATTTTTGTGCAAACGATTGCACAAAAGGGCGAAATCGCTTATGTCTTTTGATGAGCGATGGCTTCTGGATGAATAAATTCAGAATTGTAAGCGTTTTCAAATTATTACTGGTAATTTTACATCAAATTTTTGTAAACAGCAACATAAAATGTGAATTGGGTATTTTGGGGGAGTGTGGTTTTAACCCGGGTGTATGTGATTCTTACATGAAGTTTTTTCTTTTTAACCCGGGTGTTCGCAGCTCTTACATGAATTTTTTGCTTCTTTACATGAACTTTTTCTTTTTTTACTGAGTTTTCTTCTTCAACCAAAAAACTGCATCTCCCCGACAATTTGACCATAAAAATAACACTTAGGCTTCTAGTAAGCACTAAGTGTCACTTCAATTTATTTTGTTCAAACAATAATCTCGTTATTATATGGCTAGATGTAAAGTAATTTACATACATCTACCATTTTTATTATTAAAATGAAATTAGTCAAACTGATCTTTGCTAAGCTCGTTTAATTCTTTAATATCGTTAATTATGTAGTATTTATTATCTTTAAAAATGTAGTTGTTATCTTCAAGCCATTTCATGTTTTTGGCAACTGTCACTCTAGTAGTCCCTAACAAATTGGCCATTTCTTGTTGGGTGAAAAGAATTGTAAGCTGATGCTTATTTCCTTCTTGTTTTACTGAATACTTTAATGCAAGTTGGATTAGCAAGCCACAAATTCGGGGTAAAGATTTCATATAGCTGAGGTGAAGAGATTGCATGCAAAGAAGGCGATACTTTTTAGTGATTAAATCCAAAGTTTGTAGAATGTATTCGGGTTTTTGTGCAATAAAGTGGAGAAAATCATTTCTAGATATTTTCTGCAATCTTACTTCAGATGCGCAGACAGCGTTTGTAGAATGTATTGAATCTTGGCCTAAGCAACACTCACCAAGTATTCCGTTTTCTCCTATAATTGATAAGGCTTTTTCTTCACCGCTAGAAGATATTAAATACAAGCGCACTCTTCCTGAACGAACCATATAGATAAATTCTCCAGGTTCATTTTGGTTGAAAAGAATGGTGTTTTTCTTACAACTTACTTCAGTTCCATAATTCGATAAACTGTTCCAGTCATAAGGTAATTTATCAAACCAAGGATTTAGCAACTCCAGTTCTCTCATATTATCATCCATAATTTTTCACTCCAATTTGAAAGGAAGTTATTATATGCAAAACTACCGAAAAGATTTCCCGACATTAAATACGTTGACTGTATTATCTAGCTGTTCACAAAGCGCCATGTCCAACAAAGCTTTAGAAGCACTTAAGGATTATCAAGAAAGTTTAGTAGGTTCGGGTATGGATTGGATTGAATGGATGAACGTCACCAATTCAGCTAAACGAAAATTTGCTGAATTAATTAATTGCGATGTTTCAGAAGTTGCAATCATGGGATCAGTGTCAGATTGTATTTCTTCTATACTACACTCATTACCATTGTCATGTAAAGACGTCGTCACTACTGATATGGATTTCCCATGTATTGGACAATCCATCCTGGCTCAGCAAAAAAAGCAAGACTTTTCCATTACATACATTCCTGAAAAGGATGAAAAAATATCCATTTCTTACTATAATAAGTACATTACTGAGAATACGAAACTAACGTGTATTCCGCATGTTTCTTACTACAATGGCTTTAAACAAGACTTAAAAGCTATTGCAGACATCGCTCATAGTAAAGGCTCTTTACTTTTTGTTGATGCTTACCAATCAGCTGGCTCTGTAACGATTGATGTACAAGAAACAGGTGTAGATATTTTAGTAGCAGGCATGCAAAAATACCTTCTTGGTATTCCAGGTATTGCATTTATGTATGTTCGAAAAGAGTTAGCAGAAACTTTAGAGCCTTCAACAATTGGCTGGTTTGGTCAAAAAAATATTTTCGGCTTCCACCACGACCTTTTAGAATATGGTGAAGGCGCGAATCGCTTTAATACCGGAACTCCACCAGTAGTTAATGCGTATGTCGCTAATGCTGCGTTAGATTATATTTTATCTATTGGTACAGATAAAATTGAAAGTTATTTAAACGAACTTTCTGCTTTCACACTAGAAGAAGCACAAAAACGAAACTTGAAGATAGCCAGTCCTTTAACCGTTGCAGATAAGGGTCCAACAACCGCAATATACTGTGAAGATGGCAATAAGATGGAGCAATTATTGAGATCTGAAGGCATTATTCTTTCTGCCAGAAAAGATGTGATTCGTCTAGCTCCACATCTATATAATACAAAAGAAGACATCATCAAAGCGTTAGATGCCATAGAACGTTTTTTACCTGAAACACTTGCTCTTAAAGTAATGAAATAAAAAATGGAAACACCTTCGGATTAGGGATGACTTACATCAACTAATCCGAAGGTGTTTTTTTGTCAACGAAACGAGCAATCAGCTTTTACTCTTCAATACTTAAACTCAACTTTTGCTGCCCACCGGTTAACGTTAAGTCTCCCATTTTTGCTAGTTTCTCTAAATCTTCATTTACAACGCGGGCGAATAAATTTCCTGGTAGCCAGCCCATCGGGAAAAAAGTTCGCGCATTGCTGCCATAAAATATTCCCACATCAAAAATTTTTGATGGTATTCCTGCCCAAGCGTATTTTGGCATATAAGTAAACAAAATATCCCCTGGCTGTGGAAAGCAGGTTAAATTCTCTTTTACCTGCTCACCTAATTCGGAATCTTGAAACAAGGTTTCCGCTAATTGAACGCTAATTTCTTTTCCTGTATACATCGCGTGTTTCCCAGTAGTGTCATAAGCGCTAGATAAAACGCTCATTAACTCTTTAGTTGTTTTAGGTGCTTTCTCAGTGAGCAATTCAGCTCTCACTTGAATATCGCTATTATGAAAATGAATAATTAAATTTGGCATGTTTTTCTCCTTTCTTTAAACGACACTTGGTTCTAAAATAAGTTTGTTTTGAACAAATCTTCTTAAGTTTAAAGAGGATACATCAATTGTTGCTTTCTCACCTAACACAATAGAAGAAACAGAATCGCCAATGGCTGGTGACATCATAAATCCATGTCCACTCATTCCAACAGCTAAATAATAATCCCCTAGCTCATCAACTTCACCAAGAATCGCTTGATGATCAGGTGTGCTATCATACGTGCCATCGACATGTGTTCTAAATTCAACGTTTTCCATAGGCGGGAACAATTCCATTCCGACTTCTGCTGCTTTTGCTTGAAAATCGAACATAGAATATGGAGGTTGCAAGTCTTTTCCAATATAACTACAATAAATGGTGCCATCTGTTAATTGCTTTGCTGCGAATCCTTTTTCAAAGCTTACGAGTAACGGTTCTAACACACGTTCTTCGACACGGTTTGTGTAAAGAATTCGACGTTTTTCAAATGTTATCGGCAACTCTACACCAGCTGTTTCACTCAAACGCTTCGAGCCAAGCCCTGCGGCATTCACAACTTTATCAGCTTGTATCGTTCCTTTGTTTGCCGTTTGGACACCTACGACCTTGCCACCTTCTACCACAATTCCTTCAACTTCATCCGTCACAAACTTCACGCCTTTTCGTTTGGCTGCATCAGCAAAGCTTTGTGTGACGTGATAAGCATCATCTACAAATCCGTCTGTTTTGCAATACGAGGCTGCGATAAAGCTGTCTTGGTTTATATTAGGGATTAACCGAGCAACTTCTTTTGGCAGTAATACTTCTGTTGGGATTCCTAAACTATTTTGGAGCTTTACGTTTTCTAATGAGTTTTGCCATACTTGGTCTGTGTGGAATGTATATAAATACCCCACTTCTCGGTATTTGATTTCATGCTCAGGGTGGAGGTGCTCGTTAATCGTTCGAAAAAATTTTGCCGACTCTCTGGACATTACACAATTGATTTCGGTTCCCCATTGTTGGCGAATTCCTCCAGGGCAAATTCCTGTTATATCAGAAGCGATTCCCCCTTTATCAATTACCAATACATTGCTACATCCTTTTTCTGCTAAATGATAAGCAATCGAACAGCCGATAATTCCAGCACCTACAATAACAACATCATATTTTTCCAATAACTTCTCCTCCTACTTCATATAAATGGCATGCGACAAAATGATCTTGTCCAATTTCTGTTAATGCTGGTTCAACTTCTCGGCATTTATCCATTGCAAATGGACAACGTGTGTGAAAACGACAACCGGAAGGCGGATTAACTGGACTTGGAATATCCCCTTTTAAAATAACCCGCTCTCTTCGGTTTAGTTGACTTGTTTCTGGAATTGCGCTGATTAGCGCTTTGGAATAAGGGTGCAACGGCTCTTTGAAAAATGCGCTTTTGTCACCAATTTCCACGATCCGACCTAAATACATGACAGCTACTCGATCAGATATGTGTTTGACTACACTTAAATTATGAGTAATGAATAAATAAGTAAGATTGTATTTTTCTTGAATGTCTTGGATTAAATTTAGCACTTGGGCTTGCACAGAAACGTCTAAAGCAGATACAGGCTCATCCATGATGATCAGTTTTGGTTCAACTACTAATGCTCGAGCGATGCCGATCCGTTGTCTTTGCCCGCCTGAAAATTCGTGCGGGTAGCGCTCTAGATACATCGCATTTAGCCCAACATCGCTGATTACTTGCTTGATTTTTTCTTCTCTTTGTTGCTTTGTTAATGTTGTATGAATTTTGATGGGTTCTTCTAAAATATCTTTTACTTTCATCCGCGGATTTAAAGAAGCATAGGGATCTTGAAATACAATTTGCATATCTTTTCTTAGCTTTTTCAAATCCTTCGCTTTTAAGTCATATAAATTGGTTCCATCTAACACTACTTTTCCTTCCGTAGCTTCAATCAACCGCAAAATGGTTCTGCCAGCAGTAGATTTACCGCAGCCTGACTCACCTACTAAACCTAATGTCTCACCTTTATTAATCGTAAAACTAATGTCATCTACCGCTTTAACAAATTGTCTTTCCCCGCCAAACAATCCTTCTCGTTCCAAACCAAACCATTTTTTTATGCCGTCTACTTCTAGTAAGGTGCTCACTTAATGTGCCCCCTCAAATTCATACTGTTTGGTATACATCCAACATCTAACTTGCTTATCTTTGACCGGTAAAAGTTCTGGTTCTTCATCAATACATATTTGCTTGGCGTGAGGGCATCTTGTATGAAAGCGACAACCTTTTCGCAGTTCCGTCGGATGAGGGACTTGTCCTGGAATCGGATTTAGGCGGTCAACTTCATCAAACATACTCGGGATGGAGTTTATCAGTCCGACTGAATACGGGTGAAGAGGCTTTGAGAAAAATGATTCGACTGTAGCATATTCGACGATTCTTCCTAAATACATAACTGCTACTTTATCGGCAACTTCAGACACTACTCCTAAATCGTGTGTGATTAATAAAGTGGCCATTTCAAATTTAGTTTTTAATTCTTTCATTAGTTCCAACACTTGTGCTTGTGTAGTAACATCTAAAGCTGTTGTAGGTTCATCAGCGATTAATAATGCCGGATTACATGCCAATGCCATTGCAATCATCACGCGTTGTCTCATTCCTCCAGATAATTGATGCGGATATTCATCTACTCTTTTCTCTGCTAGCGGAATGCCTACAAGTTTCAGCATCTCAATTGCTTTTTTTCTTGCTTCTTTCTTTTTTAACTTACTGTGTAAGATTAGTACTTCTGTAATTTGATCTCCCACCGTAAATACTGGATTTAGTGAAGTCATTGGTTCCTGGAAGATCATTGAAATTTGATTGCCTCGCATTGCTCGCAATTGCTTTTCATTGTAATTTAAAATATTTTCACCTTTGAATAAAATTTCACCATCGATAATTTTCCCAGGTGGCTTTGGAATTAGTGATAATAGCGACAAAGCAGTTATACTTTTACCGCTCCCAGACTCACCTACTAACCCCAGTGTCTCTCCTTGGCTAATATCAAAGCTGACTCCGTCGACAGCCGGGACTTCTTTGCCTTCAGCGTAAAAATAAGTTTTCAGGTTTTTTACCTCAATGATTTTCGTCATCTAAATCCCTCCAGTCAGCCTAAACAAATCTCTCTTGGTGTTTGTGTTAGCACCTCACAGCCGCTTGAATCGACTAAGACAATGTCTTCAATTCGAACTCCGTATCGATCTGGAAAGTACAGTCCTGGCTCAATCGTGAAAACCATGTTTTCTTCAAGAGCTCCTGGACCTTTCTCAACGACACGCGGGTATTCATGAATTTGGAGACCAACACCGTGACCTAACCCTCTCAGGCTATACTTTTCGACTCCTGCTTTTCTAAATAAGCTTCGGTGAATTTCATCTAAATCACTAAGCTTTACTCCAGAAGCTACTGCATCAATGGATGCTTCTAATGCGTTTAATGTTAAATCGAAGATAGTCGATTCTTCATTGGCGATTGGACCAAATTTAATGGTGCGCGTCATATCTGACATATAACCTTCGTAGTTCAATCCAAAGTCGATCAACGCCATTTCACCACGCTTTAACTTTCTAGCAGTCGGGATGGCATGCGGCAAAGCCGCTCGTTCACCAAAAGCAACTATTGTTCCAAATGCAGCTCCTTCATGCCCTTCTTTTGCCATCAAATACTCTAGTTCGACTTTTAACTCGACTTCCGAAATTCCTTCTTTGACATAAGGTAAGACTTTGGAAAAGGCACAATCAGCTCTTCTAATTGCTTCTTTCAACAGAACAATTTCTTCAGACGTTTTGACGGCGCGTATTTGCAAAATCTCATTGCCTAATGGAATCCATTCGACAGAACCTGCTGCGCTTTTGTAAAAATCGAATTCTGAAACGGTTAGACTATCTGATTCAAAACCCACTTTGCCAGTAAGCGTTTCTTTTATTTTTTTGGCATTAAATTGTTTTATCGCTTCACGTGAAATGTCAATTTTGCATTGCGGTGATTGTTGTTGAGATTGAATTTCGTATCGTTGATCTGTCCAAAGAAATGTATCTTGTCGTGTGACATAAACAAGTGCATTGCTGCCACTAAACCCGGTCAAATAGCGAATATTTTCAAAGCTTGTTAACAAAATACCTTCTAATTCCAGTTGATCCATCAGTTGATGAAAGCGATCGTTTTTATTGCTCACACTAAAGCCTCCTTTATAACTATGGAGATAGCGCGGCAATTGCTCCCGCGCTACATTTCATTGCGTATTAATCGGTAACCGACCAGTCTTTTGCATTAAATGTTGCGCCTCTAAAGTCAGGTTTGAAACCTTGTACACGTTTGTTTGCTACGTGTGGGGCATTTTGTTCATAAAGCGGAATCCAGATTTCATCTTCTGCTAAGATTTTGCTAGCTTCCCAAATGTATTCTTGGCGTTTATCAAAATCTAATTCTTGAGATTGTTTTTCTAACAACTCATCAACTGTAGGGTCTGAGTAACCAACAAAGTTATAACCATTTGGTGGCTGATAAGATGAGCCAAAGTAACTTCTGTATTCATCTGGATCGGCTTCAATGCCAAATCCTAAAATGTATGCAGAGAAATCTTCTCCTGTAACTTCACGTTGACCGCCATTTTCATCTTTTGGCAACAACTTAGTAACTAACGTTGGGAAATCAAGTGAACGAATTTCTGCGATTACGCCAACTTTTTCCCACATTTGTTTCAGAAGTACTGCAGATTGCTCGCGCTCTTTTGTTCCTGTAGGAACTTCAAAAGTAAAGACAAGTTCTTTTCCATCTTTTTCGTAAATCCCTTTGCTATTTTTTTCATAGCCTGCTTCTTCGAGTAATTTCGCTGACTTTTCAACGTCGTAATCGTAGATTGGTAGGTCTGGGCTATGTGACCAATGACTAGATGGGAAAATATCATCTGAAACGTTACCGTATTCACCAAGCACAGACGTTGCAATGTTTTGTTTGTCCACCGCATGAGCTAGCGCTTGTCTAACTTTCACATCACCAAAATGCTCTGCTTTCGAGTTGAACCCAACGTAATAAACACTCAATTGGTTTTGTGTAACAACTTCAGCAAAGTCCAAACTTTTAACTGAAGGCGTTTCTGCTACAGGAACAGTCGAAATATCGACATCTTTACTAATGAAAGAAGCTAACATTGTGTTTGCATCACCGAAGCGTACAAGCACTTTATCTAAATTCGGGCTTCCTTTAAAATAATCTTCGTTTTTCGCTAACTCAATATATTGTCCAGTTGTCCATTCCACAAATTTGAATGGTCCTGTCCCGATAGGTTCACGGTTTGATTCGTGTTTTGCCCATTCACCAGGGCTTACATCCCCTAATATATGTTTAGGCAGAACCCCAACAAACAATCCGGAAATAAATGGAGCAAATGTTTCTTTAGTTGTAAATTTAATCGTTAAATCATCTACTACTTCAATTCCAGTGATCGACTCTGCATCACCATTTTTATATTCTTCAGCACCTTCAATTGGCTCTGAACGCCAATATGCACCACCATCATATGTTGGGTCGGCTAAAGCAGTAAATGTAAATTCAACATCTTCAGCAGTAAAAGGCTCGCCATCGTGCCACGTTACTCCTTCAGTCAATTTAAAAGTATAGGTTTTATTATCTTCAGAAACTTCCCAGCTCTCTGCTAGGCTTCCGACCATCTTCAATTCCTCATCAGGAATGACTAATGAATCGTAAACCATATGTGTCACGTTCGTATCAGAAGTTGTAGCATAAATCATTGGATTTAAATTTCCTGGCTCACTATTAAACGCAACCGTTACCGTACCACCAGCTTTTGGTTCTCCTTCAGTTGCAGACGTAACCGTTTCTACATTCGCTTCGTTTCCTGAACACGCCGTGACAAATACCATTACCAATAACAGCAATACTAGTCTGAAAAATTTCATCTCATTACCCCCTCAGGTTTTTTTAGTTTTTGGATCTAGTGCATCTCGTAAGCCATCTCCTACAAAGTTTATACATAAAATAGTTAGTAAAATCGCCAATCCGGCGGGTATCCAAATCCATGGTTTAAACTGTAAAACCAAAATAGAAGTGGCCTCATTCAGCATATTTCCCCAGCTTGGAACAGGCTGTTGAACACCGACTCCGAGAAAGCTTAAAGCAGATTCGGTTAAAATCGCTTCAGCGGTTTGCAATGTTGCCTGAACGACAATCGGCGCCATAATATTCGGCAAAATATGCTTGGCCATAATGATAAGATTGTTTTGTCCCATCGCTCTTGCTGCCTCAATATATTCGGTCTCCCTTATTCTCAACACTTCTCCTCGAACTAGCCGCGTCATGGTTGTCCAACTGACCAATCCGATGATAATCATGACGTTAAAAATACTTGGCTTTAAAATCGTTGCGATTGAAATGGCTAAAAACAATACAGGGAAACAAATTACGATATCTGTTAACCTCATAATTGCAGTATCTACCCATTTGCCATAATAGCCCGCAATAATTCCGAGGATGACACCGGTTATAGTGGCGATCAATACAGCAGCAAAAGCCACACTCAGTGATACTCTTGCCCCATATATCAATCTGCTCAGCATATCTCGTCCAAGGCTATCAGTTCCTAATAAATGATCTGCCGAAGGACTGGCATGCACATCATAGGTGCCTAATTCGTTTACTTGAGAAACATAAGGATCGTAAGGTGCAAGAACTGGAGCTAATAAAGCTACGAAAACAAACAAACTTAGAAGCACTGCTCCAAATACAGCCAATTTATTTTGTTTAAATCGTTTCCACGCGTCTGTTTCAAAAACACCTTTCTTTTTTGGTTTGATCTCAATCTCCTGTGCAAATTGCTGAGTCATCCTATCCCTCCCCTCTGTATCTCTTTTTTAATATCGGATTCGCGGATCTGCCCACGCATACATAATGTCAGCTATCAAATTTCCTGACATAACTAAAACCGAGGTAAAGAGATTCAAGGCCATAATGACAGGGTATTCACGGGCTACAATACTTTGGATGCCTAGACTGCCCATTCCTGGCCAGTTGAAAATATATTCAGTGATATATGCCCCGCCAAAAAGAAACGGGATGGAAAGACCAAAAATTGTAATGACCGGGATTAATGCATTTCTCAAAGCATGCTTCAAGTTGACTTTGTTTTTATCCAAGCCTTTTGCATTTGCTGTTCGAATATAATCTTGATTTAGCACTTCTAACATGCTGGACCTTGTAAATCTCATAACAACAGCAATTGTTGGAAGGGCTAAAACCGTAGCTGGCATGATGACGTGTTTCAAATAATCGCCTGCTAGCGCAAAACCTGTATAATCAGCTCCTATCGTCAACATTCCAGAGGTCGGTAGCCATCCTAGTTTCAAGGCAAAGATGAAGATCAATCCTAAGCCAAGGAAAAACGAAGGAATCGAAATTCCGATAAATGAAAATACAGTCAACAAGTAGTCGCCTGCTTTATAACGGTGAGTAGCAGAATAAACGCCCAACGGAATTCCGATAACAAAAGCCATGACAAATGCGCTTCCTGTTAACAGTAAAGTGGCTGGCAATCTTTCTAATATCAACTCACTAACCGGCTGACCTGTTTTTACGGTGTACCCCAAATTACCTTGCACCACTTCTTTTATCCAATTGAAATATTGAATATGAATGGGTTCATTTAATCCCATGCTATCTCTCATTTTTTGCATTTCTTCCGGAGAGATTTTTGGATTAATCATTGTTTCCATTGGATTTCCGGGAGCCAATTGCATAATGGCAAATGTCATAATCGTGATACCAAGTAGGATAGGAATCGATTGGATTAAGCGTTTTATAATGTATTTCTTCATGATCCTCGCCTCCATGGTATGGAGATTAACTGATCTTGTCTCCGACTGAGCCATTCCGCTCCGTTGTCTGTGATAACCACATTTTCTTCAACGATAAAATGAATACCATCTTCCATAAAAATAGTCGGCTCTATTGTAAAAACCATGCCTGCTTCAAGCTCCCCATAAGGAGATGAGCCGTACCGCTTCCAAGCAGGACCGAGTAGCACCCCACCATCATGGACATCTTGTCCAATTTGATGACCAGTCGCATGTGAAATCTCTGGATACGATCGCTCGATATACAAATTCCTTGCTATTGCATCAATTTCTACACCTTGTTTTCCCGGGTTCATTGCCTCTTTGCATTTGCTTATGGCTTCATATATGGTTTCAAATGTATCCCTTATCCGTTGAGGAGCCTCTGTTTCTCCTTCTTTTAAAAAGTAAACCGTTCGCGCAATATCCGAAACATATCCATTAAATACTGTACTAAAGTCAAAAATCACGAGGTCGCCTGGTTCAATCACCGAATCACTCGGCGGACGATGCGCAATATTATTCTTCATCACAATCGGTCTGGACGGTGTTCGATCAATTCCATTGACTAAATCTCGCTTTAACATTTCTGCGACAAACAAGTCACCTGCTTGTTTCTCTGTTAATCCAGGTTTCAACTTTGCAAAGACAGCATCATAAATGTCAATCGTGTCATCAACTGCCTGCTGAATGTTTTGCAATTCTGTTGCTGATTTGATGCTGCGAAGTTTTGTTAAGAACGGTTCGGATGACACCAATTCAAGTGGATCTAACTTTTCAAAAACCTTGATCAACCAACGATATCTCCCTGTAGTCAATCCATCTGCTAACGGTTCTTCTACAGAATAATTTAACGCAACTTTCTTCAAAGCCAACTCATTCATTAATTCTTGCAAGCTTTCTTCTAAGCTGCCAGGATGTTTGATGACTTGATTAAAAACCCCACTTTCTTCAATATCTTGTGCATCGATAGAGCTGCATATGGCATAACTGCCTTGGTCTGCAGTAAACAAGAAAATACCTGGACCGACTGTTGCTACTCCTGGAACTAGCGGTAAACAAGGATCACTGCTTTCACTTGCATAAATTAGCCATGCATCTGCAAACCCTTCATTCAGATACGAAATTGCTTGGTCGACTTTCTCTTTTTGTAACGACAATTTCATCCCCCCTTTTTTGAGCCATCGGAACAATGGTTTCCCACAACAATTCGAGACCATAATCGAAAGAATCTAATTCAATTCGCTCATTTTCTTTATGGACTCGCTTTAAAACTTCGATAAATGGGATTTTCACTGGTGAAATCCCGTAAATATCTTTTGCCAGTTGACCGATAAAACGACCATCAGTTTTTCCAAGAGCCGTAAATGGTAGAACTTTTAACGGGTAGTTCATATTGGCACTGTGTTTTTCTAATTCACTTAGTGCAGAACTGTCAATATTACTTTCGTAACCTTGTTGGAAAGAAAGCAATTCCCAGCTAACGGATTTCGAATCGAGTACCGTGCTAAGTTGTTGTTTTAGTTCTTGCTCAGTTGTCATCGGTAAAACTCTGATTTCGATTTCTGCTTCAGCGTAATAAGGTATGACATTGATTTGATTGCCTACATTGACGTTTTGAACAGTGACCGTTGGAAACATCATGTAATCTCTCATTTGAAATAGAAAAATCTCGTTTTCATCGGTATGTTCTTCTTTCGTTAATACCGCTTCTAAATGTTCTATATAATTAGATAAAATTGGATATTGGGGCGGGTTAAATGTCTTTTGCAAAATATTTGTTAAGCTTGCGAGTAAATGAAGCAATGCTTGATCCGAAGGGGGTGCACCTGCATGTCCTCCCTCACCATTCGCTTTGACTTTAACTGTAGCCGTCCCTTTTTCACCAGCCGCTACAAACATATAGCGCTGCGCTCCTACTTGTGAGGTAAACCCTCCACCTTCTGAAAAAATCGTGGCATTTTTGAAGCAATGCGGAATCTCATTTACTAAAAACCCCATACCTTCAGCACTGCCATTTTCTTCGTCTGCCGTTGCTAAGAAGATTACATTTTGCCGTAAACCGTTAGCTTGAGCTTGTTTTTTCAACTCGACCATGACGCCTGCATGCATGGCTGTTAGCTGTTTAGTATCAAGAGCCCCTCTTCCCCACAGCACGCCATCTTCGACTTTCCCGCTAAAAGGAGGATGCACCCAGTCTTTTTCTCCCGGTCCAACAACATCTAAATGAGATAGTAAGACAATGGGATCGGTACTAGAATCTCCATCTAAAACGGCAATTAAATTTGCTCTACCGTGAGGGCTGTAAAGAATTTCAGTATGGATATCATATTCTGCAAAAAACACTTGTAAAATCTCTGCAGCTTCGATTTCATTTGCCAATTCATTGCTTGTATCTGCTCGAATTAACTCTGTTAAGAGCCGGTGAACTCTTTTTTTAACTAAACTGTCCATGATATCCCCCGTTCACGATTTCACTAGTAATAGTTTTTGCTGTCTTTTACTAAGAACTTGAGCACCTTCGACCGTAACCAACACATTTTCTTCTACAATCATGCAAGGCAAACCATCATCTTGAATGACAGTGGGCTCAATCGCATATACTTCATGCTCTCGGATTACGCCTTCTACTGCTTTTCTTGGCGGTTCACGTCGAGGTCCTAGAATCGTTCCGCCGTCATGAGTAGCTCTCCCAATTTGATGGCCCACAGAATGACGAATTGTTGGATAACCTGCTTTTTCAATAACTTTTCTTCCTACTAAATCCAATTCATAGCCTTTTTTACCCACCGCCAATTGATCAATAACGGCCGTAATGGCATCGTAACTTGCTTTAAATGCTGCTTTCACATCTTCTGGCGGCTCAGTTTCTCCATTTTTAAGAAAATAAAACGTACGAGCAATATCTGATACATAATCTTGATACTTTAAACTAAAATCAATGATGACAATATCACCCGGTTCGACCGTTTTGTCGCTTGGTTTTCGGTGTGCTAAGCCATGTCTGACGGCACAAACCAATGGTGGATCAAAGGCTGACCCCAGACCCGAACTAACACCTCTTGCCCTCATCTCTTTTACAAACAGTTCGCCAATTTCCTGCTCTGTTAAGTAAGGTATTAACTTTAAATGAACCGTTTCAAAAATATCGGTTGTTACTTGAATAGCTGCTTTAAGGGTTTGAATTTCTGCTTTCGTTTTTACACTTCTTAGTTCTCCCAGCAGTTCTTCACTAGACTGCTCTACTGCATTTAACGCTTCTGCGCCAACTGTTTCTTGTAGCCAGCAATACAAGCCATAAGTCAGTCCATCACATAAGTGATCTTGTTCAGAAATATTTAATGCGAGATGTTGAATATCCATCTCATTCCATGCGGCCATAAATGTTTCTTCTATAGAATCCTCATACGTTCGAACTTTTTGAAATAATCCTGTATCTTGATAACTTCCAGTATCGCTTTTAGAAGCTATGACGATGTGATCCCCCGATTTTCTGATGAAAATTGCAGCTTGATGAACAGACCGAACACCGACTAAAAGCGGCATTGCAGGATCTGATCCTTCTCTTGTTAAGATAAGCCACGTGTCTATATTTTTTTCGACCATTAAAGAAACGGCTTGATCTACTTTTTCTTTCACTATTTTGAAATCGCTACCTCTCATACATTCCCTCCTAAATTACTAGTCTCATTTAAGCGTTTGAGTATTGCCGTTAGTTGAGTGATGCCAAATTCATAATCTTTAATGGAAATTCTTTCGTTAACTCCGTGGACAAGTGGCAATACTTTATCGAAAGTCATATGCGGCAACATAGTGCAATAGCCAACAATTTTTGCACCTGCTTGTTGAAAATATCGTCCGTCATTGCTGCCAATGGTCATAAACGGTACGGTTTTTGCTTCTGGAAAGCTTTCTTTTAAACGGTCTTCTATGATTAGATGGAGCGTTGGATCGATTGTTTGATCGTAGCCGAAAAAAGGTGAATGCCATTCAATTTCGGCTGCGGAATCTATTTGCTTGATCGTATCTTCGACGGCTTTTTTAATAACAGTAGCGTCTGTATTGGGTAAGTGCCTTGAATCAACAGTTAAACGAAATTGGCCATTCATGTCTTTTCTCGCTTTTCCTCCTTGAATGCTCGTCACAGTCATGGTTGATTTTGTTAATGCGGAAAAAAATCGTTGATATTTTTTGGGGAATCTAGCGATTAGCTGTTGCCAGTCTTTATTTAAGGATTGATCATTTAAACTTTTTGCTATTTGTGAGAACATATCGTGTACGGAAGGTGACAGTTGCTCATTCTCTAAACCAAAGTCAGTAATGGCTTTACTAATTCTAAATGCTTTTAAAGCAGCATCATTTGTTGGCATGTAGGGATTAGGACTTACCACTGCGGAAGTTGTAACAGTAAAGGAAGTGTTACCTTTTTGCCCTGTTTCCATTAAGTAAAAAGAACGACCTTCTACTTCAATTGGAAAGCCACCGCCTTCGTTTAAAATTAAGGCATCCTTCCAAAGTGTGGGATATTGTTTAAGAAACGCTTTCAAGCCGAACTCACTTCCGGTTTCTTCTTCGCAGGTGATCAATTGTAAGATTGGGCAATTGATTTGCTGAGTTTGAAGTTCGATCATTGTCATTAAATGTGTCATGCCAATTTGTTTGGCATCAATGGCCCCTCTACCCCAAATTTCATCGTCCACTACCGCTCCAGAAAATGGTGGCTGTTCCCAATCTGTTGGATTTGCTCCAACGACATCGACATGTGAAAGAAGGACAATCGGCGGCTTTGACCATGTTTCAGAAGAGACAGGATGATCTTTTAACAGCGGAAACAAATCCTTTTCTCTCAACGCGATGACTAAGTTCCCTTTGTTTTCAGCTGTGCGAAGATACAAAGTATATAAATGATGACGCTCAGCCAAGCTCTTCATAAACAGTAAAGCTTTCTCTTCGTTCCCTGCACCTGCAGTCGTATCAAATTGAATGTATTTAGATAACCATGATATATGGGGTTTACTCATCAGCTTCCTCACCTTTTTTTTGATTACTCTAACTATAAATAAGTTTTTAAAAATAATATGTAAAATACTTTACACTGTTTTCGGAATTTTCATTTTTATTTAGATGTTGGCATTTCAATAAAAATATAAAAACCAACCACCAAAAATTTGGTGGTTGGTTAGTTTTGTATATCTGAATATTCTAACTTTTTTTCGAATTTATATAGGATAAAAAATGTTGTACTCTCCAACTGCTAACGCAATTTTTGCTGGTACAGCAACTTGCTCCCCCTAAGGTATTAGCCTAAGAGAAAAAGCTCATCAAAATTTCATATGATCCCCAAACAGCCAACAAGGACGTTGACGCTAGAACGATATTCTCAAACCAGTTGTTTGTATTTTTGCCCAAATATTTCTTTTGGTTTGAAATGACTAGCAACCCGATGGCAATCGCCGGTAAGCCGATGACGTTCAATGCATTTGTAAACAACGTCAATGCAATAAACCCTGTAACCCCTGGTATCGACCAAATAATTGGGGAAATAAGTAGAAACAAACTAACCCATTTGAATTTTGGATCTCCTTCTATTTTCTGGTCTTTTGTCAAAATTCTATTTGTAACTTTGTAATAGCAATCCATAATTACTTTCCCGTAACCGTTTGCCGTACCGATTACACTGCTGTATAAAATTCCGAAAACGCCCAAGTAGAAAATCCAAGATCCAAAGTTCCCCATATATAAAGACAAAGCGCGTGAAATATCATCTACACTTTCTACTTGAATGCCATTAGGACGCAAAATTTCCGCCCCCACAATCCAAATGGCCAAGTTTAAAACAATGGCACATCCAAATCCGAACAACAAATCTTTCCGCTGAATTTTTTTGTGCTCGGGTTTGATCCAACCTCTGTCTTGCAGAAAATAAGGATAAATCAAATTTGTTAAAGAACCCGCTACCGCCCCGACTAGCGAAAGAGCGACAAGAATAACGCTGTATGTGCCAACTTCAGCAGGCAGCGCAAATCCAACGGTACCTCTCAGAATCCCACCTACATCAGGGCCACTGTAAACCGCCAAACCGACAAAACAAATTGTTAATACGCCCAATAGAATCTTCATAACCATTTCCACGTTACGGTAAGCGTTTCTTCCCATAATCAGCAAACTAATCAAAACCACGCCAATCGACCAAAGAAATGCATCCCCAATGCCGAACATCCAAGCCAAGGCTAATCCAGATCCTTTTATCATCTGGGCGATAATTAAATGCCCAATAACCAGAGAGGCTATTCCGAAAAAGTATGGAAAAAATTTGTGAAGCCGTGAATAGCCTTCCAAAATTGTCATTCCCTCGTTATTGTACATTTGAAATCGTCCCATGATATTACAAATGACATATCGGATTAAAAGTGATCCAGCAAGTAACCACATCAATGCATAACCGTACGTTGAACCTGCTACTGATGAAGTAACAAGATCTCCGGCTCCCATCATCGTCAATACCATTACGATGGCAGGACCATAAGTTTTCACAACAGTAATTATTCTTTGCATTACGGACTTTTTAGCTGATACCACATTTTCTTCACGAATTTCCATTTCTTTCAGCTCCTTTTGCATTAAGAGTATTTAAAAAACGAAGATAAAGGTCCATATAATTCTATTTCTCACCACTAAGCCCATTGACTAGTTCTTGGCTCTGTTTCTTACTTTTTTTTCGATAAGTTATCTCTTATATTATAAAGCGCTTTCATTTCCAAAAAAAGGTTAATTTTCTTGAACTTAATTATTATAAAACTTCTTTTGATATCTGATATATCAAATTTACGAAAAAAAAGCAGGCTCTCAAGCTTTTTTTAATTTTTTTCTAAAAATAGCTATTAGAGAGTGGAGTTTACTACTTTTTCTTTCTCTTCTTTCAGTTTTCCTAGAGCAAATGACTTTGTTCGGTTAATGTGGTTTCTCATAGCATACTCCGCACCTTCAGGATCTTTGTCACGAATCTTTTGATAAATATTGTAATGATCATCAAAAGCACGAAGATGCTCTTCTTTGTCGGCTAAAGCTTTTTTTCGGATAAACTGGTCAAATGAACGAACAGCTTCAATCTGGTTGGCAATATAATTGTTTTTTGCAGCTTCCCGGATTGTTTCATGAAAGTAAATGTTCACTTCTTGCAACTTCTCGATATCTTTTTCTTCTGCATACTTTTTCATTTCCTGAAGAATCATATGAAGTTTGTCTGCTTCTGCCTCTGTTCTTTTCAGTGCCGCAAGCCCTGCCGCCACTCCTTCAAGTGCAGCTCGTGCCAAGGTAATTTCTTCCACTGAACTCATGACACTCGTCGATACAAATGAACCTCTTCTTGCTTTTGAAATTACCAATCCTTCTTTTTCCAACTGGCGTAAAGCTTCTTTAATCGGCGTTGTGCTTACTTGAAATTCTTTCGCTAATTCACGTTCTCTCAGATGAAATCCAGGTTCATAGCTCCCGCCGAGAATTGCTTCTTTTAAATTTTCATAAATGAGTTCTCTAATTGAACGCGATTGCTGACTTATTTTCTTATGAATGTTAACGTCCATTTTGAGGCCTCCCTTTCTCTATAATCTATTTTATGAGGTATCAAACTTTATCTTTGGATTAACCTCTAACACTTCAGGATTGATCAAACTTGGAGGCGTCTCTCCAGTTAAACCCTTTATTAGATTTTCTATGGCCAATTTCGCCATTTCATACCTTGTTTCTTCCGTTGCTGAAGCGACATGAGGCGTAGTGACAACATTTTTCAACTTTAGCAACGGACTCTTTGCATCAAGTGGCTCTTTTAAATAGACATCTAACCCGGCAGCAAGGATTTCACCGCTCTCAAGTGCTGTGACCAATTCGTCCTCTTTTACCAGTTGTCCACGGGCACCATTTATAAAAATGGCGGTCTCTTTCATCAGTTCAAATTCTTTTTTGCCTATCATTCCAATTGTTTCAGAAGTAAGGGGTGCCATCAAACAGACAAAATCCGATTTCTTCAATAGATCTTCAAGACTCATATATTTGGCGTTTAACTCTTCTTCAGCAACAGCGTTTCGTGAACGGTTATGATAGAGAATATCCATCTTGAAACCATGATGTGCTCTTGCTGCTACCGCCTTACCGATGCTTCCCATGCCAATCATTCCAAGCGTTTTACGGTTAATGTCTACTCCGAACAATTCATTAGAAATTTTGCCGCTCCACTTACCGGACTTCACATATTGGTCAAGTTCAGGTATTCTTCTCGCCGCCGACAGCATCAAACCAAAAACCAAGTCTGCTGTCGTCTCGACTAAAACGTCAGGGGTGTTTGTCGCCACTATTCCACGGGCAGTCAGTTCTTCAAGATCTAGATTATCATAACCCGCGGAGATGTTCGCTACAAACTTTAATTTGGGCGCATGATCCACTAGGCTCTTGTTGACCTTCAAGCCTGATCCTATTATCGCTTCAGCGGATGAAAGATGCTCCATAAAAGATCCTTCGCTAGGAGTTGCTTGCGTAATATAACAATGATTAGCCAACTGGTTTAGTAGTTTTTCAGAAATCTGGTTATAGACAAGAACTGTTGGTTTCATAGAACCTCCCATTTAAACTTTCTGAAAAATCAAATTATATAAAATATGATATATCAGATTTGTTATTCAAGTCAATAGCTGCAATAAAAATTTGTTTCAGCCCAAGGTATAATCAACAATACTTCTTTGCTTTTTTATTTTTTTACAAACACTGTTTTAATCGAAGTGAAAAATTCAATGGCCGCTCTGCCCTGTTCACGGGAATGAGAGCTAGATTGTTTCATGCCGCCAAACGGTGCTTGTAACTCGACTCCTGCACTTTCTGCATTTATACGCACAAGCCCAGCTTCCATATCATTAATAAATTCGAGCATATTGCCAATATTGGTGGTGAAAATCGAAGCACTCAAGCCATATTCCGAATCATTTGCGAGTTCAAGTGCCTGTTCGATCGTATCCACTTTCATCAAAGCTAGTACTGGTCCAAAAATCTCTTCTCGGGCAATTGTCATATCACTTGTGACATTGTCAAATACTGTTGGTTCAATAAAGTAACCGTTAGAATTGGCTCCCTCTGTTAGCTGATTTCCACCGTGCAACAGTTCAGCGCCTTCTGCTTTGCCTTTTTCAATATAAGACAAGACATTATTCAACTGATTTTCGCTAGCTACAGGTCCCATCCAATTGCCATTTCCCATGCCATCGCCGACGGTAATTTCGGCCACTTTTTTCACGAGTTTTTCACGGAATGTCTCGTAAACGTCGCTTTGTACAATAACACGGCTGGTCGCAGTACATTTCTGACCCGTCGATTTTAAACCACCGCTAATTGTAGCATCCACTGCTAAGTCCAGATCCGCATCGTTTGCGACAATTACCGGGTTTTTCCCGCCCATCTCTAATTGGTACTTAATGCCGCGATCAAGTGCTGCACGTCCAATTTGTTTGCCAACTGCATTAGACCCGGTAAACGTAATGCCATCCACGCCAGGATGCTCTGCCAAGCCTTGGCCGATAACCGAACCTGAACCCGTTACCATGTTGATAACACCCGCAGGCAGACCCGCTTCGTGGAAGCATTCCACTACACGAGCAGCAGTCACAGCGGTATCACTTGCAGGTTTTAAAACAACAGAGTTTCCGTAAATAAGCGCAGGTGCCATTTTCCAAATCGGGATTGCGACGGGAAAGTTCCACGGCGTGATAACACCGATGACTCCAAGCGGAACCCGGTTAGTGAACATCAAAGCTTCGCTGTCGGAAGATGGAATAACCTCACCAACTGGGCGCATACCTTCACCGGCATAATAACGCAAGATTGCCACACCGCGCGCTGTTTCACCTTTCGCTTCTGCAAACGTCTTGCCCATTTCCTTGGTCATGGCTTCTGCAACATATTCTATTTTCGATTCTAGAACCGAAGCAACTTTATAAAGAAAATCACCTCTTGCAGTGCCTGACAGTTTGCGCCAGACTTTTTGGCCCGCTTTCGCCGCTTCTACTGCGTTATCAAGATCATTAGATGAAGACAGTTGGAACGAACCAACTACTTCATCTTTATTTGACGGGTTGAAACTTTCGCTTGTCTTTCCTGTATCAGATGAATACCATTCCCCATTGATATAATTTAAATAAGTTTTAACTTCTGTATGAGTTGTCATAATATCCTCCTAATGTTTGATTTATTTGATTGGTTTATAGATTTTTTCAATCATAGCTTTTAATTACTGCCATAAACTACGAAATATCTCATCAGTTTACTGGCAGCCCTTTTATCCTGATTAAACTATTCTACTTAACCCTATTTCCCAAGACTCTAAAAGCTCAGCAACCTCTCGTTTATCCTCTTCGTTCAGCGGATCAACCGGTTCTCTTGTAACGCCTGCTGTCAAGCCTAATTGCTCCATGGCTTCCTTGATCACTACTACGTTATTGCCGTTATTGTATTTAGCACGCAAATCCTCGAATGGTAGAACTTCATTCCATACTTTCCATACCGTTTCCTGATTTCCTTCACGCAAAGCATTAAGCAACTCAAGAGATTTTTCGGGGTATACATTTACTAAGCCGGATGTAAAACCTACAGCTCCTGCATTATAGAAGAAAGGTGCCCATTTTTCTGCGGTTCCGCAAATCCATGCAATATTGTATTCTTTAGGAACTGTCTGAACCAACTTAGCAAACCGCGGCAAATCATTAATCGCATATTTAACTCCTACCAATTTCTCTAAAGGAGCCAACTCCTGCAACACCTCATCACTGAGATGAGGATCTTTGAAATAAATAATAGAAGGAATATCCAATGCTTCTATTATTGTTTTAAAGTACGTAACCGCCCCTCTTGAGGTGATATAAGGATGAATCGGCTGATGAATCATTACGCAGTCCGCTCCCGATTCTTGTGCCGCTTTCCCTAATTCGATTGCAGTATCTACTGCGTATCCTATACCAGCCATAACGGTCGCACGCCCAGCTACAAGTTCAACAACTTTGTTAGTAGCCTCTTTTGCTTCAGCTACAGTCAATGCATAAAATTCACCTGTATTGCCGTTGGGAACAAGGACTTCCATTTTATTCTCAAGAAGAAATTCAATATTTTCCTCCAACCCTGTCCAGTTGATTGCTTTAGTGTCTTTTTCAAAAGGAAGCATGTTAATCGCGGATATAGTTGAGAACTTTTTGCTGAAATTGGCATAATTCATTAGTCTATCTCTCCTCTAGTTTAGTGGTTTTGTTTTATCTTCTTTTCTTTAACGCCAGTAATATAGTCTTTGAAAGCTTCATTTAAGAGAGAAGTCACCGTTAAGGACACGTAGTCGGCGCCCCATTCTTCACGCTGTCTTGCACCTTCTTTACTCTTCGTATGAATTCCTACTTTTACTCCACGTTCTGTTGCCAACTGGTAAATTTCATCAATACTTTTTAACACGTCGGGATGATCGATGCTTCCCCCGTACCCTAAAGAAACAGACAAATCAGTCGGTCCGATAAAGACCATATCAATTCCTTCGACACTTAAAATTTCTTCCAAGTTCTCCATCGCTTTTTCTGATTCGATGTGAATGCAGACCAAACTTTGAGTATTGGCATGTGCCAAATATTCGGCGATTGGCTCTGTTCCATATTTTGCTGCTCTCATTGAGAAAGCTGCTCCTCGTTTTCCAATTGGTGGATATTTAACCGCTTTCACAACTTGCATGGCCTGTTCTTTATCATCTACTTGCGGTACATGAACACCATGGGCACCTCGGTCCATCGCTTTCAGAATATGAGCCGGGTCACTTGATACTACCCGAACCAGCGGCGTAACTCCCGCATTCTCTGCTGCAATAATCATGTGTTCAACGTTTTCATCTGACAACATGCCATGTTCATTATCAATTACCACTACATCAAATCCGTTATAAGCGACCATCTCCACCATTTGTGTGCTGGGAAATCCGACGAATACACTTAATGCGGTTTCTTTTAGATCTGCCTGCAATTGAGCTTTTAACTTGTTATAAAACAAAGCTAATCATCCTCCCTTATTTTGTGGTCTATTCGAAATTTTACTGCTGTGATTATTTGGCTGTATGCTCTTACTTGTTCGTACTTCTTTTTTAATAGTGACAATCCATACTTGTGATCAATTTTTTAAAACCTTTTATATAGTTAATTTTCTGAAAACTTAACTATATGAGATATGATATATCAGATTTCATATAGTTGTCAATTAGTAATTTACCTTTTTTGTAAATTTCTCTGACGGGATGAGGTAATAGTATACTTTTAATTTTTTACTGGTTGATGTGAGAGCTTGTTCAAAGCAGGTTGTTATTTAATAGCTTTCAAAAATGTTAGATTCGTGAATCCGGAGTTTTTTAGCAAATTAAAAGACATGAGCCAGTATCGTACCGGACTCATGTCTTTTAATTTTTAATAATTCCTACTTACGAAACTCCTCATTCTTAGCTCTCGCTAAGAATACGGAATACTCAGCTCTCGTTGTTGGTTCGCCTGGTTGGAAAGTTTTATCTGGGTAACCAGTCGTGATGCCATTTTCAAATAGTCCAGAGATATAACCTTTCGACCAATGTCCGGCCTTCACATCGCTAAAATGGTTTTTATCACTTGCGTCTAATTCGTATGCAATGCTAATGATTTTCGCCATTTCAGCACGTTTTAATCCATCATTTGGTGCAAAGGTACCGTCTGGATTTCCAGTAAACAACCCTGCTTTTGAAACCGCTGCAATGTAGTTTTTGCCCCAATGCTTGTCTGAAACGTCCTTGTAACCCGAAGGAACATCTTCAATTGGCAAATCGAGTGCGATCGCTAACATTTTCGCTGCTTCTGCGCGAGTTGTGTTTTTTTCTGGTTGGAAAGCGCCGTCTGGGTAGCCACCGATGATTTTTTCGTCAGCTAAGTACATGATTTTATCTAATGCCCAGTGAGATAGTTTCAAATCTGGGTAGTTGCCATCTTCTACTGTGACTAAAATTGCTTTACTGTTGTTTCCAGCTGCATCTGTTGCAATAATCGATAACTTTGTTCCGATTTTTTGTTTCTCAATCTTCACTTCGTATTCGCCTTTTTCATTGGCTGTTACCGTACCAATTGACTTCGATCCTGCTTTAACTGTAATTGTTGCACCGGTTTCTACAGTACCGATAATTCTTGTCGAGTAATGTGTTACTTTACTCGTTAATTCCATCACTGGTGATGTACCATCTGTAACTACCACTTCTTTAACAGAACTGATATTTCCAGCTTTGTCTGTCGCAGAAATGGATAAAACTGTTCCTGTTTTTTGTTTTGGAATCGTTATCGAATAGTTACCATCTACGCTTGCTGTTGCTACAGCAATTTCTTTATTACCATCCATAACAGTTACTAGTGCCGCGGCTTCAGCTGTTCCTGTAACTTTAGTCGATTGATCTGTTACGTGATTTATGGTTGGTGCACTAGGTGCTGTCACATCTAGAACTGTGACTTCTTTTGCAGAACTGATATTTCCTGCAGCATCTGTTGCAGTCACCGTTAATTTTGTGCCAGCTTGTTGTTTCTTAATTTCAATAGAGAATTCGCCATCAGCGTCAGCTGTTGCTGTTGCCAATTCGCTGTTGTTTGCAGTAACCGAAACAAGCGATTCCGCTTCGGCATTTCCTGTAATCACCGTCGACTGATCTGTTACTTCGTTGACAGTCGGAACTTTTGGTGCTGATTCATCCATCACTGTCACTTCTGTTGTCTCACTTGTATTCCCCGCAGCATCTGTTGCGATTACTTGAATTTTTGTTCCCGCTTTTTGAGCTGAGATTGTCGCTTCATATTTGCCGGCTGAAGAAACAGTTGTCGTCGCCAATTCAGAATCATCCGCTTTAATAGTAATCAAAGCATCAACTTCTCCTGATCCTGTAATTACTGTCGAGTTGTCGGTAACTTTATCAACTGTTGGCGCGTCAGGTGCTGTGACATCTACAACCATTACTGTTTTAACTTCACTAACATTACCTGCTGCATCTGTCGCAGTAATACTTAGTTTAGTGCCAGCTTGTTGTTTTGCAATCGCGACAACAAACTCTCCATCTTTGTTTGCTGTTGCTGTGCCAATTTCTGCGCCTTCAACTTTAACGCTAATAACGGAATCCGCTTCCGCAGATCCTTTTACCTCTGTCGAATTATCCGTCACTTCTTTCACTGTCGGTATAGCTGGTGCCGTCACATCTAAAATCGTTACTCGTGCCGCTTCACTGATGTTACCAGCTTTATCAGCTACTGTGATTTCCAGTTGTGTACCGACTTGTTGTTTAGGAATTGATACAACATAGTTGCCTTCTTGATCTACTGTTGCTGTACCGATTTCAATAGTATCTGCCTTAACAGTTACTGTTGCACCGGCTTCGGCTGTTCCGGTCACTGAAGTTGATTCATCTGTTACTTTATTAACCACAGGTTTTTCTGGAGCTGTCACATCACTTACTATGATTTCTGTTGCTTGACTCGTATTCCCTGACGTATTGGTTGAAGTAATAAACAGCTTGCTTCCCGCTTGCTGTTTCGGAATAGCAATGGAATAATTTCCATTCTCATCAGCTGTGCCTTCCGCAATTACTTTGCCCTCAAGTTTCACCTTAATTTCAGCATTTTCCTCCGCGGTTCCGCTAATCACGACATCTTTGTCAGTTACAGGATTGACTGTTGGTTTAACCGGCGCAGTTCCGTCCTGAACAAGCACTGATACTAAGCCAGTTCGAACAATTCCAGTATTTGCCTGAATATTTATGGTTACTCCTGGACCGACTGATCTTGATGAAACAGAAAATCTACCATCATCGCCTGTCTGTCCTGAGCCAAGAGTCATCTCTCCTCCCAGTAGAAGTTGGATATTAGTACCCGGAAAAGCTCGACCTGTTACAGTGTTCGTCATGCCATATAAAGGATCTATTACCGGCTCTGAAATCAACGTTAGTACACTTAATTTCTTGATTTCGCTTGTATTATTATGTGTATCGATTGCAGCGATTCCCAATTCATATCTTGCACCTTCATCAAGATTTTTAAACGTATAGGAAGTTGTATCTCCTGAAACCGTCTCTTTTAAATGACCATCTATGTATAGTGCATACTCTTTTACCTCACGCTCAGTATTCCACGTTACTTGAACTTCATCAAAACTCTTGTGACCAACTGTGAAATTCATCGTATATTTAGATACAGTATTTCCGAAACCATCTTTTAAAATAAATTGAGCATCATCAAAAATGGCTTCCTCAACTGCAACTGCGAATGATCCATCTGCATTAACCGAAACCGATTCACCGTATAACGTCATATCTAAGAATGGCAACGTCTTACCTTTTATTAAGGTATCTCCATTTTCAAGCTTCTCGTTTTTTACAATAAAAGGAATATCATAACCATCCTGCCTTAACAAGTTCGTTAAGTTAATTGAATTGGGTTCAACTCCTATCATTTGGAATTGTCCCTGGCTTAATGCCGGTTCCATTCTGTATCCATCATTTCTTGCATTCAATGTACCTTCGATTGTCAGTCCGCCATAGCTAGCTAGCGTTCCATACACATATACGTTTCCTGTGATAGTCACGTTACCATCAACAGTCACCAAAGAATTCGGGCCAATGTATAAATCACCATCGATCGTTTTGTTCGACCAAGACTCATTTTCAGTGGTCACGGTATAATCAGTTGCTGTAGAAGCAACTTTCACTTCTCCTGAATCGGTAACTTCTCCTTTCTCTTCACTAACTACACTTTTTACACTTTCAGCGTGCACTGGCAAGGCTCCAGTTCCTAGCTGTACTACTAGCGAGGACATTACTAATAAAGTAAGCCCTTTCTTCAATCGAGATTTTTTAACCACAATACCAAACCTTTCCTCTACTTTTTTTAATGATTGGATAATAATATGACTATAATTCCAGAACAAAATTAGAATTTACTTAAAAACTCATAATTATACCTTTAAATTACATTTTAAATTTTAATGTAAATTTAATAGTCTTTAAAACCCATGACAATTCTATCACTTTTTACTACAAAACTAAAGACGTTTTTAGTATTTCGGCATATTCAATGAATTTCTAAATCGCTTCTTATCTCTTTTAAGTTTAAATAACAGTTTATTTCTCTCTCTCTAAAAAATGCCCCTTAAGAAATCAATCGATTTC
>NZ_AEPB01000034.1 GCF_000189395.1 Planococcus donghaensis MPA1U2 | reverse complement strand
CATTCGTGGATCTAATGCGTCACGTAAGCCGTCACCCATTAAGTTAAAGCCTAATACTGTTAACATAATTGCTACCCCAGGGAAAATCATTGTCCAAGGTGCATTTGTTAAATACGATCGCGAATCTGCTAACATTTTGCCCCATTCTGGAGATGGAGCTTGTGCACCTAACCCTAAGAATCCAAGAGCTGCTGCTTCAATGATTGCCGTCGCAATCGCCAATGTTCCTTGAACAATAACTGGCGCCATGGAATTCGGTAAAATATGCGAAATCAAAATTCTGTTATCTTTCATGCCAATCGCTTTTGCTGACATAATGTATTCATCTTCTTTAATACTCAATACTTTTGAACGGATCAAACGTCCAAAGTTTGGTACGTTGATGATTGCAATCGCAATTAACGCATTACGTAAAGAAGGTCCTAAAACCGATACAACTGCAATTGCAAGTAGAATACTTGGGAATGCTAGCATAATATCAAAGATACGCGAAATAATTGTATCTACCCAACGACCGTAATAACCTGCTAATATCCCAAAAATACTTCCCACAATCACAGATCCAACAACTGCTAAAAAGCCGACCCATAATGAAATTCGAGCGCCATATACAACTCGTGATAAAATATCTCGTCCAAAATCGTCCGTACCCATCCAATGAGTAGAAGAAGGAGGCATAAGCCGTTGAGACAGATTTTGTTCATTGATGCCTTGCAATGTAATTAGCGGTCCGAAAATTGCTAATAGGATAAAGAAAATTACGATTCCCATACCAACAACCGCTACTTTACTTTTACGGAAACCTCGCCATGCCTCTTTCCAAGGACCAGCGACTTTCTGCAGTTCTTCTTTTTCTTGGTTGTTTACTGTTTCAGCCATAATACGTCTCCTCCTTCCTAGTCATATTTGATGCGTGGATCAACTAAACCGTATAGCAAATCGACAAGTAAATTGATCATAACAAAGATAAACGCAACAATTAAAATGCCTGACTGAATAACCGGGTAATCACGGAAACCAATCGCTTCATAAATATAACGGCCAATTCCTGGCCATCCGAAAATAGTTTCTGTCAAAATAGCCCCACCAAGTAGAAGCCCCATTTGAAGCCCAATAATCGTTAACACTGGAATGATTGCATTTTTAAGCGCATGTTTGTAAACTACCCAAAACATGGATAGCCCTTTTGACCGAGCTGTTCGAACAAAGTCAGAACGCATAACTTCTAGCATACTTGAACGCGTCATTCTAGCAATAATCGCCATTGGAATAGTCGCTAAAGCTGTTCCTGGTAATACAAGGTGTTTAAGTACAGTAGACAATTGGTTAAAATCTCCTGCCATCAATGTATCTAGTACATAGAATCCAGTAATGACATCGACAGGGTCTCGAACATTTTCTCGACCAGTAGTCGGTAAAATCCCAAGTTCAATCGAGAAAATCCATTGGTTCATTAACCCAAGCCAGAAAATCGGCATTGATACCCCAATCAATGCAATAATCATCGCTAAATAGTCAAACCAAGAATTTTGAAACCAAGCTGAAATAATACCTGCATTGATTCCGATAATTACCGCAATAATAATAGCAAATAAAGAAAGCTCAATCGTAGCTGCCAAATATGGCCATACTTCATCTACTACAGGAGTACGTGTACGAAGTGATTCTCCTAAATCGCCAGTAACCAGTCCTTTTAGGTAGTCAAAATACTGGATATACCATGGATTGTCTAACCCTAGATTTGTTCGTAATGCTTTTATTGCTTCTTCGGATGCTTGCTGACCAAGAATAACTTGTGCAGGATCACCAGGAATTGCACGGATAATCATAAAGACGATAAATGTCATGCCGAGTAACACTGGGATTAACTGTAAAAGCCTTCTTCCAATATAGTGAAGCATCTTCTTCACCTCTCCATCTCTTGCAATATGTATAACTGTAAAAAAAAGGGGGAGGAAATCATCCCGACTCCCTCCCGTGAATTGCCTACTCTAAATCTACTGAAGCCAATTTGTCAGAACCTGTTGGATGTGCTTTGAAATTAATTACGTTTTTCCCACCAGCTAATAGCGGTGTAGAGTGAGCAAGTGGAACCCAAGGAGCATCTTCATGGATGATTTCTTGAGCTTGCATGTATAATTCGTTTCTTGTATCCTCATCAACTTCTGATTGAGCTTTAATAAGAACATCGTGCAATTCTTGGCTTTCATAGTACGTATAGTTGTTTGTACCGACATTATCTTGATCAAGCAAAGCATATAGGAAGTTATCTGCATCGCCGTTATCGCCAGTCCATCCTAGTAGGAATGCATCAGCTTCTCCGTTTGCAGCTTTTTCTAAATACGTTGCCCATTCAAATGATACGATCTCAGCATTAATGCCAACATCAGCCAAATTCTTTTGGATTGCTTCCGCTACTTTTTGACCATCTGGCATATATGGACGTGGAACTGGCATTGCATAAAGCTCCATGTCAAAGCCATCTTCAAGACCAGCTTCAGCTAATAATTCTTTTGCTTTTTCCGGGCTGTATTCGTAATCTTCAATGCTATCGTTATATCCGCTAATTACTGGCGGAATTGGGTTTTTCGCTACTTCTGCGCGTCCTTCAAAGAATGCATCTACAATCGCCTGTTTGTCGATTGCATGATTTACCGCTTGACGTACTTTAGGATCATCAAAAGGTTCACGTGTTACAGTCATTCCAAGGTAGCCGACGTTCATAGATGGACGTTCAAACAATTGAAGGTTATCGTCGCCTTCGATTGTTCCAGCATCAGATGGTGTAATTCCATCTGCCAAATCAATTTCTCCTGATAATAAAGCATTTAAACGAGCTGAGTTATCTGGAATTGCGCGGAATACGACTTGATCCAATTTAGGTTCGCCTTCCACCCAGTAATCATCAAACTTCTCGATCGTAATTGTATCGTTACGTTTCCATTCAACAAATTTAAATGGACCTGTTCCAACTGGGTTATCTCCGAAAGAGTCCCCAGCTTCTTCAACTGCAGTTGGAGATGCAATCGCAAATGGGCTCATTGCCAAGTTTTTAAGGAATGGTGCTTGTGGACGTTTTAATGTAAAGACAACTTCGTAATCGCCTGTTGCTTCAACAGATTCGATAACATGTCCTTCATCATCACCGTATCCACCAAACATAGAACCGTAATAAGGGAACTTCTCGCCGTCACCAGCTGCCCAGCGCTCAAAGTTTTTCACTACAGCTTCTGCATTAAAATCAGTGCCATCGTGGAACTTAACGCCTTCTTGCAATTTGAACGTATACGTCAGTCCGTCTTCTGAAGGAGTCCATTCAGACGCCAATCCAGGTTCAATCTCTGTATCCTGTTCACCAAAGTTTACTAGCGTATCAAAAATGTTTTTTGTTACTTTAAATGATTCACCGTCAGTAACTGCGATTGGATCAAGAGAAACAGAGTCGCCTCCACGTCCAAAGATCAATGTCTTCTCTTCAGAGGATCCTCCTTCGCTACCGCCTTCTTCTGAGCTTTCGTCAGAACTACAGCCAAAAAGTGCTGTTGAGACTAATAAAAGCAATAATAATGACCACGTTAAAAACTTTTTCTTTCCCAAGTTAACCCCTCCATTTTTTCTATTTATTATCATTGCGGCCTGGACTCTTCGTAAAGATGACAGGCAACAGAATGACCTTCTTCAACTTCTGCAAAAACTGGTACTACTTCTGAACAAATGTCCATTTTAAATGGACAGCGAGTATGGAACCTACAACCGCTTGGTGGATTTGCCGGGCTTGGAACATCACCCGTGATAATCACTTCTTCTCGGACAAAATCTGGGTCCGGTACCGGTACTGCAGCCAATAAGGCTTGCGTATACGGATGAAGTGGTTTTTCATATAAATCCTCAGTGTTAGCAAGTTCTGCCATTTGCCCTAGATACATCACACCCACACGGTCGCTTATATGACGAACCACCCCTAAATCATGGGCAATGAATATATAAGTAAGTTTCAGCTCTTTTTGCAAGTCTTGCATCAAATTCAATACTTGCGCCTGAATTGATACATCAAGTGCTGAAACGGGTTCATCTGCAATAATCAGTTTTGGATTTGTCATTAATGCTCGTGCAATTCCAATACGCTGCCTTTGACCACCACTAAATTGGTGAGGATAGCGCTTTGCATGGTAACTGCTTAAACCGACAATTTCCAAAAACTCATGAACTTTCTTTTTGCGCTCTTTTGGATCGCCTATATTATGAACATTAAGCGGTTCCATTAAAATTTTCTCAATCGTATGACGAGGGTTTAATGACGCGTATGGATCTTGGAAAACCATTTGAATATCTCGACGCGCTTTACGCATATCGCTGTTTGATAGACTCGTTAATTCTTGGCCATCAAAAGTTACAACGCCTTCAGTTGGTTCTAAAAGACGCATCAACATTCGTCCTGTTGTAGATTTTCCACAACCTGATTCCCCAACAATTCCTAACGTCTCGCCTTCTTGAACGGTGAATGATACATCGTCTACAGCTTTTACATGATTGCTTACTTTACCTAAAATTCCCGACTTAATCGGAAAATACTTTTTAAGTCCTTCAACTTTCAATAATGGTTCTGTCATGCGACTGTACCTCCTTCGGATCAAATAGGAAACAGCGTGTTTGATGATCTTCTGCTGTTTGGTACAGTTCTGGACTTTCCGTTATGCAGCGATCAAAAGCAAATTCGCAACGTGCCGCAAACTTGCATCCTGTTTTAACCGATCCCGGTTTGGGAACGTTTCCAGGAATCGAGTAAAGTCGATCTTTTTTAAAGCGCATATCTGGAACTGACTCAAGCAAACCTTTTGTATAAGGATGTTGTGGATCATTGAAAATGGTGTGAACAGGTCCTTCTTCAACCACTTTTCCTGAATACATGACAACGACTCGCTCACAAGTTTCAGCTACTACTCCAAGGTCATGAGTAATCAATAACACGGCTGTATTTAAACGTTCATTTAGATTTTTTATTAGTTTTAAAATTTGAGACTGAATGGTTACATCAAGTGCCGTTGTCGGTTCATCCGCAATAAGTACTTTCGGATCACACAACAAAGCCATTGCAATCATGACACGTTGTCGCATTCCGCCTGATAGCTGGTGGGGATATTCCTTCATTAAGCCTTCTGGTCTTGGCAACCCAACTAACTTCATCATCTCAATTGCGCGTTCTTGAACTTGTTCTTTTGACCAATCTTTTTTATGAATTTTAATGGCTTCACGAAGCTGATTGCCGATTGTGAACAACGGGTTTAACGAAGTCATCGGTTCTTGGAAAATCATCGCGATATCATTCCCTCTGATTTCCCGCATTTTTTTCTCGGATAATTTTGTTAAATCTTTATCCTGAAATAAAATCTCTCCACCTTTAATTTTTCCTGGTGGACTTGGAACTAGACCCATTATTGAAAGTGAAGTTACACTTTTTCCGCATCCCGATTCACCGACAATGCCAAGCACTTCACCTTCTCGTATGTGAAAATTTACATTATCTACTGCTGGTATCTCTCCATCGTCTGTGAAAAAGGATGTTTGTAAACCTTTAACGTCTAAGATGGTTTTACGCTCAGTCATGATGCTCCCCCTTTTACACAAAAATAATTCAGAACATTCTCCTTCTTTCAATTATACGTAATATTATTATTAATGCAATACCTTCTTAGTATTACCTGGAAGCTCTTGGCATAGAAAAAAAGCCTCCAATATTTTGGAGGCTCTTAACTAATTCAATTAAAATGCTGGACTTGGAATAAATTATAGTAGACACCTTGTTGCTTCATCAGTTCATTATGTGTTCCTCTTTCAGCAAGTTTGCCTCGGTCAATTACAAGAATTTGGTCTGCATGTGTGATAGTTGAAAGACGATGCGCTACAACTAAAGTGGTTCGGTCATGGGCTAATCGTTCCAACGAATCTTGTATTAACGCTTCACTTTCAAGATCGAGCGCTGAAGTAGCTTCGTCTAAAATAAGAATCGGTGGATTTTTCAAGAACACGCGTGCAATTGCCACACGTTGTTTCTGTCCTCCAGATAATTTCACTCCACGTTCGCCAACTTTAGTGTCATAACCTTCAGGCAACTGTGAAATAAATTCGTCAGCGTTTGCAGCCTTAGCAGCCGCAATTACTTCTTCATCTGTTGCTCCTGGTTTCCCCATGAGAATATTGGCTTTCACTGAGTCACTGAAAAGAATCGAATCTTGCAATACTAAACCAATTTGATCGCGTAATGTATGGGTTGATACGTCGCGCAAATCATGGTCATCCATATAAATGGCACCACTTGTCACATCGTAAAATCGTGGAATCAAGGAGACGATGGTCGATTTACCGCCGCCGCTCATCCCTACAAAAGCAACTGTCTCTCCCGGCTTTACAGTGAAATTCAAATTCGACAGCACTTCAGTTCCACCATCATTGTAATGGAAAGAAACATCGCGGAATTCTAATTTGCCATCAACGACGTTTAAATCATGCGCTTTTTTTTTATCCGTTACATCGTAATCTTCATCTATTAACTCAAAAACACGATCCATCGAAGCTAATGATTGAACCAATGTGGTTGAAGAATTGACTAAACGACGCAGCGGACTGTAAAGACGCTCAATATATGCGATAAACGCAACCATCGTACCAAGTGTTAAATTTCCTTGAATTACTTGATAACCGGCATACCCAATAACCATTAATGGAGCAACATCCGTTATGGTATTGACCACTGCAAATGCTTTAGCATTCCATTTCGTATGGTCAATTGCCTTTTCTAAAAATTGATCGTTCGTATCGTTAAAAATTTTCTGTTCATGCTTTTCTAACGCAAAACTTTTAATAATGCTCATTCCTTGGACTCGCTCGTGCAAATAACTTTGAACATTTGCTAAAGCTTGTGAGCGTGCACGCGTCAAATCACGTAAACGACCAAAGAAATACTTTACGCTGAATGCGTAAAATGGAAACGCTAGTAACGCCACAATAGTTAATGACACATCCATTGTTAACATAATGATAATGGCAATGATAATTGTCGCAAGGTCTAACCAGACATTCATCAAACCGATCATCACGAAGTTTTTTGTTTGCTCTACGTCATTAATCATCCGTGAAATAATTTCGCCTGCGCGTGTATTTGCATAATAGCGTAAGCTCAAACGTTGCAAATGACCATATAAATAACCACGAATATCATATAGAATTTTATTGCTGACATATTGTGCATAATACTGACGGAAATATTCAATTGGCGGTCTTAATAAGAAAAAGACAATTGCGGTCCCCCCGAGCCACATATACAGCTGTCTTAACTTTTCTGCATCAGACAGGGCATCCGCTCCAATAATATCGTCAATAACGATTTTGATCAGTAGCGGTATAAATAGCGGTATCGCGAACTTAAATATCCCGATGACAATCGTCAGTGCAATTTGCCAATAATACGGTTTGACAAACTGCATATAGCGTTTCATACTGCTCAAACTTTCCACTCCATTCTTTACAAAACGAAAAACCTGTCGGCAAGCAACAGGTTTTCATTTTAATCGCGAATCCGGTTTAACCTATGAAATTCATAGCGGTTCGTCCATACTTCGATAAAGTCTTGGGCAAACGGTCCTTTGCGCTGTTTAATCCAGCCGATCAGTTTTTCTACATTTCGGTGAAGTATTTGATCTATCACTTCCGGATAACCCATTTGCCGCTTGTGGTCTTCATATTCGTCTTCATCCAATAACGTGTACGACATGTCTGGAAACACTTTTACGTCCAAGTCGTAATCGATGTATTTCAACGAGCCATTATTATAAACGAATGGAGAACTGACATTGCAATAATAATAAACACCGTCTTCTCGGAGCATGCAGATGATGTTAAACCAATGCTCTGCGTGAAAATAACAAATTGAAGGTTCACGCGTTAACCAAGTTCGTCCATCGGATTCTGTCACTAGCGTCCGTTCATTTGCACCAATTACAATATTATTCGTACCTTTCAGTACAGTTGTTTCCTGCCAGACACGGTGGATGCGACCATTGTGTTTATAACTGTGGATTTGGATTGTTTCACCCTCCGCAGGAATCGCCATGTACTACCCCACCTTTTTGTCTAAGCCATTATTTATCTGCTATTTCCGTATTATATCAATCAATTCTGAAAACATACAGCAATAAGGCATAAGGACCAAAGGATTACATGACGACCGAACGTCCACCGTCAACAATTATGGTCTGACCACGAATCATATCCGAGTCAGAAGAGATCAAGAACATTGCTGCTTTAACCATGTCGTCAACTTCAACCATACGACCTGCTGGCGTATTAATACGCGCATCTTCTAGTAAATCGTCACGGTTCGGGAAATGTTTTAATGCATCTGTATCAAGCGCTCCGCCAGACACCGTATTCACCGCAATACCAAGAGGAGCCATTTCAACAGCTAAATAACGAGTAATCGATTCTACTGCGGCTTTTGAAACACCGATTGTAGTATAATTTTCCAAATACCGAATTGAACCTAATGAACTAATGCCGATAATTTTACCGCCTTTGTCCATTAATTTCGCAGCTTCTTGCGCACCAAATAGCATCGCTTTTGCATTGATGTTCATCGTCCAGTCCCAGTGAGATTCTTCTAATTCCATAATTGGACGCAATACACCTGATGCTGCATTAGAAACAAATACATCTAAACGACCAAATTCTTCTTTAATCGTCTCGAACATGCCGCGTAGTTTTTCGACATCGCCTACGTTCGCACGAACTAATAATGCTTTTTGTCCTCTTGCTTCAATTTCTTTTACAGTATCAAGTGCTGCTGTTTTGCTGCGCGCATAGTTGACAACGATATCGTATCCTTGTTCTGCAAGCGCAATTGCAAGCGCTTTGCCAAGTCCTTTACTACTTCCTGTTACTAATGCCACTTTTTGTTCTGCCATTATCAAACATCTCCTCTTTGTTGTAAAGCTGTTTTCATTTTTTGAACAGGTCCTGCAATCGGCAATAAATCTAACTCTTCTGCTGTTACCCATTTCATATGAGCAGGCACATCAATATTTTTACTTTCGGCTACAAAGCCATCCACATTCCATGTTAAATGAGAAAAGACATGTTTGAAAGAAGTAATTTTTTCAGCATTGTCGACAATGCCTTTGAATCTTTCCGACAGCTGCTCTTCAATCTCTAAAGGCAAGACCTCTACTGATGTTTCAAGTATCGGGAACTGCCACATATTTGCAAGCAACCCGGTACTCGGGCGCTGCTCCATTAGCAGTCGATCGTTATTTCGTATGGCCACCATGGCGTACTGCAATGATTTTGTTTTTTTAGCTTTTGTTTTAATGGGCAATTCGTTTTGTTTGCCTTCATGAAATGCCGCGCAATGTTCGCGTACCGGACATAACAAACATTTAGGAGAAGTCGGCGTACAAATTAACGCGCCCAGCTCCATTAATCCTTGATTGAATGAAGAAGGATCTTCATGACTAATGATTTCAGTTACTGCTTCTTCAAAAATTTTACGTGTTTTTGGCTTCGCAATGTCTTCTTCTATCAAAAGAATTCGCGACAACACCCGCATAACGTTGCCATCTACTGCATGTTCTGGAATACCATAAGCGATACTTAATACGGCACCAGCTGTATAAGGACCCACACCTTTTAATGAGGAGATTTCTTTTCGGTTATTCGGTACGATTCCTCCATAATTCTCAGCCACTTCTTTTACGCCTGCTTGTAAATTTCGTGCACGAGAATAATAACCGAGCCCTTCCCACTGCTTTAGGAGAATTTGCTCGTCAGCCTCTGCTAAATCATTTAAGGTAGGAAACTTTTCGACAAAGCGTTTATAATAAGGAATAACTGTATCGACTCGAGTTTGCTGCAACATAATTTCTGAAATCCAGATTTGATAAGGGTCTGCTGTACGTCTCCAAGGCAAATCTCTTTTCTCTGCTGCAAACCAATCGATAAGATCGTTTTGAAATTGTATTTTTTTAAGTGTAATGGTTGCAACCTCCGTTCAACTTGATTATCTCCGTTCCATTTCGGGTATATTAAAATGAGGAATACGTTTATTTTACCAAAAATTTTACGTTCTCCATAAATATAACTTCTATAGAGAGGGGGATGAGACAATGGATACAGGTACTCACATTGTCATGGGTATTTCCCTTGGCGGCCTCGCAATGGCAGATCCTGCCGTCGTCAGTAACCCCGCTACCATGACTGCTGTCGTTTCCGGTGTTATTATCGGATCGTTAGCACCAGATATTGATACCGTTTTAAAATTACGAGATAACGCTGTTTATATTCGACATCATAGAGGTGCGACACATTCGATCCCAGCTGTATTAATGTGGCCACTGTTAATTGCAGGAGGTCTATACTTCTTTTTTCCAGAAGCCAATTTACTTCATCTGTGGCTTTGGTCATTTTTAGCTGTTTTTCTGCATGTTTTTGTTGATATCTTCAATTCTTATGGCACTCAAGCACTCCGGCCATTCTCTGACCGATGGATTGCGCTAGGTGTCATCAATACATTTGATCCAATCATTTTTGGAGCCCATGTATTAGCTTTAATTATTTGGGCATTTGGTGCAAATCCTGTTTTAACCATAAGTCTGCTATACATTGTTCTCTTCTTTTATTACATTGCACGATTTGCTTTACAAGCAGCGATTAAACATGCTGTCCTGAATACCATTCCAGGTGCTACGAACGTTTTTGTTGCCCCGACAATGCGCTTTTTCCATTGGCGTATTGCAGCTGATACGGATCGTCACCATTTTGTTGGACGAGCTTACGGTCGGACAATTAACATTTACGACAAGTTTATGAAAAAAGAAATGCCTAAAAACAATTTGATGCAAGCGGCGATGAAAGATAAAAATATTGCTGCATTTATTTCTTTTTCTCCTTTATACCGTTGGGAAATCAATGAATACGGTGAAGTATTTGAAGTACGACTAATTGATTTGCGATACCGAAGCAATGATTATTACCCGTTTGTTGCGGTTGCCCATTTAGACAAGGATTGCAATATCATCAATTCCTATACCGGTTGGATTTTCAGTGAAGACAAATTAAGGAAAAAATTAGACTTTAGTCATAACTAGAAAACGCACACCCCAGGGTGCGCGTTTTCTTTTTTTAGTTTTTACAGTTATTTTGTGTTTTGTTAGTCTTTTAATAAATGTGCGTATTTTGGATTAGTCCCGGCAAACTCATGGATTTTGTCGCCGTAGCTATCGATCCACTGACGCATCACTTTCTCGACTACTGCTGTTCCTTGATAATCATATCCTGCTTTCGCATAAGACGATTCAAAATCGGATGCCAACAGTTCAATCCACGTACGTGCTTTTTCTTCAGAAAGATTCGGATTTTTTTCTAATAACTCAATCGTTAATTGCTCAATAATTTCTTTCATTTGCTTACTTCCCTTCTTTCAACGGGCGCAGCATGGAAATCGGCAACGCTTCCGTATGTTTTTCTCCACCCATACGATAACCCCAAGCAAATCGACCTTTCAAATAATCGATTTGAAAATAAACATTCGGATCTCCTTCAATGCGGTAAACTTCCCCTGGTTTAAAATCAGCAGGATCTAATAAATAGGCTGCTGCCATTGTTGCTTTTCGCTCGAGTACCGCAAATTCATTAATGATGCCGAGTTGTTCGGCTTTTCTTGCTTTCTCTCTTAACCGAGCGATTTCACCATTAAGTTCATGCTCTGTCATATCACTATAAGGCTTTTGTTCAGTCATCTTCAAGCTCCTTTTTTTCTAAATATTCGTTGATTACTTCACTCGGGAATCCTTTTTGATAAAGTCCTTGTTTTACTTTTGACTTTAAATCATAACCCGTCAGTTTTGAACTATGCTTACGCCATAGTTTATCCCCTTGCTCTGCAATCATTTCTGTCCATTGATCTTCATCTTTTTCCAAATCTAAATCTTCAATCGCTAATTTAATCAGCGCGTAGTTATAGCCTTTTCTCATCAAAGTATCGCTAATTTTTTGATTGATTTGACTTGGTGTTTTCATTTTTTCTTTCAAGGCAATTTTCTCTGCGAGCCCTTTTGCAACTTCTAATTGTTCTTCTTCTGAATAGGAATCCAAAACATCTTTTTGCATCTGTTTATCAATTCCTCTCTTTTGCATATCTTGCTGAATGGCGCGCGGACCTTTTTTACCGGATTTGATTTGCGTTCGCATTAACGCTTCTGAAAATTGCTGGTCATCTAAGAAATTATGAGTATACAATTTCTTGATGGCTTCATCTATTACGGCATCTCCGTATTCTTTTTCTTTTAGTTTTTGACGTACTTCGCCTTCACTTCTCATACGGAAACCAAGATAGTAGAGTGCTTTGTTATAAGCTTTTCGGACTTCATCTTCGAAATTGACTTCTTCGATGGTCCATTGATCCAGCTCTTTTCCTTTTGTGAGCTGATACCGGATAAGCACCGCCTCATCCACGCTAAAAGCATATTTATCTTCAAAGAAGATGTTATACCTTTCAGGGTTTTTCTTTCCCTGTGTGATTTTCGAAATAATCGGCATTTACTGGCACCTCTCTTCTTGTTTTATTATACACCTTTCAGTCAAACAATGGCATAGCGTGACCTCTAAAAGGGTATGCTAGTAAGAAATAGGAGGCGATGGATATGAAAATTGCAATTACTGGTGGTACTGGATTTGTAGGCAAAGAATTGGTTCGTTTATTAATCGCTAGAGGCGATGAAGTGTATATTTTGACAAGAAAAGCGAAAGAAACTTCTGAGAGCAGAATTACATATGTAAAGTGGTTAACTGAAGATGCAAAGCCCGAAGAGCAGTTAGAAGGCGTTGATGCTTTTATCAATTTAGCGGGCGCTTCGATAAACGATGGGCGTTGGAGTGAAGAGCAGAAAAAACTGATTTATTCAAGTCGGATGGATGCCACAAATGAATTACTGCGCATTATTCATAAACTAAAGAATAAGCCAAATGTTTTAGTGAATGCTAGCGCAGTCGGTATTTATCCACCTTCTCAAACAGTTACGTATACCGAGGCTTCTGCTGATCTCGGTTCAGATTTCTTGGCACAAACGGTTCGCGATTGGGAAATTTTAGCTCACCGTGCTGAAGAAGACGGATTACGTGTAGCCTGTGGGCGTTTCGGGATTATTCTCGGGAAAAATGGAGGGGCTTTACCACTAATGGCATTGCCTTATAAAATGTTCGCTGGTGGTACTGTAGGATCTGGTAAACAATGGCTGTCATGGATTCATATTAAAGATGTAGCACGCGCATTAATCTTTGCACTTGATAATGATCAATTAAGTGGGGCTTTTAACGTGACAGCGCCGCATCCGAAACAAATGAAAGAGTTTGGTAAAGAAATTGGTCATGTTCTTGGGCGGCCTCATTGGATCCCAGTCCCGTCTATTGCGATGAAGGCCGTATTGGGAGACAAAAGCCAGCTTGTTCTTGAAGGACAAAAAGTGCTGCCGACTGTTCTTGAACAACATGGTTTTCAATTCAAGTTTCCGAATTTGCGATCAGCACTGGCTGATATCTACAAATAAGACTATAATGGGGAGATGATTAACTGAAGGATGTGAGATCCATGAACGATAAACCTATTATTGAAGAAGGTCAAAAAATTCCGATGACGATTAAACGACTCGGGATCAACGGAGAAGGCATTGGCTATTTTAAACGCAATGTCGTATTCGTGCCTGGAGCTTTGCCAGGAGAAGAAATTACTGCCCAAGTAACGGTGGTCAAACGAAATTTTGCTCAAGCACGTATTATTAAGATTCGCACAGCGTCACCTCATCGCCAAACTCCACCTTGCCCGATTTATGAAGCATGCGGCGGCTGTCAGTTGCAACATATGACGTATAGTCAACAGCTTGTTGAAAAACGCGACTTGGTCGTTCAAGCATTGGAACGGTATTTAAAAGGAACAAAGGTTCAAGTCGAAGAAACAATCGGTATGGAAGATCCTTGGCGTTACCGCAATAAAAGCCAATTTCAAACACGCTTAAAAGGCTCGAAAGTCATCGCTGGATTGTTTGCTGAAGGTTCTCATCAACTTTTAGATATTGATGAATGTATCGTTCAACATCCAGATACAACCGTCATAACAAATGCCGTTAAACGCATTTTAGAGGAATTGAAAATGCCGATATATGATGGCAAGACGATGAAAGGAATTATCCGCACAATCGTCGTACGCACAGGAGTCAATACAGGTGAAATTCAACTTGTTCTCGTAACAACACGCTCAAAAATTCCACAAAAAGAATTATTACTAGAACGATTGAAGAAAATTGATACCAATTTAGTATCCATCGTCCAAAATATCAATAAAGAGAAAACATCTCTTGTATTTGGTGATGAAACCATCACATTATTTGGTAAAGATACCATTCACGAAGAACTTGGCGAATTAGCATTCGATTTATCTGCACGCGCCTTTTTCCAACTCAACCCGACACAAACCGTTAAGTTGTATGATGAAATCAAACGCGCTGCCCAATTAACAGGGAAAGAAACTGTGGTTGATGCTTATTGCGGCGTTGGGACAATTGGTCTTTGGTTAGCAGATAGTGCGAAAGAAGTTCGTGGCATGGACGTTCTACATGAAAGTGTGGTCGATGCAAAAGCAAATGCGAAAGCACAAGGATATACTGCGAAATACGTAACAGGCACAGCCGAAAAATGGTTAGAGCTTTGGAGCAATGAAGGATTTGTTCCCGATGTATTAACGGTCGATCCGCCGCGTACAGGTCTAGCAGATTCGCTCTTACAAACCATCTTGAAAGTTAAACCAAAACGTTTTGTATATACGTCTTGTAATCCTTCTACTTTGGCGAAAGACTTGCAACAACTCACGAAAATTTATCGAATCGAATATATTCAACCGGTTGATATGTTCCCACAAACTGCGCAAGTAGAATCCGTCACGAAATTAGTACTGAAATAAAAAAACTGTAGCCAACTCGAATAAATCGAGTTGGCTACAGTTTTTAATAGGAACATATCACTCTAATCATTTTAAAAAAGGAAGACGAAATTCCTTTGTTAAACACTACTTGTTTGATTTGGCTTTTTTAATGCTATAGGTATGGCAATTACCACTAATATACTCGCAATAAGTAATAAGAAGCTTAATCCTCCTGCGTATTGAATAAACACTCCGCCCATTGTAGGTCCTGCTAAACTTCCAATGCTAAATGCAATTCCACACAATAAGTTCCCTGTCGGCAATAACTCTTTTGGCATCAAATCGGCCATGTATGATATGCCGAGTGAAAATGTAGAACCAACAAACATACCGGCTACAGCAAAGAAACCTACCGTCACCCATGCATTTGTTTCATAAAAGCTAGAAGCTACAAAAACCATCGCCCCACCGACTAACGCTACTAACAATACTTTTTTTCGGCCAATGCGATCACTCAAGTTTCCTAACGGCAATTGCGTAGCAATGGCTCCAGCTGAAAAAGCAGCTAGCATTATTGAAACCATGCCAACTTCAATTGATTGTCGTAACGCATAGACAGGGTAAATTGCATTAAGAGAGGCTTCTAAAAATCCATAGCCTAGTGGCGGTAAAAATGCGACCCATGCGATTAGAAGGGCTGCTTTAAAACGTCCTATCGTTCCTCGTGCTGTCATGGCGCTGCCAGTCACTTCAGGAAAATCATTTTTCACTAACAAAACCAACGACCATGCCCCTAAGCAAAGAATTCCAGATACGATAAATGGCAAAGCTTCGAACACTTCTACCATCGGGACAAATAAAGGTCCTGCACCAAACCCAATACTAAAAGACATGCCATAAATCGCAATATTACGACCTAGTCGGTGCTGAGGTGATGTACTCGTAATCCATGTTTGTGTTGAAAAATGAAGTGCTTGATCTCCAACTCCGATCAATGTCCGCAACAAAAACCAAAACAATACCGATTTCCATAACGTAAAAAGAAAAAGAGACAGAATAACCAATCCCCCACCTACCAAAATGAGTGGCTTATAGCCAAACTTGCGCAGTTGCGGTTCCATAAAAGGCGCAATCAACAGCGTCCCCACATATAAACCTGTGGCACTTAGACCATTTAATGCAGACGAAACCCCATCTTGTTCAAAAATAATAGCAATCAATGGCAATAACATGCCTTGTGAAAAGCCGGATATTGAGACGATGATAACCAAAATCCAAAATCGTCCACGGGCACTTTGTAAATATGACTTCATGGTGCCTCCTTATGAGCTTGTTCTTTTGTATTTGAGAAGATTTCAGATACAATTCTATCATAGGGAGGCGTTATAAGATGAATTTTTCAATGAATGAAAATGGATTTACAGGGCATTTGCCTTTCGGAGATTTGCAAATCTCCAGTAATGAAGAACATGGCTTTAGACCTTATCAATTATTAGTATCTTCATTGGCAATTTGCAGTGGTGGTGTGATGAGAAAAGTATTTGATAAAATGAGGATGTCTTTTGAGGATATTCAGATCGAAGTAAAAGAAGTGGTCCGCAATGACGAAGTCGCTGGTCGAGTAGAAAAAGTACATTTGCATTTTATTATTACTGGCGATATTAAAGACGAGAAAATGCCGCGCATTTTAGAATTGACGCGTAAAAACTGTTCAATGGTTCAATCTGTTCAAGATTCAATTGAGGTTGTTGAAACTTACGAAATTCGTTAATCATCATAAAAGGCTCATTCCCTATCTGATGTCAGATGGTGGATGAGCCTTTTACGTTTTATATACGGTTAGGTTATCTTTCATAAAGTCATTCTCGGTTAAAGTACCGATGAAATGTGCGAACCGCCTCCTTCGAATTTCCTGATGCTGTGATGTGGTTTCGCTGATTTCCTTCGGCCTCCCCTCTCTTTTGATTAACCTTAACTTAACACACACAATCTATTAAGTAAATATTCAAAATATAAAAACTAGTAAAATAATTCGTTATACCCATAGTTTATTGAAATTTTTTTCGTTTTCCGTTACGATTAACTTGCGAAACGAGGTGTATCACATGGGAAAATCCATTACGAATAAAGAACAGCAAGTTTCTTATATGAAACAACGCTTAAGTATGTTTTTAGAAGTATTAGATACGATTGAACCTGAAAACACAGAACTAGAAGACATTGATCGTTTAATCGCGATGGTTGACGATTTGGACGACAAAATGAAACAATTTCAAAATCGCCCTTCTGAAGACCAATAGCCTGTAAATCCGCTGCTTTGAGCAGCGGATTTTTCTTTTGGCTTATCTAGTAGACTTCTTCGCTCTTTTGTTTTAAAGCAATGTGCTAAACTACAAAGTAAGTAGATTTCTATAATTCTCCTTTCTCAAGCTCCTTGTCGTTTCTTATTTTTCTTGATCGATTAAAATGGATTCCAGAAAGTGAGGTGCCACTCATGGCATTTATCAAAATGCACATCGAATTAATTGCCTCTATATTGTCAGGAATATTAATCCTCATCGCTTTCACACTCGAACTACAGCAATACGCTACTCTCTCAGCCGTTATTTATATATTAGCCTTTGGAATTGGAGGCTACGCCAAAGCCAAATACGGCATTTTGAAAACCATCGAGGACAAACAGCTGAATGTTGAAATATTGATGATCTTAGCTGCTGTCGGGTCTTCTATTATTGGCTATTGGACAGAAGGCGCTATTTTAATTTTCATATTTTCTTTAAGTGGTGCGTTAGAAACATATACCATGAACAAAAGCAAAAAAGAAATTACGTCTTTAATGAAAATCCAACCTGAAACAGCCTGGTTAGTTAGAGACAATCAAACGGTTCTCGTTTCTTTAAATGAACTGAATACTGGAGACTCTATTGTGGTAAAGCCAGGAGAACGAGTTCCTGTAGACGGTGTCCTTCAAAAAGGGCAAACGGCAGTGGACGAGTCAGCAATTAGTGGTGAGGCTCTCCCTGTTTCTAAATACAAGGCAGACGAGCTTTTTGCAGGTACGGTTAATTTGTCTGGTACCATCACGATGGAAATGACTAAGCCTAGCACTGAGACCTTATTCCAAAAAATTATTGACTTGGTGCAATCTGCACAAAGCGAAAAATCTCCTTCTCAACAGTTTATCGAACGGTTTGAAGGGCGTTATGTAAAAGTCGTTATTTTGGTTTTTGTTCTTATGTTATTTTTACCTCATTATGTAGTCGGCTGGGATTGGAATACTACGTTTTACCGTGCGATAGTTTTGCTAGTAGTATCCTCTCCTTGTGCTCTTGTCGCTTCAATCATGCCGGCTACCCTTGCAGCTATTTCAAATGGCGCAAAAAACGGCATTATTTTCAAAGGCGGCATACATTTAGAAAACTTGAGCATGGTCAAGGCTATTGCGTTTGATAAAACGGGAACATTAACGCGAGGCAAACCCGAAGTAACTGATTTTGTTATTCGCGAAGGAGCGGATCCTAAGCTAGCGATGGCACGAATTGCTGGAATCGAGTCGCAATCAAACCATCCCTTGGCCAAAGCAATAAATGACTTTGTTGTTTCTAAAGGCATTACGCCTGTGCCTAATTTAATGATTAGAGATGTTCCAGGAAATGGCTTGAAAGCCACTATTAATAAAGAAGAGTTTCTTGTCGGCAAACCAAAGTTTGTAGGAGAGTCGCTGGCAGAATCATTTGAAGATGGCTTATTGGAAAAACTAGCGAATCAAGGGAAAACAGTAACCTTTGTTCGGGACGGTGAAGGCATACTCGCTGCTATGGCATTAAAAGATACGGTTCGCGACATTACCAAAGCGACAATTGATGAACTAAAAAAAGCGGGAATCTATTGCATTATGCTAACGGGAGATAACCACAAAACTGCGGGAGTCATTGCTAAGGAAACAGGTGTTGATGATTATATTGCAGAATGCTTGCCTGCTGATAAGGTCGATGAACTGAAAAAGCTTGTGAAAAAGTATGAGTATGTGGCTATGACAGGAGACGGCATAAACGATGCCCCTGCACTCGCCACTGCAACTACAGGGATTGCTATGGGAGAAGGAACTGATATCGCACTAGAGACCGCAGATGTCATTTTGATGAAAAATGATTTATCACGCATTGCATACGCAATCCGACTTTCTAAAAAAATGCAACGAATCGTCAAACAAAATATCTTCTTTTCCGTCGCTGTTATTGTATTATTGATCATCTCAAATTTTTTCCAAGCCATTACACTCCCACTCGGTGTTATTGGTCATGAAGGTAGTACGATTTTGGTTATTTTAAATGGCTTGCGTATGTTAAACCGCAATGTATAAGAAAAAGCGACATGAATTTTCAACAATTCACGTCGCTTTTTTCTTTAATAAATCTCTTCGTTCTTTCATCACAGCATTAATTTGCCCACCAATCACTAATATCATCGCCGAAACATATAACCAAAGCATCAATACGATAATAGCTCCGATACTGCCATACGTTGCTGAAAAATTCCCGAAATTTTTAACATAAATGGAGAACAGATAAGAGGTTAGCAACCACCCTGTTGCCGCAAACGCAGCTCCTACCAACACACTTAAAATATTAAGCCTCACATTTGGGGCCAACCAATAAATAATGGCGCATGCAACAAAAATGACGATTGCTGGAATGGTAAAACGGACAGAATTCCATACCACCAAAAAATTTGCTTCTAATCCTAGAAAAGAAAAAATTAATCGGCCAAGTTGTTCTCCAAAAATCGGCAGAGCCAATGCCACAATTAAAATGAAAATCAACAAAACAGTTAAGATTATGGACATCGCTCTAGCTAAAAGAATCGGACGATTCTCCGCAACTTTATAGGATAAATTCAGCGATTTAATCAATGCGTTCATACCAAGACTAGCTGACCAGATTGTTGCTAAAATACCAAAAGATAATAACCCTGTATTTTGTGTAGTTAAAACTTCTATCACTGTACTTTCAATTAGAACGTAAACTGTTCCAGGCACTACTTCTTCTAGAAAGCTGAAAATTTCACCACGAGATAATGCCAAATAGGGCAACAAGGTAACTAAGAATATTAATAGAGGAAAAATAGACAAGAGGAAAAAAAACGCCAACTGTGCTCCAAGCCCTGGCACGTCGACGTCTTTAATCCGTTGAAACAATTCTTTTAAAAACCCGCTACCTTTCGTTACATCATATGTATTCGAAAAGGCGCGTTCTTCGCTGTCAGTTGGTTGCTGATCTGCGGGTCTCATCGGTATAAACTTCCTATAACCGATTTTCTGAATTGGTATTCCCGCTGGATTGACTGTTTGAAGCGTCTGAATCGTTATCTCCTAACGAAGTAGTTGGAGATGGATTGTCTTCTTTCACTGCTGAAATAACATCTTCTTTTGTTTCAACTACTGCTTCTTTCGTATCCATAAACGCCTCTTTTGTTTCAAGTGCCATTTCTTTTACTTGTGGAGACATTTCTTTTAACTCGTTCACTTTGCTGCCTACATACGAAGCATCTTCAGAAATACGAGAATATAAATTTTGTGCTCTTTCAGCTTGTTGCTGGAATGCTTGTACTAATTCATCTCTGTTCGAAGCATAGTATTTTGCATTGTCAGACGCTTTTTTAGATTTCTCAATTACATCATTTCTTGTATTGCGATCAAATAGTGAGACAATAACTCCCACTGCTGCTCCTACTAATAAACCTGTCATCAATTTGTTTTGACTCATCCTAAATTCCTCCCAGTAATATATATAATTTCACATCTGTTAAGAATTTTCCCTAATCCTTAGAGACCTAAACGCTTTTTTTATAAAAATAGCTTGACTATATGAAAGAAGTTTCGGAATATTATGTTTACAGGAGGTTTTTAAGATAGAAAAGGAGAGATATAAGGGGGAATAATAATGGCACAGTTTGAAGAATTATTGGGTACGATTAGCGGTTTTGTATGGGGACCACCTTTATTGATTTTATTAGTAGGAACAGGAATTTTCTTAACCGTGCGTTTAGGAATCCTACAACTTCGCTTATTGCCTTACGCATTAAAACTGGTTTTCACGAAAAACACAGATACGACTTCTAAAGGAGACATTAGTCATTTCCAAGCACTTTCCACTGCAATGGCAGCTACAGTCGGTACCGGTAATATTGTCGGTGTTGCGACAGCGGTTATTCTTGGTGGACCTGGAGCTATTTTCTGGATGTGGTTTTCTGCATTCTTCGGGATGGCTACTAAATACGGTGAGGCCGTTCTTGCGGTTAAATATCGTGTAGTAGACGCTAAAGGCCAAATGGCTGGCGGCCCTATGTATTACCTTGAACACGGATTAAAACAAAAATGGTTAGCAGTCCTATTTGCTATCTTCGGTGCCATTGCTGCCTTTGGTATCGGAAACGGAACACAATCAAACTCCGTTGCATCGGTTGTTCGTGATACATTTAGTGTTCCAACATGGATTACAGGAATTATCTTAACAATTTTTACTGCCCTTGTTTTGCTTGGCGGGATTAAGAGCATCGGGCGCGTTACTTCTTTCTTTGTACCTTTCATGGCATTATTCTACATTATCGCGGGAATCATTATTATGATTCTTAACATGGAATTAATTCCAGCTGCTTTTGGCACAATTTTTAGTGCTGCATTTACAGGTGAAGCTGCAGTCGGTGGTGCTATTGGTGCCGCTATCCGATACGGTGTCGCACGAGGCGTCTTCTCCAACGAAGCCGGACTTGGATCTGCTCCGATCGCTGCTGCTGCTGCCATTACAGATTTACCTGGTCGTCAGGCATTAGTATCGATGACTCAAGTACTTTTCGACACAATCATTATTTGTTCGATTACAGGGGTTACGATTGTTATGTCTGGTCTTTATACAGATGAATCACTTGAAGGCGCAGCATTAACAACCGCTGCTTTTGAACAATTTTTAGGAGGCGCTGGCCCAATTATTGTGGCTGTCGGTTTGATCTTCTTTGCATCTTCTACAATTATTGGCTGGTCTTACTACGGAGAGAAATGTTTCCAATACTTATTTAAAAATCCAGCATTGCTAATTGTATACCGCGTTGCTTTTGTTTTAATGGTATTTGTTGGTGCAACAGTTTCACTTGATGTTGTATGGACTTTCTCTGATGTTATGAATGGATTAATGGCATTCCCTAACTTAATCGGACTTCTCGGTTTGTCGGGTGTTATTGTTCTAGAAACAAAACGTATTGTTGCAAAAATCAAAGAAGAAAAAGAAGCTAAACAGACTGGCAATTGACATTACATTTGAATAATGAAATGATAAAGTATACTCACCTGAAAGGCAGGAACTTATCATGGACTTATCTACACCTTCTCCGGAAAACGTCAGCTTTATGATTGAAGAAATAAAAGCAAAATTGCGTATGGTTAATGTTGATGCAATGAAAGCTGAACATTTCAATGCTTCTCAATATGAAGATCTACACGACTTATACCAAATGGTCGCAACTCGCGACAAATTTAGTACAAGTGAAATGCAAGCCATTGCCACTGAACTTGGCTCATTACGTAAATAACACACCAAAAATACCTTGAAGGCAATCGCCTTCAAGGTATTTTTTCGATTTTCGTCTTATGCCTGTCGAACCTTAACGGCTTCTTCAGCTTTTCTTTGGCCAGCTTCAACGACCTGCTCCTCGGGTCATAAACTGCCCTTCCTGCGCGGCAAAAAACGCCGCTTCAGAAGTTCATCTTATGCCTGTCGGAGCAAAACGGTCGTTTCAGCTTTTCTTTTCATAATGCACAACATACCAACCGCCTTCTTTTATAACCGTTTGGATGCTTAGTAATTCAAGTCCTGCTTGCTCTCCCCATTTGGCTAATTCTTCACGTTCAGGCAAGCGATACAAATTATCGAACGATGAGAAAAAGCTATTAAAGACATTGGCGAAGGGTGGGCTGTCACTGTCTCCGGCAATAGGTGTTATTATCGACAACATGCCATTCTCTTTAACCCAGCTGGCCAATTCATTAAAAAGTTCTTGACGTTTCTCGAGATCGATATAGTGAATTACGTTGTTCATCATGACCATGTCTTGAGGTTGATCAGGTTTATATTTCCACAGATCTGCATTTTCAATTGAAACGTTTTTATTGTCTTTTGTTAGTTTCTTCGCGACTTCTGTAACAGAAGGGCTAATCTCAATTCCAGTGAAATGCGTTTTTGGGAAACGTTCAGCCAGTTTTTTAATATAACCTCCTTCACCACAACCGATATCCAATACTGATGCTGCTTCTGTTTGTTTTAAACGTTTTGAAATTTTAGGAAGAGCCAAAACTTCCAACAATCGACTTGTTTCCGCTACGGTTGGTGCGTGTTTTTCTTCATCGTAATGCAGACGCTCTTGCTTACGCATCATGTCAGGATAACTTAATAGCGTGGGGATATGCAATTCCATCATTTCTTTTAACAGGACACCTGAGGAGTTATTACCTTTTGGTTTCGGCAATTTCCAAGCATTCCACGTTTTATAGCGTTCTCTGCCTGCTTCTTTCAAATGTCCAATCGATACGCCTACACTGACCCATTGGTTTAATAAATCTTCGTCAAGTTGAAGAGCATCTGCCACGTCCCATTTTGTCATTGGACGCTCAAACGCTTTAAATAAGTCCAATTCGTACCCAACATAAGCATGCCAGCTATACAAAAAAGGCTGGTTCCGCTTCATATACATTCTCGCTTTAAACATCTTCATCACATCAATCATTTGAGTCCCTCCGTTTTCCATGGATAGTCATCTTCCGGTGTATAGTACTTTAATTCTTTTCGATCTTTTGGCAACTCTTTCATACGTACAGGCATTATGCCCCCTTGAATAAATCGATCACGAACATTTTCTTTCCACATCCCAAGACCCGAAACATTCAACATTTGTTTAAAATGGAGAATTGGATCTTCTTCCATACGTTCAAATGTCCGCTGACGTATATAGCTCACCGGTTTAAATGGAAACGAATAGGCTAAAGCTGCTAAATGACTCAATTGAATGACATGATCAGCACGTTTATAGCGTACATTTTCATACCATTTCAAATTACTTGCATGCATTTTTTTCTGTTCGAACATATCTGCTGCTAATTCTCCTAAAATATCGGCATCTTGTATCGCCATATTCATCCCTTCTCCTGCCATCGGATGAACAGCATGACACGCATCTCCAATAATTGCTTTGTTGCCTTTTACATATGAATTGGCGTGATACATAACAGGAATCATCAATTGGATTTTTTTCCAATCGCTTAGTTGCTGCACATACCCATCTACAATGGGCGCTAAGTCGGTATAAAGTTTATGAAAATGACTGATTGGTTTTTCTTTTAATTGCTTGTAATCACCTGGTGGGATTAAATACACACTGCGGACTTGGTCATCTGGCAGAGGGAAAAGACCTAAAAATCGATTATATGTAGAAATGATTTTGCCATCTGTAAAATCTTTTGCTCGTGGAAAAGTAACCGTTAAAAAATGATGATTGTAAGTGGTTTGCTTTACCTCTACATCCATTGCTTTACGTGTAACCGATGAGCGCCCTTCCGCCCCAAAGAAAAACTCGGCTTCTACTTCAAATTTCTCAGTTCCTTTTTGAAGCACAGCTGTTTTATATCCGTAGCCTTTGCAAGCCGTACCTTTTAAATACTTGAAATTATCATATTCACATGCTGCATTTAAAATTACCGATTTTAATTCTTCATGATGCATCATGTATGCTGCATTGTACTTTCCTGGCAGCACATTGTAATCCATGAACGATTGGTCCTTTACTTGCAGTGAGCTGGAAAGTTCGAGCATGTCTAATACTTTAATTTCGTTTGAGCGATTGCATATTTGCTCAAAAACTCCAAGTTCATCAAAAACCTGCATACTTTTTGGTTGCAGAAGTTCGCCTTTATAAGTAGGTGCTTTTGCAGCCATTCGCTCGGCAAGAATCACTTGGACGCCTCGTTGTGCCAACTTTAAAGCAAGCGTCAATCCACCAATCCCACCTCCGCCAATGAATACATCTGTTTTCATCTACCTCAACCCCTTGCTCCTCTTTACCCTAAATTCAAGAGATTAAAAACCACTTCATACTCTAAACAAAAAAAAGAAGTCCACGAATGGACTTCTTTTCACAAATTTTCCTTAAAGTTTGTTATAAGCTACAGCGAGTTCCGCTCCTACTTTTGCATTATGTTTCACTAACTCGATATTAGCTACTAAACTTTTTCCTTCAGTCAATTCTTTTACTTTACCCAAAAGGAAGGGTGTAACTTCTTTTCCTGAAATGCCATTGTCATTAGCTTCGGTCATGGCTTGGTCAATAATGCCATTAATGAATGACTCTTCTAGCGCATGTTCTGCTGGAATAGGGTTTGCAATAACTGCCCCACCATCAATTCCTAAATCCCATTTTGCTTTTAGCACTTTAGCTAACTCATCTGCGGTTTCTGTACGGTACGTTAACTCAAAATTACTAGAACGAGTATAAAATGCTGGCATAACATCTGTTTGGTAACCGATAACCGGTACCCCTTTTGTTTCAAGGTATTCCATTGTTAAACCGATATCCAAGATTGATTTTGCTCCGGCACATACAACAGCCACTCCAGTAGTTGATAGCTCTTCGAGATCGGCTGAAATATCCATCGTTGTTTCTGCGCCTCTGTGTACCCCGCCGATTCCACCTGTAGCGAAAACGCGAATACCTGCTAGTTCTGCGCAAATCATCGTTGCTGCAACAGTTGTTGCTCCCAGTTGTTTTGTTGCAATTACTTGGCCGATATCTCTTCTTGAAACTTTAGAAACAGATGAAGTGTTTCCAAGCAATTCTAATTCCTCTTCAGATAAACCAATTTTTATTTTTCCATCCATAATCGCAATAGTGGCAGGGACTGCACCATTGTCACGAATAATTTGCTCTACGATACGAGCCGTTTCTACGTTCTGCGGATAAGGCATACCATGTGAGATAATTGTTGACTCAAGTGCTACGATTGGTTTTTTGCCCTCTAGTGCCTGTTGTACTTCTGTTGAATACGAAATCATTGTGTTCATTATAATTCCTCCAGTTCTTTTTGTAGTTGTACTGCTGTCAGTTCATGACGAACAGTCGAATTGCTTTCTAATGTTTTTGCCGCATTGATCATTCCTGCTCGAATTGCGGTGTCTAAGTCTTGACTCTCTAATATGCTATGAACGATTGCACTCGAAAATGCATCTCCTGCGCCTGTAACATCAGCTACGTGACCGACTTGTATCGAAGGGTAATGTTTAGTGCCTGTGGAGTCTCCCGCTAAAGCGCCATCTTTCCCGCCTGTGATAACAACTGATTCTGCTCCACGTTCTACTAGTTGTTGCACGGCTTGATGCCACTCTTCTGTTGAATCAATGGACAGTTGTAAATATTTACTTGCTTCATCGCGATTTAAAATCAACCAACTGACCCCCGATAAATCATCGCTTAAATGGTTCATCTTTGGAGCAGAGACCGGTATAACCGCTAACGGAATCTTGTTAGCTAAAGCAATTTTGCGTACATATTCTACCGTATCACGTGGACAGTTTAAATCGATTACAAGAAAAGCAGCAGCCAATAAAGCACTTTCATTTTTCGACAAGTATGCTGGGGTCATAAAATCATAAATTTTCATATCTGCCATTGCTATTACCATTTCGCCATCAGGTTCCAAAATAGCTGTGTACGTTCCGGTAGAAAGACCTTCGATCGCTTTAGTAAGTTCTGTTGACATAAAAGAACTTGATGCAGCTTCGATTAGTTCCCACTCTGGGTCATTTCCAACAATGGACAGTAATTTAACAGAATTGCCTAGTCGCCCTAAGTTTTCGGCTACGTTTCTTGCAACTCCACCAACACTGCCAGAAACAGATGCAGGATTTGAGGTGCCCATTTGTGCAGGCTGCTGCATAAGAAATTTCCTATCAACATTGGCCCCGCCAATGCAGATAACGGTTTTTTCTTCTGGCAATACATAAGCACGTCCCAATATTTTACCTTGGCGCATTAAATTTGAGATAAAGTTAGCAAGTGAAGGCCTAGACATATTTAACCGTTCCGCCATTTCTTGTTGGGACAAATATGGGTTTCGCCGGATCAATTCTAGAACTTCCACTTCTTTCTGATTCATTTCAACACCCCCGCTTAAACTTTTGTTTAATTATAAACTTTTATAATTATTATTACAAGAGAAATAATTTATTTGAAAGACTGTTATAAATCATTGCAGGCTGTGACTGAAAATTGCTACTATAGAAGAGATGAGAGGAGAGATTTATTTGACGTCTTTTAATGAGAAATTAACCTACTATGCAGAACTAGCTATTAAAGTGGGAGTAAATATTCAACCAGGTCAGCAACTTTATATTGCTGCTGCCATCGATTCCGCTCCATTTGTACGTTTACTTACACAAAAAGCTTATGAAACAGGAGCTAAACAAGTGTATGTAGATTGGACTGACGATACAATTACTCGTCTACGTTTTGAATTAGCACCAGAAGATTCGTTTTCGCAGTTTCCTGCTTGGAAAGTTCAAGAACGTGAGCAACTAGCAGAACAAGGTGCTGCATTTATCAGTATCATGTCACAAAGTCCTGATTTGTTATCGGGAATCGAGTCAAGTCGCATTGCTGCTTCACAAAAAGCAACTGGGCAGGCATTGAGCAAGTATCGTCAGTATGTACAATCCGATAAAATTAGTTGGTCTGTTCTTGCAGCTCCTTCAGAAAATTGGGCTGCTAAAGTATTTCCTGAGTTGCCAAAAGAACAGCAAGTTGACGCACTTTGGGATGCAATCTTTAAAGCTGTTCGTGCAGACCTTGATCAACCAATTGAGGCATGGTCTGAGCATAACCGCTTACTGCATACAAAAGTCGATTACTTGAACGATAAAAAGTACGCGAAACTTCATTACACATCGCCAAAAACAGATTTAGAAGTAGCCCTTCCGAAAGGTCATCTTTGGTGTGGAGCTGGATCGGTCAACGAAAAAGGCGATACTTTTATGGCAAATATGCCAACTGAAGAGGTATTCACTGTTCCTTATAAAACAGGCGTAAATGGTTTTGTTTCAAGCACGAAACCTTTAAGCTATGGCGGCAATATTATTGACGATTTTAAAATTACATTTAAAGATGGAAAAATTGTGGATGCTACTGCAGCTCAAGGTGAAGATGTGTTGAAACAACTAATTGCAACCGATGAAGGGTCACACTTCTTAGGAGAAGTTGCATTGGTTCCTCATCAATCACCGATTTCAGATTCAAATATTTTATTCTACAATACGTTGTTCGATGAAAACGCTTCAAATCATTTCGCTATTGGTAGTGCATATGCATTTTGCCTTGAAGGTGGAAAAACAATGTCACAAGAAGAACTATTGGAAAACGGCTTGAACCAAAGCATTACTCACGTCGATTTCATGATAGGCTCTTCAGAAATGGACATTGATGGGATATTAGAAGATGGATCGCGTGAACCTATTTTCCGTGGTGGTAACTGGGCATTTTAAGTATCGATAATTCGACACTTATTTTTTCTGTCGAAATCGGGTATACTTAAGATTGATAATTACAGTTTAGAGAGGAGTTATCATTATGTTTTATGACATCACTGTCGTTCTTGGCTTTATGGTCGTCATTTTCATGTTTTTCTTTACGCTTCTTCACTTTCTTGGGAAAGAGCTGCACACGCACGATTCTGAGCATGTAGATCCAGTTCCTGAAAAAAAATATTAAGCGATAAAAACCGGCTTCTTTTTTGAAGCCGGTTTTTATATTGGTGGCTATTTAACTTGTTTTAAATAGGCATTTTTTTACTTTAGGTTCCTTGGACTCTTTTGTTTGCATGATGGTAATGATAAAATTCTAACAAGTTAAGGTCTTTATTTATAGGAGGTATTTGTGTATGTTTTCTGCAACAGCTATTGGCATTGATTTAGGAACTGCAAACGTATTGGTATATACAAAAGAAAAAGGAATTATTATAAATGAACCTTCAATGGTGGCACTAGATGCAAAGACCCGTGCAGTTTTAGCCATTGGTAACGAAGCAAAAGCAATGCTTGGAAAAGCCCCAGACTCTATTCTTATTGTCCGTCCATTAAAAGATGGCGTCATCGCAGATTTTGATGTCACGCGAGAATTATTGACTATCATTATGCAAAGAGCCTTGAAACAGCTTGGTAGTGCTTTCCGCAAACCTACTGTTATGGTTTGTACTCCATCCGGGGCGACCAAGGTAGAGCGCCGTGAAATTCACGATGCAGTTAAAAAAAGCGGTGCGAAAAATGTTCACTTGATTGAAGAAACTGTTGCAGCTGCAATTGGCGCAAATTTGCCAATTAGTGAACCTGTTGCAAGTGTTATTGTCGATATTGGTGGAGGTACCACAGAAGTTGGCATTATCTCTTTTGGTGGAGTTGTGTCATCAAACACGGTTAAAGTAGCTGGCGATCGCATGGATGAAGACATTATTCATTATGTTCGAAAACAATACAATGTATTAATCGGTGAACGTACCGCTGAGAACATTAAAAAAGAAATTGGCTATGCACCGATTTCTCATGAAGTTGAAAAGATGGACATACGTGGACGTGATATTATGACAGGATTACCTAAAACGATTACTTTAAGTTCTCTCGAAACACAAGATGCGCTTAAAGAATCTTTATCTGCCATTCTTGAATGCATTCGTGCAACGTTGGAAAATTGTCCAGCTGAGTTATCTGGCGACATGGTGGACCAAGGGGTTGTTATTTCTGGTGGCGGTGCTTTATTAAAAGGTCTACAGGAATGGCTTTCAAAAGAAATTTCAGTACCTGTCCATATCGCACCTCAGCCATTAGAATCTGTGGCTATTGGGACCGGATTATCACTTGGCATGATCAAGCAATTAGAAAAGATGTCACGGTAAACACATTGAGACTAAAGCAAACCCATGAATCTGGGTTTGCTTTAGTCTCTTTTCCTATACTCATAGCTAACCTACTACACTTCTCTCTAATCTTCTTTTCTGAAAGTAAACTGTAAACAACCTAAATAATTGAAAGATGACTATATTCCTGATTTTTAAAAATATTTCTGTTGTAATTCGTATTTCTTATAAATTTAGATTAAAATAATAGAGTATCATTCGATAAGGGGGAGAATTAATGGCTTTACTAGACCAAATTTTAGAGTACAACGAAGAGTTCGTGAAAGAAAAAAAGTATGAGGAATACATGACTACTAAATTTCCGGATAAGAAAGTTGTTATTTTAACATGTATGGATACACGACTTGTTGAAATGTTGCCAAAAGCAATGAATTTTAAAAATGGTGATGTAAAAATTGTTAAAAGTGCTGGGGCTGTCATTAATCATCCTTTTGGTGGCATCATGCGTAGCCTAATTGTCGCGGTGTACGAATTAAATGCAGACGAAATTTACATTATTGGACACCATGATTGCGGAATGTCTGCGATCAAACCTAATGAAATTCTTAATAAAATGAAAATGCGAGGAATAGATGAAAAGACCATTGAAATGATGGAATATTCCGGAGTAGACTTAGAGGGCTGGCTTCGCGGATTTGATGAAGTGACAGAAAGTGTTGCACATAGTGTCAATATGGTACGGCATCATCCACTATTAGACAAAAACGTTCCTGTTCATGGGCTGGTTATTGACCCAACAACTGGTAAATTAGATATTGTTGTCAATGGTAACGAAAACCGCTGAGAAATTCTCAGCGGTTTTCTTTTTGGAAATAGATATAATCGAGTGCAATGCCTTCTTTACCAAATTGTCTGAGTAAAGATGTAACCTGTCCTCTATGATAGCTTGCATGATTAACAAAAGTGAATAACATTTCTTCTCTTGTTGTCGAAAATTTATCTCCTCGCATATTCCGGTAATGAAGAGTTTCTTCCCATTGCTGATCCGTGAGGCGTGAGAAAAACACTTCCATCTCCTCATGAAGCAATTCATAAGCTTCGATTGCTTTTTCTGTTGTTTCAACATCAAAATGTTCGAAAGTTGGATTCGCAACGCCTGACATTCGGAGTAGCCAAAGTTTCTCTACTCCTAAGACATGCTCTGTTGTTTCTTGAATGGAAGCAAAAGAGTTAATGCCTTCTTTACTATAAAATTCCTCACCTGAAGTTTGCACATGTTGCAAACAAGCGATTGTTGCCCACTTATGATAAGAAAACAATTTATCTCTATCCATTCTTTTCACCTTCTTTTCTTATTACTCACGATTCAAACCAACGATGCAACTCATTCCACCATTTTTTATAGGTGGCCTTACCCTTTCAAAACTCTTGCTCGATCATTGCGTAATAGTAATGGTCTTTCCATTCGCCATTAATATAAAGAAACTGCTTTAGTAAGCCTTCTTGGCGAAACCCCGTTTTCTCTAATACCCGAATCGAACCGATATTATCCGGTGAAACATATGCTTCGATTCGGTGAAGACGCAATTGCTCAAAACCAAAGACAGTCATTAACTTTACAGCTTCAGTAGCTATTCCTTTACCGACATAGGCTTCATCGATTGAATAGCCTACTAAAGCGCTTAAAAACGGCATGCGTTTCACGCTATATACAGAAATATGACCAATCAGTTTATTGGTTTTGTGTTCAAAAATCCCGACACTATATTCACGATTTTCTCTCGCTTGATAAATTGACTCTCGAATTTTTTCCCGTTGAACGGCTGTTGTAAAATAGCTATCTCGGTGGCTTGGTTCGTAGACAGACCAATACCCCCGATTTCGCAATAACAATTGCACCATTTCTTCTGCATCTTCAACTGCTAAACTGCGCAGATAACAAGTCTGCCCCTCAAAAAGCAAGTTCATCTTAAGCCTCAGCAGATGTCAGTGAAATGAATTCCTTGGCATCTTGGACACACAAAGCAATTCCTTTTTCCCAGAACGCCTGTTGTGTAATATCTTCTCCCAAATGTTTCATCGCCAAGTCTTCTGCCGACATTACTGCTGTATCACGAAGTAGAGCCATGTATTTTTCTTCAAAGCTGCTCCCTGTTTCTAAAGCTTTTGCATACACACTTAACGAGAACAAATACCCAAACGTATACGGAAAGTTATAAAATGGAACTTGCGTAATATAAAAATGAAGTTTAGATGCCCAGAAATGTGGATGTGTTGAAGATAAACCTCCCGCAAACCCTTCTTCTTGAGCTTGTTCCATCAATTCATTTAGACGTGCTGCAGGAACAACACCTTTTTTACGTTCTTCATAAAATCGCGTTTCAAAAAGGAAACGTGAATGGATGTTCATGAAGAATGCGACGCTTCGCTGAACTTTGTCTTCTAGCAAGGCAATTTTTTCTTCTTTTGACTGAGCATTTTTTACTGCAGCATCTGCAACGATCATTTCGGCAAATGTAGAGGCTGTTTCTGCTACGTTCATTGCGTACGAGCGGTTTAACGAATGAACTGGACGCAGTGCGTAAGAATGAAATGCGTGGCCGAGTTCATGGGCGAGTGTTGCCACATTTGACATAGAGCCACTATAAGTCATGAAAATACGTGACTCTTCACTTAACGGCAATCCTGTACAAAATCCACCTGGTCTTTTATTTGGACGATCTTCCGCTTCAATCCATCCTTTTTCAAATGCTTGTTTTGCAAAGTATTCTAATTCAGGCCCGAATTTACTAAATTGCGTTAAGATAAATTCCGCTCCTTCTTGATAAGAGAATTGCTGCGTACTTTCAGTTACCGGTGCATCCACGTCATACCAATCCAAACCATCTTTGCCAAGCAGTTCTGCTTTTTTAGTTAAGTAATCAACGAAAGGTTGTTTGTTTTTACTAATTGCTCCCCACATTGCATCCAATGTTTCTTGTTTCATGCGATTAATATGCAACGGCTCTTGCAATACATTTTCCCATCCACGTTTTTTGTAAATTTCGAGGCGGAATCCTCCAATAGAATTTAGCGTTTTTGCAAAAAACTCTTCCTTTTCGGTCCAAGCTTCTTCTAGCTTTTCATACGATTCTTTGCGCACAGCCGAATCTTTATGAGAACTTAAGTTGTTTGCTTGTCCTACTGATAATGATTTCGTTTCTCCGTCAACCGTTACTGTGACCTTAATTTCGCCTACGAGCATATCGTATAATTGGCTCCACCCATGATACCCATCCGTACTTAAAGCTGTAATCATGCTTTCTTCTTTTTCTGAAAGTAATTGTTTTGCTTCTTCCCGCCATTCATTCAAGACAAATGTAAATTTACGTAAAAGATCTTCATTCAATAGCTCACTCCATACCGCGTCTTCTGTCTTTGTTAAATCTTGTTGGATTTTCTGAAAAGAATTTTGGAAACGAGCTGAAAGTGAAGCTGCTTCACTTTCTAAAATCCCCGCTTTTTTATCTTGTGTATTCTGTGCCATCAAACAGCCGATAAAAGCACCTGATTGGCTTAAATGTCTCATTACTTCACTCATTTTTTCTAACAAGTCATATACATTTTGAGCATCTTCTTTTACAGTTGGCACTTTAAATTTTTGAACCAGCTTTTCAAATTCAGTAAGCATCGTTACTGCTTGGTTCATATGTAGCCGCAATTCTTGAGATTCGCTGCCGCCTGAAAATAGCGTATCCAAATCCCACGTTTCCGGATAATTAACTGTCATGATTATGCCTCCTGGTAAACTAAATTTTCTAAAAACACTTATTAGTATATCATTTTTTATTCCGATACTGGAATATTATTCCCTTCATTTCTATAACACTTCACCTTATCGACATTTTTAGGGATTTATTTGGAAAAGGTTAATTGTTGATTGAAACTGTGGCAGGTATACTAAAGTAAGGGAGGGATTTCGTATGATCCGTGTTTTACTGATGACAATTGCATTTATTGCTGTAATTGTTATGAATACTTTGGCAAACACCTTGCCATTGAATGGCCAAACTACAGGTGAAGTGTCTAATCGACTTTTGGTTCTGTTTACGCCTGCCGGTTACGTATTTTCAATTTGGAGCATTATCTACCTTTTGCTAGCTGTTTGGATTATCGCGTTCTGGGTACGTTTACGAAAAGGACAGACCCCTTCATATATGATAGCCTTAACGTTCACGTTAAGTTGCGTGTTCAACATCAGTTGGCTGCTTTTATGGCATTATGAGTTTTTTGCCACATCAATTGTTGCCATGCTTGGCTATTTAATCGCCTTAATCTTCCTTTACTTGCAATATGGAAACTCAGAAAAATCGTTTACTGAACGTCTGCCAATTTCGATTAATATGGGTTGGATCAGCGTAGCAACTATAGCTAATATCAGTTTTGTTTTAACTTATTATAATTGGAACGGATGGGGACTGAGTGATCAGTTATGGACAGTCATTATGCTGACCATCGCGACTGCCCTTGCTTTGCATATACGTTTTCATCATATGGACATTCCTTATGCATTAGTTTTTATTTGGGCTTTTATCGGAATCGCAATTAAACATGGAACTGGTGAAATGTTAGTTACTACTGCCTCTCTATTCTTAAGTGGCGTAATTTTAACAGGCATTTTGCTTATTAAAAAAAGAACACCAACAAATTAAAAACCTGCCGACAATCTCGTAACTCGAGTTGTCGACAGGTTTTTTAAGTTGGAATGATAAAAGTAATTAGCTATTCAGCTTTGTTAGCAAAATCGGCTCACCTTTAGTTACAAGAACTGTGTGCTCAATTTGTGCCACTAAGGACTGATCTGGCGTGATAAATGTCCAGCCATCGCCTGATTCAATAATGTGTTCAGACTTTTGCGAGATAAAGGGCTCTACTGCTAGCACCATGCCCTCTTTTAATATTGTTGTTTCCCATGCATCGTAATAATTTAGAATGTGTTGAGGTGCTTCGTGAAGCGATTTACCAATGCCATGGCCAGTCAAATTTTTGATAACGAACAAGCCTTGCTCTTTTGCTTCGCGTTCCACTGCTTTACCGATTTGGTTTAGTTTAGCGCCCGCTTTAACTTTTGTCATCGCACGGTCAAATGCAGAAGCAGCCGCTGCACAAATTTTTTCTTTTTCTGCATGGCCTTCTCCTACTACAAACGAAATTCCTGTATCAGAAAAATAGCCTTCGAATGATCCGGAAACGTCAATATTCACAATATCTCCGTCTTGGATAACCCGGTTACCTGGAATGCCGTGAGCTACTTCTTCATTGACACTAATGCATGTATACCCTGGGAAGTCGTATTCTGATTTTGGTCCGGATACACCGCCTAGTTCTTCAAATAATTTGCCGCCCAACTCATCAATTTCTTTTGTTGTAACACCAGCTTTGGTTGCTGCTTTCATCGCTTCGCGAATTTCAGCCACCATTTGGCCAGCTTTTGTTAACATTTCAATATCTTTTTCAGTAGTTGCGATCATTAAATACCCTTCTTTCAAGCTTTTCTATTCAAGAATTATACCACAAAATTAAAACAGAGGCTTCTGTCCTGTTTGATTCTCTTCCATCAATAAATAGAAAAAAGACTGTCCAAAGACAGTCTTTTCTTATTAAGCTTCTGCATTCACTAACTTTGGAGCAGCTGCAAAAAGCGCGGAACAAACAAAGGCAGCGAGTAAGAATACTGGGATCATATACGTAGCATTGTATACGGCAGAGTAAATCACCACATTGCCTTCAGCAAACATGCCGAAGAACAAAATACCGGTGACCACATGTACGAAATAACGTAACACTGAGGCAATGAGCACACCTGATACAATCGCTATTAACATCTTCCCTGTCTGTTTTGCTTCTGCATGTTGCATATATTTCGCACGCATAACACCAGCAAATCCTACGACACCATATGCTAATAGATAATCCAATATCACTTGCATAACGACAAAGCCGAATGACAAAGGGGTTACAGAGATAAAGCCAGAAACAATTTGTAACAAGCCGACTAATAAGCCAGTTAAAACGCCCGCACCAACACCTCTTCTAAAAGCGATTAAGACGATTGGAATCATGACTAAACTAACTGAACCGCCTTGTGGCATCCGGAACGATATAAAATCTAAAACAAACCCTAGAGCTGCAAAAATCGCAATTTCCATCATTAATAATACTTTTTTATTTCTCATGACTTCCTCCTTATGTGTTGTGCACATCACCAGAAGGGCCGCGAATAAAACCATAATAAAAACGACGCCAGGACAGAGCCAGGCGTCGTTGTAAGGACCGGTTTCTATCCACATCCCTGCGCAAGTATTAACTTACAGGTTCAAAGGGTAAGAACAGATGTTCACTCTCAGCAAAAGCTCCCCTTGTGGTGTATACAAATATTTAACTTTCACCTGTATTGTACACAAGCCCCTCGTTTAATGCAAGGCTGTTTTAAGATGCACTCTTAGGGTAAAGTAAAGACTAGAAATGAGAGGCGAAAGGTGGTGGAGGCAGCCCCGTATTTTAGGCCTGCCAAGTAAATGATTGAGCTATTAAAAGATTTAATCAAAATTCAAAGCGATACGAAAGAACGAGCGAACGAAGCTCTTCAATTTTGTGCTGATTGGTTAAAAGATAAAGGTGAAAACGTCACTATTCATGAAAATAATGGGTATTTAATGTTAACCGCAGCGAAAGGTCAAGGAACTGAAACAATTGTGTGGAATGGTCACGTGGATGTAGTACCCGGTCACGAAGAACAATTTGTACCGGTCGTTGAACAAGATCGTTTATACGGACGAGGTTCTGCTGATATGAAAGCAGGGGTCGCCGCAATGATGCAAGCTTTTGTTGAACTCGATGACACAAAACTAAAGCGTACCGTACAATTACACATCGTAACAGATGAAGAAACTGGCGGGCGAAACACATCTAAGTGGTTAGTTGAACAAGGCTATCATGGAAACTTTGTTATTTGCGGAGAACCTACAGGGTTAAAAGTCGGCTTGCAATCAAAAGGCGTTGTACGCATGGACATCACATTTAAAGGAAAACCTGCTCACGGCAGTCGTCCTTGGGAAGGTGTGAATGCCATTGAATCCGCCATGAAATTTCACCAAGGGATTACTGACTTGCCTTTTCGGAAAGAATCAACGGAATATTATGAGCAGCCTTCTGTAAACTTACCCATTATAAACGCAGGAGATCGCTATAATGTTGTTCCTGCAATTTGTGAAGTGGCTTATGAAATTCGCTATATGCCAGGACAAGATAAAGATGAAATCATTCGTCAGCTAGCTAGTGTGGCGGATGCCGTAGATGTGGAGATGGAATACAAAGCATCAGGCTCTACGCCTGCTTTAACAACACCGAAAGAAAATCCATATATTCAAAGCTTACAAAAAGCAATTCTTACAACAACTGATCAAGAAGCGATTTTGTTTGGTCAACATGGGGCTGCTGATACACGATATTATGCTGCGGTAAATGGCGGAGAAGGTGCGATTGAATTTGGTCCAACTGGAGACGATTGGCACGGCAATGCGGAATATGTATTAATTTCGAGTGTCCATGCTTTTAAAAACATCTTGCTTGCTCATGCACAAAAAACCGAATAGGTTTGCTTCTATTAAATTTAGGGAAAGAAAGAATATCAAGCACATGAATGGAGAGATTGAAATGGCTCTAGGAAGATTATTAAAGTCTGCTATTAAATACGGACCTATCGCATACCCAATTATTCGGAAAGTATTAAACAAAAGAAAACAAGGCAAAACTGGTCAATCTACGACAACATCATCTTCTACACGTGGAAAAAAACACTAATATAAAAGCGGTCCGGCAAAATATGCCGGACCGCTTTTATCTAATTAAACCTAAACCGAAGTCGTTAACTATAGGGCAACATTTCTCTTAATGCCAAATAATTTGTTTGACTGCGATCTGATGGTCTTGTTGCTGTTTCTTCAGCATTTCGGTTCTTTTGACTCTCTGAACCTTCTTGGTCTTCTGATTCCATAATTTCTTCAAAAGATAATGGGTTTGGCGGAGGCAATTCATCATCCTCTACGCTCCATGCCTTCTGATATTCATTAAAAAATGCATTTGCCATTGTCTGATAACCAGCTCTATTCGGGTGAACATCAGCAGGATTCGGAATTCGGTTTGTGGCGTTTTCCCCAAATGGCTCATCGACCGAGACAAAGACAGCTCCAGCTTTTTCAGCTGTCTGTTTTAAAATCTCATTTAGTCGATCAAGCTGCTTGCCCGTCCCACTCTTCTGGGTGTCACGGACATGTGGATACGCAAAATAATAGCCCATTACATAAACGGTAGCATTTGGCGATTGCTCAGCAAGCTCCGTTAAGATAGATTCCATATTCTTTCGTGCTTCGTTGAGAGCAAAATCCACTTGACGCTGCTGAAAAGACAAAGAACCTTGAGTTGGATCATTTTGCACTAAGCGCAGCAAGTCATTTGCGCCTGCTGATACGGTAATCAGATTAGCAGTTGCTAACAAATCTGCAGCTTCATCTGTTTGGATGCTCTCTAACACGTCAGTTGTTGTAAAACCTGGAAACGCTAAGTTTTTAGAATACACCCCAACCGACTGATTGCGCATTAATTCTTGTGCGATAAAATCTGCATAACCATTATCTATTTCTCGCATAGGTGTTTGACCCGCTGCTAAAGAATCACCAATGGCTACATAGTTTATAGGAGCATTTATCATTGCTTCCACCTGAATTGTTCCGCTAAAAAGAAGCAATCCAGCTAACGCTGAAATCCAGTACTTCTTCATTGCTATCACCTCTTAAAATGCCCAATTTCCATTTCGGAAGATAGGCTCTTTTGAACCGTCTGCCATAATTCCATCTATATCCATACTGCTACTGCCAATCATAAAGTCTTCATGGACAAGTGACGTATTGAGTCCTATTGCAGCTAATTGCTTACGTTCTAAATCACGTGCCCCTTCGTAACAAGTAGGGTAAGAATCACCAATTGCTAAATGATTTGAGGCATTTTCATCAAACAAAGTATTATAAAATAAAATATTCGAATCGGAAATTGGCGAATGATGCGGCACTAATGCGACTTCACCTAAATAAGCTGCTCCTTCATCTGCACTAATCATCTCATTCAGAAGTTCTTGTCCTATTTCTGCCTTGGCCTCTACGATTTTTCCTTTTTCAAACGTCAATGTAAAGTTATCAATCACATTGCCTTGATACACTAAAGGCTTTGTATTACGAACCGTACCTTCTACACCTTGTTTTAAAGGAACTGTATAAACTTCTTCTGTCGGCATGTTCGCGATAAATGGATTACCTTGAGGTGTTTTTGACGCACCAGACATCCAAATATGCTTGTCTGGGAGTTCAATCGTCAAATCTGTTCCAGGAGCGCTATATTGTAATTTCACATATCGTTTTTCGTTTAATTGTGTAGCACGTTTTTCTAAGAAAGCAATATGGTTTTTCCATGCTTCTACAGCATTGCCTTCACCAATTCTTACTGTTTTAAAAATTGCCTGCCATAAAGCTTCCATTTGTTGATCTGCAGGCAATTGTGGGAAGACTTTCTGTGCCCACTTTGGCGATGGAATTGCAACAATCGACCAAGCTACTTTATCTGTACCAACTGCTTGACGATAACGTTCTAACGCTTTCCCCGCAGTTTTTTGCCAATCAGCTAAACGTTTTGCCGGAATTCCGGTTAGTAAATCTGGATCTTCTGCATCAATCCATAAGAAACAACCACCTGTGTTAATCACTTCATCACGTTGAACAACTGGCCATTGTGGAAACTCTTTAAATGCATCTTCAGGTGCTAATTCAAAATGAGTTCGAGTTAGTACCGGGTCTTCGTAATTCACTTGTACACGTTTTGCACCAGCTTCATAAGCTTTCTTAACAACAAGCCGGGTGAATTCAAGCGTATCTGTCGTCGTATTAATGACGACAAATTGTCCTTTTTGAACATTTAACCCTACGTAGACCGTTAGCTCAGCGTATTGCTCAAGTTTCTCCTGAAAATTCATCGTTTATTCCCCTTTGCAGCAATGGTTTTGCTTGATCCTTCAATTAACTTTCCACCATGGATAATTTTTTGAACAGGTTTCGAAGGTAATTCTTTTGTGAACTTTTTATAATGACGTTCATCAGCATACGCCAATAAAGTCAATACTTCTCCATCTGCTCCCGCTCTACCCGTTCTTCCTGAACGATGCAAATACTGTTCAATGGTTTGCGGAACATCTACATGGACAACATGTGTGACTAAGTCAATATCTAATCCACGAGCTGCTACTTCTGTCGCGATTAACACAGCTACTTCCCCTTTACGGAAAGCATCTAATGCTTTCTTGCGTTCATCTTTTTTCATTTCGGAATGCAATGTGACGATTTTAGCATCACGGAATTTTAATTTATTTTCTTTCATTAGCAACTGATCTAAATTATTAACAAATGCCAATGCTTTCATACCTGGAATATGCGAAATGCTACGCAACAATTCCGTTTTATCACGCTCGTCTACTTTAATGAATGAATGCGTCACTTTGCCGAACATTGGCAAATCTTCTGCCGTTACTTTAAGACGTGTCGGATGTTGCATTAAACGTTCAGCAACGAGTTCAATTTCTTCTGTAATCGTTGCTGATACAAGTACCAGTTGACGATCGTGTTGCGTTTTTTCGATCAAATCTTTCATGATGTTGCGGTGCTCACGCGCCATTAACTGGTCGCCTTCATCTAATACCAACATGCGAATTTCGTGCATTTTGAGTTTTTTCGTTTTGACCAATTCATTTAAACGTCCTGGAGTCCCCACTACAATCGTTGGCTTTTTCTTTAGCTTTTCTAATTGACGTTGCATGTTTGCTCCACCAATCAATTGTGTAACAGTTACAGCTGTACCTTCTGTCCACTCACGCAAAACATTAACGATTTGCATTGACAACTCTTGTGAAGGTGCCACAATCATTGCTTGAATAGCTGGTTTTTCAGGATTAACGCGTTCAAGTATTGGCAACACATATGCTAAAGTTTTACCTGAACCTGTCGGAGATTCAGCTACAATATCGTTGCCTGCTAACATTTCTGGAATCATCTGATCTTGAATCGGCATTGCCGCTTCAAATCCAGCCTTTTCCCATTTTTCTTGCCATATTGGACTTAGTTCTTTTATAAAAGTCATTTGCGATTCCACCTTTTTTTCAATGCTTTAAGTGTACCATATTTGCGGTTTCACCGTCTTTTTCGAACTAATATAAAGCGGGACATTTCCTTGCCTACCTGCTTGATAAATCTCCACTTCATCTAAAAAAACCAGCCTTAGTTTAGACTGGTTTCATCCTTTATTCAGTTACTTCTCTTCTGCTATAAACAATTTCTTTTTCTGTTTCAGTTACTGGTCTAACTGGTTTTTTAATAAAGAATGCAAGAATTAAAGACACAAGTGCTATAAATGTCGAAACGAAAAACGAGAAGTTTATGCCTTCAAGCATCGCTAAGTTTTTTATATTTTCGGGTGCTATTCCGTTTGCCGCTAAGTCTTGCGCTGTAGCTGACGTTCGCGTATTCATAATGGTTATTAAAAAGGCTGAACCAACAGCCCCTGCTACTTGCTGTAACGTATTATTAATAGCAGTTCCGTGTGGATAAGCTTTGATTGGCAAAGTGTTTAAACCATTTGTCATGACAGGCATCATGACCATAGAGATTCCGAACATCCGTAATGTATAAATCAACATAATACTTACGTAACTCGTATTTAGGTTTAATTGGCTGAACATATAAGTTGTGATGACCACAATGGCCAGCCCCGGAATCGCTAATACTTTTGCACCGAATCGGTCAAACAATCGACCGGTTACAGGAGACATAAAGCCCATGATTAACGCTCCAGGTAACATAAGTAATCCAGAGTCAATCGGCGAAATTCCTTTTATGGTCTGAACATAAATTGGCATTAAAATCATGGCCGAGAACATCGACATGGATAAAGCTATTGAAATCGCAGAAGACAATGCGAACATAGGATATTTATAAATTCGAATTTCTAGTAATGGTTCGTTCAATTTTAATTGGCGAAGACCAAATACAATGAGTGCTACGACACCGATTAAAATTGATACAAGCACAGTCGTACTATCCCAACCTAATGTACCAGCTGAACTAAATCCGTACAACACGCCACCAAATCCAAAACTTGAAAGAACAAGTGAAGCTTTATCAAGCGAAATGTTTCTGTCTTGGAATGTTAAGTTTTTCAATTTGAAAATTCCTAATAACAATGGGATCAACGCAATCGGTAAAACAATCCAGAAAAGCACACGCCATGAGTAATGTTCAACGATAAAACCGGAAAGTGTAGGTCCAATCGCAGGTGCCACAACCATTACTAATCCAAATACCCCCATTGCAGACCCTCTTTTTTCAACAGGAAATGCAGCTAGCATGACGTTCATTAACAATGGCATCATTAATGCAGCACCTGATGCTTGAATCATTCTGCCGACTAGCAATACGCTAAAGACAGGCGCAATTGCCGCCAATAAGGTCCCTAACGCAAATAAAGACATCGCTACGATGAAAATCGAACGGTTAGAATACCGCTGTATGAAAAAAGCACTGGCTGGTATCAAAATTCCGTTGACCAACATATAGCCGGTCACAAGCCATTGTGCTGTTGAGGCTTCGATATTTAAATCGAGCATTATTTCAGGGAGCGCAATATTCAACAACGTTTGATTAAAAATTGCTACAAATGCTCCGGTAAATAAAATGGCTATAATGCCATAAGGGGGTTTTTTCTGTTCTGTCATTTTCTAGTTTCCTCCGTAAATGGTACACATTTTCTATTTCTTCATTTGATTATTCTATACCGGTTGTATAAAATTTTCAAGTTTTATGTTTTACTACTATTAAAACGTTGATATTATAGTGTTTTAAGGTTATTATTAAATAAACTAACGGTATAAAGGTGAGGTATATGAATCCGAAAAAACAACAAATTTTGACCGCAGCTTACGATCTTTTTATCAATAAAGGCTATAACCCGACTTCTATTCAAGACATATTAGATGAAGCAGGAGTCTCTAAAGGAACTTTTTATAACTATTTCGGTTCTAAATCTGAATGTCTGATGGCGATTATGGAATCGATTGGCAGTGAAATTCGTCAACAACGATTAGCGGCGGCTGTTGGTTTGCCTGCGAATGATCCTGAAGTTTTAGCACAACAATTGTATATTCGCATTAAACTCAACCTTGAAAAAAATCTCTTTGCTCTTTATGAAAGCATTTTCTATTCACAAGACCCTGAACTCAAAGCTTTTTCGGTGAAACAATATACGTTGGAAATGGAGTGGATTTCTTCACGCATTATTGATGTTTTTGGCAAAGAAGCTGCTCCTTACGCATTGGAAAATGCTGCTTTTGTTCACGGTTATGTTCAACAATTGATTCACCTATGGCGTCTTTCTTCTAAAGAAGCGTTACCCGCAGAAAATCTATCTGCGTTTGTTATCCGTCGCTTGCAAGCAACTGTTACTCTTCAAATTGCAGCGAAAGATAGCTTTCTTGGAGAATTACGATTACCTTCAACGACATTAGCCGAAGCTATTAGTGTTGAAGAGCTTTCAACGAGGTTTCAAGCCTATGCTGAAAAGCTAAAACATCACCCAAGCACACAACAATTGGTTTTGTTTTTATCAACTGAAATTGTTGCAGCCCCTCCTAGAAAACCATTGATTGAAAGTGTATTGACAACATTAGCAAATGACAAAATGATTGAATCTGAATTATCCATACTGGTTGAACAATTATGGAAGCATGTCGCAACTATGAAATAAAATAAAAAACGAAGCCAATAAAATGGCTTCGTTTCAGACTGTAGACAAAGTCTATTGAAAATGTATAGTTGTGTATAATCACAACCGTTCTAGCCACTGCGCTTTCCATGGGCTCAGCTTCAGCCTCCTCGTCACTTGCGTTCCTGCGGGGTCTTCAGCTTTCGCTGTCCCATAGGAGTCTTCGTGGCCAGAATGGTTGTTAGCATATTGCCCTAATTAGAGAAAGTAACCAGCTAATCTATTTTTCAAGAGGATTAATGAGTAATCACATAAGGATCCGAAGCGCAATGCGGCGAAGGGCAATGCGGCGAAGGGCAAAGATATGCTCCTGCATCGCTGCGCTAGCTTCGTCGCAAAGCCACTGACCGAAGTCCCTTCGGTCACTGACATTCCTGCGGAGAAACGGAGTGATGAGACCCCGCAGGAGCTTGCGACGAGGAGGCTCAGCGCTTCGTCCGCGGAAAGCGTCCGCATGGAGCGAAGGATTCAGTATATAGGATAAGATGAATGTTTATTCGTTAAATAACACAATAATTCTTTCGTCTACAAGCTGAAACGAAGCCAATAAAATGGCTTCGTTTTTTATTTGGAAACAAATCGTTCAGATCGTTTTATGGTTTACGGCGTCCTTTTGTTTGTTGTTCAAATGCATAAGCATATTCAATTAACACAGGTTCTGTAAATGCTTGACCTGAAAATGTGATTCCAAAAGGTTGACCCGTTTGTTCATATCCAAATGGCACTGTAATTGAAGGAAATCCAGCCGCCGCACCGATGTTGCAACCATATTCTTGTGGCAATACGAGTGCGTCAGCTCCAACCTCTTCTAACGTTTTTTTCATCCCTCGCTCCGCTGCTAGAAAGCGGTTGCGTTCAAGTGCTTCTACGTATGCTCTTTCGGTTAACGTACCCGACAGTTCATTTGCTTGTTCGAGTAGATTTTGTCCGAATTTCAATGTGCGTTCGGGATGTTCTCGGTTAAAAGCAATGACATCTGTTAAAGAACGGATCGGCTGATTGGGGTTGGATTGTTCCAAATAGGCATTAAGGTCAACTTTAAATTCATGGAGTAACACTGCAAAACCTAAGTCTTCTTGATGTACTCCTAAATTGATGTCGTCAATAATTTCTGCTCCACAATCACGTAATGTCATTAATGCTTTTTCAAATAGCTCCGCTTGTTCAGCTGTAATTTCTTTGAACAAGCTTCTCGCTACAGCCAATTTCACCCCATTAAGACCTTCTTTTTTTAAGTGTTTACTCCAATTATAATTCTCAAATGGCTTGGCTAATGCTGTTATCGCATCTTGTGAATCAACTCCAACAATTCCTTCTAAGAGCGCAACGGCATCTGCTACTGTCCGCGCTATAGGTCCTGGAACATCTTGTGTATGAGATATAGGAATAATGCCTGTCCTACTTGTCAAACCTACTGTTGGTTTAATGCCTACTAAGCTATTTTGTGCAGCAGGGTTTATGATGGATCCTGAAGTTTCAGTTCCAATAGCTGCGGCTGCTAGGTTTGAGGCAATAGCTGCGGCAGAACCTGAGCTAGATCCTCCAACATCAAATTCACCATAAGGATTCTTTACTTGTCCTCCTCGTGAGCTATAGCCATTGGTCATATTTTCCGACATGAAGTTTGCCCATTCGGTCATGTTGGTTTTGCCAAGAATCACCGCACCCGCTTGACGCAACCTTTCTACAATTTTGGCATCCCGCAATGCATAATGGTTTTCAAACGCTAAAGAACCTGCACTTGTGTGCATTTTATCAGCCGTATCTATATTGTCTTTAAGCAAAATAGGAATACCATGCAGCATTGAACGCGGTCCCGTTTGTTGGCGTTCAAAATCGAGAGCTTGCGCAACTGGTAATGCGTCTGGATTTATTTCAAGAATGGCGTTTGTGTCTTTGTTTCGCACTGAAATTGTTTCTTTGTACATCAAAACCAATTCTTCAGAAGTTAAATGGCCACTTGTCATTTCTTGCTGCATTTCCGCAATGGTCATTTCATCTAATCGTGTCTTACGGAAATTCTCTAATTTTTCGTCATGCATGCATAGTCCTCCCTATTTATAGCATTAACATCGAAAAAAGCCGGGATTAGCCGGCTTGGTTTGTTTCTGTATAAGTTTTCATTAATTCATAAAGTGAAGTTTCATATAATTGTCTGCCATTAATCTTAAAAACATTTTGGTCGACCAACCCTTGGATGATAGTTTCACGTTTATCAGTGAATTTTGACTCGGGTATTTGTTCCATGTTCATCGTTCTCTCCTTCTAAAAGTATTCTATTGTCTTTACCCTATTATTAATTCTTTTAAAACCTCAATAAAAATTAAACTCTACAATTTTTGTCAATGTCTACTATCTCAATGCACCTTATATAGAGACATTATTTAGATGCCGCATAGCTATACAACTCTAAGTAAGATACAATTTTAAATAAGAAGAATTTCCTATTAAAGCATGAGGGGGGCTTATACATGAAAGTTTCGACTCAAATAGACATAAATAGCTCAAAAGAAAAGGTATGGAGCGCTATTACCGATATTGAAAACTCAGCCAATGTCATCAGTGGGATTATCAACATTGAAATTTTGCATCCAGCTGATGGGGACCTCGTTGGATTAAAGTGGAAAGAAACTCGGAAAATGTTTGGAAAAGAAGCAAACGAAGTAATGTGGATTACGCATAGTGAAAAGTACCATTATTATCAAACACGAGCTGAAAGTCACGGTGCCATTTATGTGTCTCGGTTAAATATCACGGAAAAAAATAAGGATACCGTGACACTTGAGATGTCATTTGAAGGGCAATCTGTAAGTTTAGTAGCTAAAATTTTGAGCGGTATCTTCAGTATTTTCATGAAGAAATCAATGAAAAAAGCACTCGAAGAAGATCTGCAAGATATAAAAAGTTATTGTGAAGCGAATTAACATTCCTACGAAACAAAAAAGTTGTCTACTTGGAGTAGACAACTTTTTTATTCACTATGCGATTAAACCAATTCCAACCATGCTACTGCTTCACAATGTGTAGACTGCGGGAACATATCAACAGGCTGTACTTCTTTCGTTCGATAACCACCGTCTTCTAATATACGTAGGTCACGTGCAAGTGTGGCTGGGTTGCAGGATACATATACAACACGTGTTGGACGTTGTTTTAATATGGTGTGCAGCAACTGCTCATCACAACCTTTACGCGGTGGATCGACGACTAAGACGTCGGCTTTCTTTCCTTCTTTATACCACCTCGGAATCACTTGTTCAGCAGGTCCTGCTTCAAACAACGTATTTGTTAAACCATTTAACTCAGCGTTACGTTTAGCGTCTTCAATTGCTTGCGGTACAATTTCAACACCCATGACAAATTTCGCTCGTTGCGCAAGGAATAATGATATGGTTCCAATGCCACAATACGCATCGATGACAGTTTCTTCGCCTGTTAACTGTGCATATGCTAATGCTTGGCCATAAAGTACTTCTGTTTGTACAGGGTTAATTTGATAAAACGACCGTGCTGAAATTTCAAAACGAACATCCCCAATTCGATCTTCAATCACATCTTTGCCCCAAAGCGTTAAAGTTTCGTCGCCAAAAATAACATTGGTCTTTTCAGGGTTTATGTTTTGGACAATCGATGTCACTTCTGGGACAGTTGCTTGAATTAATTCAATCGCACGTTGCGCTTGTGGGAACTTCTTTTTCTTCGTTACTAGCACGACCATGATTTCTCCGGTTGCTCTTGCCTTACGAACCACCACATGACGCAGCATGCCACGATGTGTCGCTTCTTCATAAGGGTCGATGCCCATGTCGATCAAACTCTTTTTCAACGCGACCATAATCGCATCTGCTTCAGGCGTCTGAATTAAACACGTATCAGTGTCTGCAATATCATGCGAACGTGGCTGGTAAAATCCAGCAACCACTTTGCCGTCTTGAGTGCCAAAAGGAATTTGAGATTTATTGCGGTAACGCCATGGATCTTCCATGCCTTTAACCGGATGCACGGGTACGTCTGGTAATTTTCCAATACGCGTTATCGCGTCGCGGACTAGTTTCTGTTTAAAGGTCATTTGCCCTTCGTAAGACAAGTGTTGAATCTGACAGCCTCCACATGTATCAAATACAGGACAAGGAGCTGTAACACGAAAAGGTGAAGCTTGTTGTATTTCAATAAGCTTTGCAAAGCCATATGATTTTAACGTTTTTAATACGTGGACCACAACATCTTCTCCAGGCAATACGCCGGGTACAAATAGTGGATAGCCGTCAACTTTTGCGACACCCGCTCCGTCGTGCGTCAAATCTTCTACATGAACCGAAATTCGGTCATTTTTATTTACTGGTTTCAAAACGCTCACTCCATTTCACATCTACCTATCATACAACAAAAAAACGCGGCAGGCAAAAGCCTGCACGCGTCGTTACTCTCGGTCTTTTGTAACAGGACCATCTTTTAGTGAAAACCAAAATCCAAAAACAATCGCTCCTATTAACACCAGAAAAGGTGCATAAAATATCATGAAATCTTGCATGAATAGTGCCTCCTTTATGCGTGGTAATCCGATTTACCTTCGACATAATCTTTATCGAACAAGAACAGACGGAACAATAAATAGAGTGATGGCAATAACAAGAATAGACCTGCAATAAAAGCAATGATTAATGCGATTGCCATAGCTTCATTTGTAAAACTATCGTAAATTGTCAAATACGGATACAGCAAGTATGGATAATGTGAAGCTCCATATGCGAAGAAGGCCGTAAAGAATTGCCCGACCAACAAAATGAAAGCCCAACCGTAATGACGCTTTTTCCAAATGAGATAAACCGTTCCGGCAAACAATAAGAACGAGACCGCGAACACCCACCACAAATCAAGAATACGCGCATAATGTTCCGGATTGTGACCACGTAGTTCATAAATAATACCGGTTGCCGTAACCATTGCTGGCGCTGCCCAAACAAGCGCATATTTACGCATTAAATCAGTAGCTTTAACATCGCCAGCTTTTGAAGAATACCAAGTTAAGAACACCGCTGAAATATAAAGCACTGCCGTCAAACTCAAGACCACGATACTCCACATTAACGGACTTGTAAATAATGCCCAATAGTCCAAATAAGGCTGTCCGTCATTGAGTTTAATAAAGCCGCCTTCAGACATGGCTAGTACAGGTGACAACGAAGCTGGTAACAGTAAGCCAGACAAGCCATACATGAAAATATAGCCTCGGTGATCAATTTTAGCCCCGTAAGTTGCAAACGCGTAATATGAACCACGAATCGCCAACAAAATTATTGCGATACTCGCCGGCACTAACAAAGTTGTCCCGTAGTAAAAAGCGGTTTGCGGGAAAAATCCGATAACCCCAACAAAAAAGAAAACAAAAAATACATTGGTTACTTCCCAGACCGGCGACAAATATCGCTGGATTATTCCAGTTAGAATATGTTGCTTTCCAGCAAAAGAACTATAGGCATTAAAGAAACCAGCGCCAAAATCAATTGACGCTACTATGACATACAGAAATAGAAACAACCACAATACAGAAATTCCGATAATTTCTAAAGTCATTTCTTGTCACCGCCTTTGCCATTTTCTCGTTCCGCTAATTCTTTTTCAACTGGATTGCGTTTATACATTCTTGTTAAAACAACTGCAGTACCGATACCTAAAATTAAATACAATCCTGCAAACAAGATAATCATTAAATCAACTTGACCACTTGTGGTCGCTGCTTGATCAACTGTCATGTATCCTCTTAACACCCAAGGTTGGCGTCCAACTTCTGTAAACCACCATCCTGCTTCAATTGCGATAAGTGCTAACGGTCCTCCGGCAATAAGTAGCCACTGGAACCATTTTGCACGAATAAACGACCACTTGCGCCATACAGCCACAACATACACAAAAGAGAAGAACGCTAACCACATGCCAATCATAACCATCGTGTCGAACAGGTAATGAATCCACAGCGGTGGTCTTTCATCTTCTGGAAATTCATTAAGTCCTATTACTTCTGTAAATGGATTGCTGTGGGCGAGAATACTTAATGCATAAGGAATCTTGATGGCATACTTTGCCTCTTCGCCGTCTAAAATCCCAAACAAAATCAAACCTGCCTCTTCTTCTGTTTCAAAATGCCATTCTGCAGCCGCCAATTTTTCCGGCTGATATTCAGCTAAGTACTTACCAGAAAAGTCACCAATTAATGCCGTTGCAATGGCGAATACAAGTCCTAATTTCATCGTTAAGAACAATGCTTTTTTATGATAAATATGGGTTGAGCCTCGCAACATTCGAACCGCTGCGATAGAAGCCAAAACAAAAGCACTAGTCATAAATGCCGTAGCCATTACGTGCGCTACTTTGGTAGGTACAGCTGGACTAAACATTGCCAATAAAGGACTGATATTAACCATTTCCCCATTTAATATTTCAAACCCTTGTGGTTGGTTCATAAAAGCATTGACGATTGTGATAAATACCGACGATGCTGCTGCACCAAGTGCAACTGGAATAAGAAATAAGAAATGCTTGCGCTGATCTTCAAAACGGTCCCATGTGTATAGATAAATACCTAGAAAAATCGCTTCAAAGAAAAATGCGAAAACTTCCATAAACAATGGCAATGCAATAACGTTCCCTGCCAATTGCATGAAATTCGGCCATAACAGAGATAGCTGCAAACCAATCGCGGTTCCGGTTACAACTCCGACTGCTACAGTTATAACAAATCCTCTTGCCCAGCGACGGGCCATCAAAATATAATGTTCATCTTGTTTCTTTATCCCTACCCATTGAGCAATCATAATCATCAGCGGGACCCCTACGCCTATCGTTGCGTAAAGGATGTGGAACGATAAAGTTAAAAGCGTTAGAATACGACTCAGAAAAGCTGGATCTTGAAATTCCACTCTACTCGTCTCCTTTTATAAATACTAGATTCATAGTTTCTATAGTCCTATTGTACATCAAACCTACTTTTCAAAACGCTTCCCAAGCCTTACTTTCAGAGCAAACTTTGAATAAGCTGTGACAAACAGAAAACGAAAAGAATTGAAATTTTTCTCAATTTTTAGTATTCTAAATATAACAAATAAAAAAGGGTGATGCATCATGAGAACAAAACGGAAAGTATTTGCGTACATCACAAGAGGCGATGAAGAAAATCGCGAGTTGCTTGTATTTGAATACAAAGGAGAACCAGAAGTTGGCCTACAAGTACCAGGTGGTACTATTGAAGACGGTGAACTGCTAATCGACGCACTATATAGAGAAGTTAAGGAAGAAACGGGTTTACCACGCGAGGTACTTGACTTTGTAGGGAAAATTCATAAGTACACATATTACCCTGATTATCAGGATAAAGCGTACGAACGTAACATTTTTCAATTTGAATATACGGGTGAACCCGTTGAACAATTTGAACACGTGATCAAAAGTCATGGTCGCGATAACGGCATGACGTTATTGTTCCGCTGGGAATCACTTAACAACTTGCCGCAACTTGCGGCAGAACAAGATAAAGCAATCGAGTTGCTTTAAACAAATAAAAA
>NZ_AEPB01000035.1 GCF_000189395.1 Planococcus donghaensis MPA1U2 | reverse complement strand
GAGNGATTTTTTGGTTTTATTTGAAAACGCTCGTACTGTGTAGTGGTTGAACTTTAGATTTTGGATCTAAGTAAGATTTTGCATTATTAATGGCTGTCGGTGCTTCACCGAAACCAACTGCAATCAATTTCACTTTTCCTTCATACGTTGCAATGTCTCCTGCAGCGTAGATTCCTGGAATGCTTGTTTCCATTTTAGAGTTGACGATGACGGAGTTTTTATCCATTTCAAGGCCCCACTCTTTTATAGCCCCTAAAGAAGTAATGTTGCCATAGTTGCAAATTACATGGTCTACTTCAAGACGTTCTTCGTTTCCTTCTTTGTCTATAAGAACAAGCTCACGGACTTGGCCGTTTTCGCCGACCAATTCTTTTACACCAAAAGGTTTTTTCACTTCTACTTTAGATGCCATTAAAACATCGATGTTCGCTTCGTGTGCAGTCATTTTCTCTCTACGATGGCTCAAGGTTACGTGCGACGCAACATTTTCAAGCATCATTGACCAGTCAACGGCTGAATCACCGCCACCTAAAACAACTACTTTTTTATCGCTAAAGACCGTTAAATCCTTCACTCCGTAATGAAGTGATGTTCCTTCAAAAGCTTCGCATCCTTCAACTGCAAGTTTACGCGGTTGGAATGCACCAACTCCTGCAGTTAACAAAATTGCTTTAGAATAATGTAGCCCTTTGTCTGTTTGAATGACAAAATAATCTTCGTGACGTTCAGCAGCAGTTACCGTTTCCTCTAAACAAATTTCAGGATCTCCGTATTTTGCTTGTTGAACTAAGTTGTCCACTAAATCTTTTGCTAATACTTTCGGAAATCCACCGATATCGTAAATGAATTTATCCGGATATAATTCAGTCAGTTGACCACCCAATTGTGGCAAACTGTCTATAATTTTCACTTTCATTTTGCGCATACCGCCGTAAAAGGAAGCAAACAAGCCCGTTGGCCCGCCGCCGATAATCGTTATATCAAAAATTTCGCGTTCTCCCATTTATAACACTCCTAATCTAATCAGTAACTATATCCTATCATATTTTACCCGGTTTCACGCCATTGGACTTATGACGGAAATTCAAAAAAATAAAAGTTTGAATACTCCGTCTTTTATCTTTAAACTAAAGCTTGGATACATACGAAAGGGTGAATGCAGTGGACTTAGGAATTAAAGAAAAAGTAGTTGTTGTGATGGCTTCTAGTAAAGGTCTCGGCAAAGCAACCGCACTCGAGTTTGCCAAAGAAGGCGCAATTGTTATTATCTCTAGTCGAAACCAACAGACACTAGATGCGACGGCAGCAGAGATTAAAGAAGCTTCTGGTAATAGCCAAGTATTCTCACACGTTTGCGATGGCTCGAAAGAACAAGATATTCTGGATTTGTTTCATTTTATAGCCGATCAATTTGGACGAATTGATATTTTAGTCAATAATACAGGCGGTCCAAAAGCTGGTGGCTTTGATGCAATTGAAGATGCCGATTGGTACCAAGCTTTTGAACAAAATTTGTTGAGCTATATTCGCGCATCCCGAGCCGTTCTTCCTTATATGAAGGAACAGCAATTCGGACGCATCATTAACGTCTCCTCTTCTTCTGTTAAAGAAGTGATTGATGGATTGATTTTGTCGAACACTTTCCGTGCAGGAATGGTTGGGTTTGCGAAGACTTTAGCGCGTGAAGTTGCAGGCGATAACATTTTGGTCAATACTGTTGGCCCTGGGCGATTTGCTACAGACCGCGTCGGTGAACTCGATCAAATTGCTGCAGACAAACAAGGCGTTGTTGTCGAGCAAATTGTGGAAAAAAGCAAAGCATCGATTCCGGCCGGACGCTACGGAGAACCGGAGGAATTTGCCAAAATCATTGTTTTTCTTGCCTCTTCGGCTAACTCTTACTTAACCGGACAATCGCTTGTTGTAGAAGGTGGATCATTAAAAGCATTGTAATGTGCCAAATGATTATACAGCCACCTCAAAAATCGATATACTAGAAAATGAACCTATTATAAAGGAGATGTTTTAACATGGCTAAAAAAGGACACATCCACATGGAAAACGGCGAAATCATCGAATTCGAACTTTTCCCTAATGAAGCACCAAACACTGTTGCAAACTTTGAGGAACTTGCAAACTCAGGTTTCTACAATGACGTAACATTCCACCGCGTAATCCCTGGCTTCGTAAGCCAAGGCGGCGACCCTACTGGTACGGGTGCAGGCGGCAGCGGCAAAACAATCAAATGTGAAACTGCAGGCAACCCACACAAACACCAAGCAGGAAGCCTTTCAATGGCGCATGCAGGTAAAGACACTGGTTCAAGCCAATTCTTTATCGTTCACGCACCACAACCGCATCTTGACGGCGTTCACACTGTTTTCGGACAAGTGACTTCAGGACTTGAAACTGCTAAAGCGATGAGCAATGGCGACAAAATGACAAAAGTTCACGTTTTTGACGAAGAATAAAAACAATTGAGCTTAGCCGGACTGGATTTTCATCCAGTCCGGCTTTTTGTTTGTTGTTTTATTCCATAATCTTGAAATACTGTCGAGTTCGAGTGGAATACTGCCCGAATGGGGTGAAATACTGTCCGATTCGAATAGAATACTGTCCAAATCACAGCAAATACTGTCCAAACGCAAAAATTCACAAAAAAAGATACGCCCAGAGGCGCATCTTTTATAATACTTTACTCAAAAATGCTTTTGTCCGCTCATGTTGCGGATTGCCGAACAATTCTTTCGGCACATTTTCTTCTACTATATAACCTCCGTCAATAAACAACACGCGATCGCCCATTTCAGCAGCAAATCCCATTTCGTGTGTCACAACGACCATGGTCATACCTTCTTGCGCTAATTGCTTCATAACATCTAGCACATCGCCTACCATCTCAGGGTCAAGGGCTGACGTTGGTTCATCAAATAGCATGATTTTCGGATCCATCGCCAGTGCACGAGCAATTGCTACACGTTGCTTTTGACCACCCGACAGTTCGCCTGGGTAAGCTTTTGCTTTTTCACGAAGTCCTACTTTATCTAACAGTTCATAAGCTTTTTTCTCAACAGATTTTCTGTCACCTTTTTTTACTTTCATCGGTGCTAAAATAATGTTTTCCAGTACCGACTTATGTGGGAATAAGTTAAATTGCTGAAACACCATTCCTACGTCTTGGCGAATTTGGTTGATGTCTATTTTCGGATCGGTAATATCCGTTCCTTCAATATAAACATGTCCTCCGGTAATTTCTTCAAGTCGGTTTAAGCAGCGGAGAAACGTACTTTTTCCCGAACCAGATGGACCAATAACACAAATAACTTCTTTTTCTTCCACGACCGTACTGATATCTTTTATAACTTCTAGCTTGCCGAATGATTTTTTTAAGTTTTCTACTCGAATCATAGTCATCGCAATACAAACTTCCTTTCTACATAATTCGCCAGCATAGATAGTAAGTAAATAACGACGAAGTATATAATTCCTAGGATTAAGTACACATTAAAAGCGTCAAACGTGGCGCTGGCCTGAATACGACCTTCTTGCGTCAAATCTGCCACTCCAATGACTGATAGCAACGATGTATCTTTTAATGAAATAATCGCTTGGTTCGTGATGGTTGGCAACATGCGTCTGAAAGCTTGAGGCAATACGATATAGCGCATGTTTTGCGTTGAATTCAAGCCAAGAGAACGTGCTGCTTCTGTTTGTCCTTTATCGATTGACTGAATACCCGCACGAATGATTTCCGAGAAATAAGCACCTGCATTGATTGCTACGGTTACAATTCCTGCAGTCGTATTGTCCAAAGAAATAAAAGCTAAAGAGTTCAAACCAAAATAGATAAAGAATAACTGGACGATAAATGGTGTTCCTCGAATGGCATCAACAAAGATTTTTGCAATCCAATTTAAAATTTTCAAAGGTGCTAGTCTAAACAGCGCAACAATTAAACCGATTAAAAATCCAAGTACAATTGCGATTGCAAATATATAGAGCGTTACTTTCAAACCTTCCATTAAATACGGAAAGGCATTAATAATTGTATCCATCTTTACATCTCCTTTGAATAAAAAAATGCAGCGCGCTTATGCGCGCTACATTTATTTTTTATTCTGCAATATACTTCGCTAAAATTTCATCGTATTTACCGCTGTCACGCAACTCTTGAAGACCTGTGTTGATTTGCTCAAGAACTTCTGCGTTTTGACCTTTTAATACAGCAATTCCGTATTGATCTCCAGTTAAACGATCTCCTACTGTTTTCAAAGAAAGTCCACTTTCAGCAATTGCATAAGCAATAACTGGGTAATCTTCTAACAATACTGCTGCATTACCGTTTGAAACTTCTTGGAACATAGATGGGCTATCTTCGAACTGTGCTACTGTGTAGCCATATTCTGCTTCGTTATCACGAGCAAATTGAGCACCCGTAGTTCCGCTCTTAACCGCTACCGTTTTACCTTCTAAATCATCTAAAGAAGTGATTTCACTGTTATCTTCTGCGACAACAAGAGACAAACCTGCATCAAAATAAGGATCAGAAAAATCAACTACTGCTTTACGCTCATCTGTAATACTCATACCAGCAATCGCGACATCTAATTGATCCGCTTGCAAAGCTGGGATAATTCCACCAAAGTCCATTGGGCTGAATTCAATTTCGAACCCTTGGTTTTCAGCAATCGCTGTGATCAAGTCAATATCGATTCCTGTATATTCGCCGTCTACTTCAAACTCGAAAGGTGGGTACGTCGTGTCGATTCCTACTTTGTAGGTTTTGGCATCACTTCCACTTTCTCCACCCTCCGTTGTATCTTCACTCTCGTCGGATCCACAAGCAGCGATCACGAGCATCATTGCCATAAGTAGTGCTAAAAGACTCCATTTTTTCATTTTAGTTCCCCCTTATTTTCTTTCATCGGCCTTACTGAATATTAATATATCATAATTTTCTCAAATTCAGAACCTTTGAATAAAAATAACTAAAATATTGTAGAATCAATCAGTACTAAAGTTCCTGTTTACTAGCGACTTCTCGTTTTTTACGTAATCGATTAAATAATCGGAAGTTGTGAACCAACGTTTTCAAAACTGCATATGTTGGAATGGCGATTAAAATTCCGATAAACCCATATAATGCACCTGCAATCATAAGAAGCAAAATAATCGTTAACGGATGGATATTTAAACGATTTCCCATAATGTTCGGCGTGACCAAATTTCCTTCAAGTTGTTGAACAACCAGTAATACAAGAATAACTTTTACTGCCATCCACATATCACCACTCGTCAATGCCACAAAAAGTGCTGGCACAATCCCAAGGAGAGGACCTAAAAACGGCACAATAATTAAGAACATCGCAAAAATTGCCAAACTTAAAGCATAGTCCAACCCGATAATCAGATATCCGATATACATTAATACCCCTACCACGCCAGCGACGAACGCTTGACCGACGATAAAGTCTGATAATGTTTGATCGACATCTTTTAATATTTTTTTACCTTCCATTTTATGCTCTTCCGGCAAATATTTAGTCAAATGAGGGATAAACTTATCATCGTCCTTCAATAGAAAGAACAAGACAAAAGGCACGACGATTAACACAACCACTACATTCATAAGCATGGTTAAAATGTCCATAACGTTATTCAGTAAACCTTCTGAAAGATTTTCTACGTAATCCAAAGTCCACATGCGAATTTCCGAGCCTGTGACTCCTCCAAATTGAAAATTAGCTATAAAAGAATTCGACTCTTCTGTTACTTCTTCCACAGTTTCGGGTGCCAAATTCACTAAACTATCCACTTGTTTAGTAATGACCGGTCCAAAAAAGTAAAGTAATAAAGAAGCAGTTAAAGCAATAATCGTAAAAATAATTCCGATTCCTACAATCTTAGGTACAAAACGTGCTAACCAATTTACAATTGGTCGTAATAAATAATAAAAAAGACCACCTAACAAGACCGGAGCGAAAATTGTTGCGATGACGATTTGTATAGGTTCTAGCACATAATCAATTTTCCCTAAAAAAAACAAAGTAATAGCTACGAGCAATATGGCTGTTGTGTATTCAAAAAATGGCTTTTTAATCCACATACTTTTTCCTCCTTTCTTTATTTATGCCTTGAATTTCGGCATATAAAAGCGAAAGCAAAAAGGTGTTTTGCTTTCGCTTTCGGTTTTCTCTTATTGATCCTTTTCAAGCTCACGCATTTCTTTATGAGTTTGTGGAAATCCATTAGCTTGCCATTCATCTCGGTAAATAGAGTCCAATTGCGACAATCCTTGTTCAGCAGAATCTTCTATCGCATCGACACTTTCTCGTTTGTCGATTTCAGCGCTGTTGTGCATATCTGTATCTGGTTCCACACGAACTATATTTTTCTTTTGGTAAGCTCGATAAACAAAAATTCCAGAAGCAGCTGCGAGTGCGCTACCAATCAATGTGTTTGTGGTTGATTTTTTCATACTAATCCCTCCTAAAAATATACGCTCACTTTTCCTTATATACCCTTTATGTACTTTTTAAACTGACTAAATAGACCTAGTCCTTTTCACTTGAATCATTACCAAGAAAGTAAGTTTGGATAAAATGTATATACAAAAAATTAAATAACTTATTATCTTTTTAATATTTTTTTGTTACAAAAAATCCTTTTTTATGGTAAAATGAGATCAAATAGGGAGGGATAAATATGAAGACTTTTTTATCTTTAATTGCAGCTGCCATCCTGATGTTCAGTGTGTTTTTAACTCCCGCCAACGCGATTGTTTTGTTTGATGACGTAAATGCCGACCATCCGTTTGCTTTTGAAATTGCTTATCTCTATGAAGAAGGCATTATCAATGGCTATCCCGATGGTACCTTCAGACCAAATGACCCTGTCACTCGTGCTCATGCCATTGCAATGATTGGCCGAGCGGTGTATTTAGACGACACAGCGCGCTCGACCGGCTTTAAAGATGTTCCTTCAAGTCATCCGTTTTCCGGCTATATTGCTTCGGCTGCTGAAAAGGAAATCATTTTTGGTTTCCCAAATAACTATTTCCGTCCTGATTGGACTGTTACACGCGGGCAAACTGCCGCTATGCTAGACAGAGCTTTCTATTTTCCTGAAGCTCCAGCCAATACGTTTAAAGATATGACAAAAAAACATTTTGCATTTGATGCCGTATCACGCCTCGCTTATTACGGGGTTGCACGCGGCTATCCAGACAATACGTTCCGACCTGACACACCAGTGACTCGCGCGCAATTTGCTGCATTTCTAGCTCGCGCAGTTGACCCGGTGTTCATCCCTGAAAAGCAGAAATTGCTCTCTACAGCCAATAAAATTTTGGCTGAACTAAAAGCAAAAGACTTTGCTGATGTCGCAACTTATGTAAGTTCTGCAGATGGACTGACCTTCTGCCCTTACAGCGGAGGATGTCTCGATAGCGGTGGGGTTACTTTTACTAAAGCACAGCTTCCAAACTTTATGACCAACTCCAATGATTATTTATGGGGGTACCAAGATGGTAGTGGCTTTGAGATCAACTTAACGCCTGCTGAATATTATGATCAGTATTTGATGAATGCGACTTATACCGATAAAGATCGGTATGGAAGAACAACTCAACCAACGGCTCATGAGTTTATCCATCAGCTCTACCCAAATGCGATGATTGTCGAATACCATAACCCAGGAACAGAACAGTACGATGGTATGGACTGGCAAAGCTTGAGCATGGTATTTGAGAAAAATACTAGCGGTAAATGGATATTAGTAGCGATTATCAATGATCGCTGGACCATTTAAGCGCTAAAATAAAAAATGCCTGGCGACTTTATGTGCCAGGCATTTTTTCGTTTTCTGTAGCTTGCAGCAACAACTGTGTTAAAGCCGCTTGAAATTTCTCGTTATCTTCAGGCTGTCTTTTTTTCGGCCCCTTCATCCTGCCGCCGCCTTGACGAATCTTCTTCGCGACATGACGACCGTGAAGCAATTGTTCAATATTTTCATCTGAATAAACGCGACCGTTTTGATCAATCGGAATTCCTTGCTTAGCAAGTACCATTGCTGCAAGTCCGTAATCTTGCGTGACCACAATGTCCCCTTTTTTCACTCGATTTACAAGAACAAAATCTACAGCATCCGCTCCTTTTGATACTGTAATGGTCTCTGCGCCTTCTCGGTACATTTCATGGGAAGTGTCGCAAATCAATATGACAGGTAAGCGATAAACCTTCGCTAACTCAATCGTTTGTGACACAACAGGACAACCGTCTGCGTCAATTAATATTTTACTCATCACGCTTTGCCCCCTCCACCATTTCATCCACCAGTTTTTCAGCTGCTCTTCTATAAAGATTACTTGTATGTACCAGTGATGCAATTAGCAAAACACGCTCTAATTCTTCTGCATCTTCCGCTTCTGCTAGTTGTTCACTAACCTCTCTTGCTTGTTGTGTTAATCCTGTTTCAAAGAAAGTTATATTGTTTTGCTGAAGGTTTAAATAGCTTTGGTAAAACTGTTCGAGATCTAGCTCTTTTTTCTCTGCTTTTTCATTAATACCATCTAATACTTTCTTAACATCATTAATTGATAAAGCGCTTTTCATTTGATAAATCAAACTAATTAACATGATATGATCTCGACTGTATTTTTTGCTTTGAATCGGATAAAACAATTTGCCTTTTGCGTAATTATTAATCATCGTTTTGGTGAGAATTTTTTCATCTGGGTGTCGTTTTGTTTCTGCAAAACTCGATTCAAACAACTGAATTACTTGATCGATATACAAATCAATTTTTGGAATGTCTTCTGGTAAGACTTGATTGTGAAAAGCCATTTCTCCGATAAGTTTATTTGCATTTTCGATATGCACTCACGCTCCCCGAGGTATTTCATACTCGCTATTTTACATCATTATCAATAATTCTCCAAGCTTGACTACACATTATAATACGAGTATCTTTATAAGTAGTTTCAATAACTACATATAGCGAGGAGCTTTTTAGATGAACACATATATTCGAGAACCATTTAATGCGTTATCCCATTTAGCAGGAGCCCTATTGTCTTTAGCAGCCTTGTTAGCAATGGTGATTAAAACAACCTATGCAGACCAACCTGCTTTACACGTAGTGGCTGTTTCCATCTTCGGCATTAGCTTAATCTTTTTATATAGTGCTTCTACCATTTACCATTCCGCTATTTCTCAGCCTTATATCATTGCGTTTTTGCGTAAACTCGATCACTCGATGATTTTTGCGTTAATCGCAGGATCTTATGCTCCTTTTTGTCTTATTGCTCTTGGGGGAACCCTTGGTTGGACTCTTTTTTCACTTGTCACAGTTTTAGGACTTAGCGGCATCTTCTTTAAAATGGTTTGGTTCCATTCCCCAAGATGGCTTTCTACTGCGATTTATATTGCGATGGGCTGGATTATCATTTTCGCAGTTGTGCCACTAACAAATAGCCTTTCTTTAACTGGCTTACTTTTGCTTGTTGCTGGTGGTGTTTCTTATACAGTTGGTGGCATTATATACGGACTCAAACCAAATTTTTTGTCTTCCAAATATTTAGGGTTTCATGAGATTTTCCACCTATTTATTCTTTTCGGCAGCCTCTGTCATTTCTTATCCGTATACTTTTATGTGCTATAAAACGAAAAAGGGTGCACAATTTCTTGTGCACCCTTTTTCTAATTTAAAATCTATAGCTATTGTTAATGAGGCTGAGACTCATGTTTTGATGAAATCCACATATAATAAAACACTACGAGAACTACGAAAACCCCTAGCATTAAGTAGAGATTTGCATAACCAGTGATTCCTGCGATTAACCCAAGCAATACTGATCCAATAGCAATCCCGCTATCATAAAAAGCAAAGAAAGTTCCAGTAGCATAACCGCTACGATGCTTGTCAGCCGCCTGTATGGCAAGGCTTTGAAAACTCGGCAATAAAGTTCCGTAACCAAGACCAATTAATGCGCCTGATAGTAGCAGCATCCACGAACTTTCGGTAAAACTTAATGTGATTAAACCTATACCAAAAATAACAATCGAAGGAATAATGACCACTTTAGGTCCTATGGTGTCAAACAACCTTCCAGTAATCGGTCGTACAATTAGCATTGCCATGGCATACACAAGAAAGAAAAAACTTGCCGTTTGGATGAGCCCTAGCGATTCCGCATAGACAGAGATAAACGCGATAACACTGGCATATGCAAATGCGATCAAAAAACCTACAGTTGCAATTGGCATCGTTTTTTTCTCTAAAAAATCGTTGATTGACAATTTATGTTTTGGTGGTTTACTGTCAGGGTCTTCCTCTACTTGAACAGCTAACGCACATAAAAATCCAATAAGAATAATAATCGCAAGGACGATAAAGATCATATGTGCTGATACATACTGTTGCAACGTTAATACAATAAAAGGACCTACCACTACGGCTAAGTTCATCGCAATACCGTAATAACCTAAACCTTCACCCCGTCGTTCTGGCGGGATAATATCTGCAGCTATCGCTCCTGCAACAGTTGTTAGCAAGCTAAACCATATGCCGTGGAAAAACCTCAACCATAAAAGTCCTGTGAAACTCCCGACAACTAGATAAAGTACAGTGCTAATGGCAAACAAAAATACGGAAATTAACAGCATTCTTTTTTTGCCGAACTTCTCCAATATCATCCCTGATAAAAAACGCATAATGATGGCAGATAACAAGAATACAGAAATAACCAATCCTGCTTCTGTAGATGTACCGTTTAATTCATTCAAAACATAAAGCGGCATATACGTTAGCAAGGCATAAAATACGACAAAAACAAAAAACGTGCTGATGGAAATATTAACAAAACTTTTTGTCCAAATTGGTCTTTTTCCAGTCATTCCCTACATCTTCTTCCTTAAAATGATTGTCCGATTTTTTTCAATAACAAGATGAGTTGATCTTGCTCTTCGTTCGAAAGGTTCGCGACCATCTCTTTTTCCACAAGCTGAATCCGCTTTTCGATTTCTGGCAAATGTTGTTCTGCAAAAAGAGACAAGTGAACATTTTTTGCCCGCTTGTCGTGACTTTCTTCCCGGAATACCCATCCGCTATCCTCTAGTCGAGTGATAGTCCTTGTAACAGTTGGGGCTTCCACATTCAAATATTGCCAAATTTCTTTTTGTGTCATCGAACCAAATTGCTTTAAACAAAAAAGAATCGACCATTGCGAACTATATAATTCAAACCCCTTTAATGTATTGTTCAATTCTTTTATTGATAATCGAGACTTTTGGTGGATTTCGTGAAATAGCAGGTTCTTCATTAAATTCATCCTTAACTATTATTTACCTAAGTAAGTATATTCGTATTTAGTCGACCGGTAAAGAAAATTGCTTCGGTTTCCGAATAAAAAAAGCCGTCTTCAAAAGAAAACGGCTCAGACTGTAGACAAAGTCTTATTAAACTGAATAGTGACGCATACTCTTCAACCGGGCTGGCCACTTCGCTTTCCGTGGACCAGCCCAGTTGAAGGCTTCTTGCTACGAACAAAGTGAGATTCTTTAGTGCGCTTCACCATAAAATTAACTTATGAAAAGGTTTTTCTCTACTCACTCCAGGATTCGGAGCACCTAGTGGCGACTCCAGCGGAAAAACGAAGTGATGAGACCCCGCAGGAGCTTGCGACGAGGAGGCTCAGCGCGGAGTCCGCGGAAAGCGTCCACTAGGTGTGGAGAATCCCACATGCATACAAAAATGAGTAAATATTCTTTTGTCTACAAGCTGCCGTCCTCAAAAGAAAACGGCTTTTCATTATCAAATTAACAATCCTTGTTTTTTAGCATCAAATAGTAATTCTTCACGGAACTTTGGATGCGCTATTGCCGCTAAACGTTTAGCGCGTTCAGAAAGGGAGACGCCGTGTAAGCGAGCAACGCCGAATTCTGTAACAATATTGTCCACATCATTTTTGCCAGTTGTTACGACAGATCCTGGTGTCAGATGAAGCTTGATTCGCGACAATGTATCGTCTTTAGCAGTTGATGGCATACAAATATAACCTTTTCCATTTTCAGCGAATCGTACACCGCGCGCAAAATCAACTTGGCCACCACTTGACGAATAATACTTTCCACCCACTGTTTCAGAAGCACATTGTCCAAACAAATCAACTTCTGTTGTTGAGTTGATCGAAACAATATTTTTTTCTTTCGCAATTTCTCGTGGATCGTTCACAACACTCACTGGCAAGAATTCTACTACCGGATTATTGTTGATAAAGTCATATAAGTTTTTAGACCCAAAAGCGAAAGTGGCGACAATTTTCCCAGGATTCGTAAACTTCCGTGTCCCGTCTACCGCTCCAGCAGCTACTAAGCCTGCGACGCCATCTGGCAACATTTCTGTATGAATACCTAAATGCCGATGATCTTTCAACATGCTAATAACTGCATTAGGTACAGAACCGATTCCGATTTGCAACGTGTCCCCATCTTGAATGTCTTGAATAATGTTAGATGCGATCAATAAATCCCGATCGCATACTTCTGGAATGGTTTCTTCTGAAAGAGGAATATGATGCTCTACATATCCTGAAATTTGGCTGATATGAACTTGGTTACGGCCAAATGTCCGCGGCATATTTTTGTTTACTTCTAAAAGAAACGGCACTTTCCCAATAAATTCAGCAATATAATCAGCCTGTGTACCTAAAGTAAAATATCCATGCTCATCTATTGGCGATGCGACCGTCATAATCATCGACATTTTCGTTGTTTTTTGGAGCAAACGAGGCACTTCATGAAAATTATTAGGAACTAAATCTATTTTTGCTTGTTGATATACTTTACGCGTGGCCCCACTTAGAAAATACGAAACATGTTTTAATTGCTCGATTTCTCCTTGAATATATGACCGTGATCGTAAAGCCAACATTTGATGGATTTTTACGCCATCTAGTTGCTCAGCGTTTTCTTCTAATATATCTAGTAATCGGATTGGTTCTCCGTTGGCAATCGGAATAATCAAATCTGCATTTTTATCGATTAAGTTTACAACTTCTTGCGGCGTTAAGTGCTTGCCCATCTTATAACCCCCTGCTTTTTTCACTCTATTCTAACTTTACCATATATTCTGCAAGGTCTTTTATTACTTAAATTTATAAACTATTTTGTTTTCACATAAAAAAACCGTCAGTTTTTCTGACGGTTCCGACTTTTAAAAGCGTATCCAATGCCGGCTAAGCCAAACAATGCCATAATCGCCCATAAAATCACAAGAGTGATAGAGCCTACCCCATTAGACCCTTGCATAACAGCAGTAAGCTGCAATGCCAAGAAAGACAGGCTGACTAGAGCAATTGCGCCAAAATAAATGATTCTCGTTTTAAAACTAAAATCTTTCATTTTTTAAAACTCCTTTGGTGTTCGTTAATGTCCCTGTAATCCGAGGTTGCAATAATTTAATCGCTTACTTCTATTATTCACTTTTTCCAAGTACTTCAAACACAGACGCCTTTACTGCTGGACTTTACTTGATGACAAACTTTGTCCGACTATAACCTTCTTTTGATTTTTCCACTTGTAATATCGCAGGAATTGCAGCTTTTAGTTCTTGTACATGGGAGATAACACCGATCATTCGTCCAGATTTTTGTAAATCAATCAAGGTTTCAATCGATTTGTTGAGTGATTCTTCATCGAGCGATCCGAACCCTTCATCGATAAACATTGTATCGATTGAGACATTTCCTTGAAAGCTTTGAATCACGTCTGCCATACCAAGTGCTAAGCAGAGTGAAGCATTAAACTTCTCTCCCCCAGACATCGTTTTAACATCTCGCGTCTGTCCAGTATACGCATCATAAACATCTAACCCAAGACCACTTTGTTTGCCGCGTGCTTCTTGACGGTCGCTGCGAATCAAATAAAATTGACCATTTGATAAATTTTTCAATCGTTCGTTAGCAGATAAGATAATTTGTTCCAAATACTCGATTTGCAAATAGCGTTCAAACGAAATTTTCAAGCCGTTTTGTCCCCGTATCATATTATACAAATCTGCAATTCGATTGAGGTTTTGCTCTGCTTCCAGCGATTTTTCAATCACACTTTGAATACTGTCGATTAACTCCTTACCGTTCTTTTCGTAATCTCGTGACCGGTTTTTCTCTGCAAAAGCATTTTCGTAATCTGCTTTAAGTTCAGCTAACTCAACTTCTGCTTGACTTAAGTCTTTCAAATTTTTGTCCGCTAGCAATTCTTTTAGTTCGGTTACTTGTTGCGTTAGCGTATGGTGGCGTTGATTAAATTCTTCAATTTCTTTTTTCAACGCAACAAATGCGGTTTCTGTCATTTTTGCTTGTTGATAAGCTTGTTCAGATTCAAATGACGACTTTTCAAGCGCTTGAACAAACTGTTGCTGAGCATTTGCTCTCTTTTCTTCTACTTCTTTAGCTGTATTCGTAGCATGACGAACAGACACTTCCGCACTAGCCACTTGTTCTTTCGCTTTCTGATAGCGTTCTTGAGCCGATTTCCAGTTTTGCTCATACTGTTGTTTTTGTGAGATGACTTGTTGCAATTGTTGTTTCAATACAGATAGTTCACGTAGTTCTTCTGGAACTGCGGCTAATTCATTTTCAAAAACTGCTGCAGCTGTTTGATAAGAAGAATTATGTTGCTGGACTTCTGCAGCCAGCTTTTGTTTGTTTTGCTCTAGTTGCTCAATTTTCTCAGAACAAGAAACGGCTTGCTCTTTCCATTTTCGCAACTCCACCTTACGAGCTTGCTGTTCTTTTATTTTTTCAGTTAACTGATATTTTCTTTGCTCTAGCTCGGTTGAAACTTCTTTTAGTGTTTCGACTTCTAGGTTTAGTTCCGCTAATTCGCGCGCTTTGTTTTGTAATTGCTCTTCTAGCGCACTCAGTTTCGCTGACACGTTGCGGTATTCTCCATCCACTTGGTTAAAGTCAGCTTTCAGCATTTCTACTTGCTCTTTTGTCACAACTTGCGCTGAGTCAGCCAAGTTTGCCCCAGGGTGTTCGGTACTTCCGCAGACAGGACACGCTTCTCCAGCATGCAATTGACCGGCCAAAACATGCGCTTGGTTGGCAAACCACTGCGTTTCTACTTGTCGATATGCAGCGGTTATTTCTTCAAACTTCACCTTCTTGTCTTCTTGTATCGCTTGCAATTGATGCTTTTGCTCTTTCAATAAAACATAGTCGGTTGTTACCCGATATTGTTCTGTTACGACGGTTAACTCTTGTTGCATCTCATCAGATGCGTCCAGAAGTTTTTCTATTTCCATGATTTTTTGATCCAGTTGTTGTTTTTCATTTTTTTGTTCACTGAATTCTTTCTCTGCCTGCTTTAACCGATCTTCTGATTGTTTTGAGGTTGTTTCGAGCTGTGCTAACTGTTGTTTTTCCTCAGTTAACTCTTGTATCGTTGGCAATAATTTTTGCAAGTACAGAAGCTGCACGCTCAATTTGTCACGCTCATCTTGAAGGTCCTGTTGCACATGAAACGTCTTTTCTGCTACTTCTTTTGTCTGTTGTGCTTGTTCTTGGTGATAAATTGCATCTTTCAGCAATTTATTTTTTTCGACTTCATTGCTGCTTAACTCATGAACTACGCTTTCGATAGTCGCTATATAACTCGCTCTTTCAGCTGATTGCAAAGCCTTTTCCTTTTCTGCATATTCCGCTTGACGTTGCACAAGCTGTTCGAGTTGATCATTTTTTGTATCAAGCTCATGAAAACGGTCATTCCATTTTTTTGCTTCGTGATAAGCGGTCATTTTGTCAGCATGAAGCTGATAAGCCTTTTCGTACTTTTTCTCATCTACGCTAATTTTCTCTTTGTAATAAGCCGTCTCTTTTTGGAGGCCGTCTAGCACTTGATTGATATTTTTATGTTCGCGACCTAACACTTCAAAAAGTTCCGATTGGCGTTCTGGCAAGGACGTGCTAATCTGCTGGAGATGAATATTCAACTTGTGATGCTCACGGTCAAATATTTTTTCTGCCGCATCCTTTTTTTGCTTTAGTCGTTCACTGATCAGTTTATAGGGTTCTGTTTTAAATATTTTCCGAAGAATCTCTTCTTTATTGTCCGTTTCTGAAGTTAAAAGTTTACGAAACTCACCTTGTGGCAACATAACAATTTGGCTAAACTGATTTTGTGTCAAACCAACAATCTCTTCAATGCGCCGATTGATTTCCGAGACAATTTGACGTTCTACAGCTGGTTTTTCGCCTTCTTCTGTTCGCTCAAAAAATTCATAGCGCTCTCCAGTCGGACTTTTATTGCCTTTTTTCACATGGCTCATTTGGCGCAACACACGGTATTTTTTATCGTGAATTTCGAATTCCATTTCGACAGCCGTATGTGTTGTGTCATTCGCGAAATCACTTCTTAATATACGTGATTCGCTTCGATCAGAGCCACTGGCAGAACCGTACAAAGCAAAGCAGATGCCATCAAAAATTGTGGTTTTACCTGAACCCGTACTCCCTGAAATAACAAACAGCTGATTTCCTTGCAAATTAGCAAAATCAATTTCTTCAGTGTTTTTATAAGGGCCGAATGCGGTCATTTTCAACTTTAACGGTCTCATGACTTCACCTCTTCTTTTACAGCCGGTTCTTCACGCAAAAATTCACCAAGGACATCTTTAAAAGTGTCGACCGTTTCTTTAGTTGCCTTTTCACCTTTTACTTCTTCGTAAAAAGCATGGAATAAAGACAAAGAATCCATTTTGCGGCGTGATCCCGTCTCACTTTGCAACATAGTACCCGAGAAATTTTGTCGTCCAACATGCATAGCATTTGGATACACGGATCGGACTTTTTCCATCGGAAATAGCACAGGTGTCTCGTCCAACAACGTGACAAACACATAATCATCACTAATTTCATGGGTCAAAATTTCATCTATAGTTCCTTCAACTGTGCGCATATTACGCTTTGGCGTAAACAAGCGCTTTTCTACAGTGACTTCCCCTTGTGCATCTAACTCAACAATGTGAAAGCCTTTTTTATGATGCTCTTCAGAAATTGAATATTTTAAAGGAGACCCCGAATAACGAATGGTTTCATTCAACACGAAATGGGCTTTATGCAAATGACCTAACGCTGTGTAATGAAAGCCTTCAAAATGGTGGGCATCTACATGTTCCGCTCCTCCAATGGATAATGGTCGTTCGGAATCACTTGTATTTTCTTCTTGCTCACCATGAGGCGTTACAAATGCATGACCAACAAACACATGACGTGCATGTGGGTTGTATGCAGACTTTATATTTTCTGTAATAGCCTTCATCGCATCGTTGTGTGTGCGAATCGTATCATCGTCGAATTCATAACGGACCATCGAAGGATCGGCATACGGAATCAAATGAAAATGAACTTCCCCAAACTGATCATTTAAAACAACCGCTTGATGATTTTTATGAACATGACCAGCGATATGAATTCCATTACCTTTCATTAGACGGCTGCCGAAATTTAGTCTTCCAGGACTGTCATGATTTCCTACTACTGAAAGAACTGGCGTTTTTAACTCCAACACAATTTCTGCCAATAACTCATCAAGCAAATTGACAGCGTCTGTAGGAGGAACTGCACGGTCATAAAGATCGCCAGCAATAATGATAGCATCAGGTTTTTCTTCTTTAATTGCATCTAAAAATTGCTCTAGCACAAATTGCTGGTCTTCTGTCATGTAAATACCTTGTACAAGCTTGCCTAAATGCCAGTCGGCAGTATGAAAAAATTTCATCTAATTACCCCTTTCGGTTGTTACAAAAGAATATATGTTCGTTCCATTATACACGAGATAGACTGCTTGTTTTAATCGGTCTTTTGTTCTATAATAAGAACAAATGTTCTTATTATGAGGAGGGTTAATCATGAAAGCACAAATTCAAAAGGCTTTTAAGTACCAGCAACTAATCGATATGATGTACATCGCAAAGGATGGCAGTATTAGCAAACGTCGCGTTAAAATTTTATCGATGACAGGAGATTCGTTTCAAGCTTACTGCTTTCTTCGTCGCAAGAAACGTACTTTCAAAATGGATAATGTGCTTTCAGTGATGCCCGTTATCCATAAAGAGCGCCAGATCATATAAGCACGATTCTATCATTATGATACACTTGAAGAAATATCTTTTGGAGGGTGACATGATGCGATTAACCGTTTATCTTGCTGGAGAAATTCATAGTGCGTGGCGCGAAGAAATTAAGAAAAAATCGGCTGCTTTGGATTTGCCTATCGATTTTGTGGGTCCAATGGAAATTCATGAACGTTCGGATAACATCGGCGAAGACATTCTTGGGGAACAGCCTGATGCGATTGCTAAAGATCATGCAGCTTCAAGCTTTAATAATTTGCGTACCGGCGTTTTGATGCATAAAGCCGATTTGGTTATCGCGTTATTTGGGGAACAATACAAACAATGGAATACCGCTATGGATGCTAGTACAGCACTTGCTGTAGGCAAGCCGGTCATTATCATTCGTCCAGAAAAACTACACCATCCGTTAAAAGAATTATCTCGAAAAGCGAGTGTAACTGTAGAAACATGTGACCAAGCCATTAAAGCTTTATCTTATATTCTAGAACAATAAAAAAAAGCCCCTCGGGGCTTTTCTTATTGGTACCAACTTCCGACTATTGGGTAGTCGAAATATTCGTTGTTAAGTGCTTTGATAATTCCCATGATCGGCACAATAACACCCATCAGTCCAAAGACGATAAGCATTGGAATACCGATTAAGAAAATAACTAGCCAGCTGGAAATAAAGATCAATGCTCCGATTACTAGTTGGAACAATAATGCTTGAATTGACAGCTTTTTAAGTTCTTTGTCTTCTGAAATGAGAAACACAATAACCGGGACAAGAAATGGTGCAAAAAACGCACTAGCATGGACAAGTACTTTCAAACCTGTGTTCTCCATCTTTTAAACCTCCAGTCAATTCTTTCTTATTCTTTATATACGATTGACTGTACTGAAAGTTTCACTTTGTATTAATTAATCCGTAAAACAACTTTGCCGAATTGATTGCCTGAGGCTAAATGATCAAACGCTTCTTGCGCTTTATCCAATGAATAGATTTTATCTACGATTGGCCGCACATTATGAGTTTCCATATGCTTTAACATAGCTCGTAACTCTTCTCGACTTCCCATAGTTGAACCAAACAATTTGTATTGTCCGTAAAAGAATTTACGAAGATTGAAATCTACAATATCGTCTGTAGTGGCTCCAAAAATAACGATTCGCCCACCTTTTTTCAAAACATCCAGTGAACGATTAAACGTCGCCTCTCCGACACTGTCGATGACCAAATCAATCGTTTCTCCTTCAAGCTCTTTCACCCAATCACTGTCTGTCGGAATGGCCATATCGGCTCCGATTTTCTTAGCGTATTCACGCTTTTCTTCACTTCGTGAAGTGACAATTACACGAGCTCCACAGTTTTTCGCAAATTGAATAAGGAACGTTGCAACCCCGCTTCCTGCTCCCGGTATAAACAAGGTTTCTCCTTTTTTCAATTGACCTTTTGTATACAAAGCTCGATACCCAGTCAGTGCAGGTAAAGCCAAACTCCCAGCTTCTTCCCAACTCATATGAGCTGGTTTTTTCTCTAATTGTTCAACAGAAATTGCAATTTTTTCTGCAAATGTGCCATGGTCAGGCAATCCTAAAATATCAAATTCGGCAGGTGGTGCTTCGCTATTTTTGTACCAACGCAAAGCTGGGTTAATAATCACTTCGTCTCCATAAGCAAAGTCGACTACATCTTCTCCAACTGTATCGATTACACCCGCTCCATCTGATCCAATGACAAGCGCTTCTGGATTATCTCCATAACGTTTGATCAAGCCTAAGTCTCTGCGGTTGATGCCTGCCGCTTTTAAAGACACGACTACTTCTCCCGATTTCGCTTTTGGCTCTTCTATCTCTTTTAACTTCCACTCACCGGATTCCATTACGAATGCTTTCATTTAGTTCATCCTTCCTTAAAATAATCACTAAATAACTCCAATTGTTTTTTGCTAATAATATCCTGTGAAAATAGCGGTACGTATACTAACTTTTGAGTAGAAAATGTGTCTTCTATTTGTTGCATGTATTTCTTTTCATGCTTTTTCCGTTCCATTAAAAACTCTCCATCTGCTTCGTCTGGCAACACTTTGTTAATGATGAGCGTTTTGACGTGAAGATGATAATTATGCAATAAATCCAGTGCTTTTTTTGTTTCTAAAATAGGAAGTCGTTCTGGATTTAGCACAAAGATAAACCCAGTTTCTTTCTCATTAAGTAACAGATCGCGCGCTTTGGAGAATCGCTCTTGACGCTCTCTTAACACATCGTATATCGGATCTTCTCTTGGCTCTCCATCATTTAATAGTTGGGAGTAGTTTTCATTGGTTTTGCGACGTTTCTCAAGCAATCCATCAATCCAAACACCCATTAGTTCCGGCAATGTTAACAACCGAATGGTATGACCGGTTGGCGCCGTGTCGAACACTAACTTATCGAAATTTTGACGTTCTTCTAAAATGATGTGAATCAGCTTATCAAATAACGCCGCTTCGTCTGCACCTGGAGAAGCTTTTGCCGTATCTAGTTGACGGTTTACTTCTTCCATCATGCTCGAATGAACGGTTCCTTTAATATTGGCTTTTACCGTTTTAATATAATTATCTGTTTCAATCTCCGGATCAATTTCAAGTGCATACAAATTATTAGCAATTTCTTTTGTTTTACCACCGATTTGTTCGTTGAAAATATCTCCTACATTATGAGCAGGATCTGTTGAAATCAATAACGTTTTATATCCTTCTTTGGCAGATCTCCAAGCAATCGCTGCAGCTGATGTCGATTTCCCTACACCGCCTTTTCCACCTACGAAAATAATGCTTTTAGTTAGTACATCCATATTTTCTCCTCATTCCTAACAAAACTAACAGCAACGAATACCGGTCAATGGGGATTTATCCATGCCCATGCGCAAATGCCAATCGTGAAATTCTTCTATCATATACGGATACAATTCCAGCGTGTAATAATACACAGGATTCGGAATTCCCAACATCTCCGAGTACAGCATGAGCAAAAAGAGATCATCTTCATCTCGTAGTTCACGTGCAATTTCAGTGCGATGTGGCAATTCAAGGACAGCCTCATAAAAAGCGATCAATTGTTTTAATTTATCGAACACCAACATATCGACACCTCTTTCTAATATAAATGGAAGGGATCACAATTTTCATGATCCCTTACCCATTTTTATATTTTATTCTTCCCCTGAGAAATCAGGGTCTGTTTTGTTCAACAATGCTTGGACTGCAGTTAAAATGATCCAGAGCGTAAAGACAAAAATGATTGCTCCGAATATGAATAGCAACATACTTGGCTGTTTGGCATACCATGCCCATTGCAAGAACACTTGCTGGAACATGGCCCAAAGCGTCATAAACATCAAGAAAATCATCGGAACGATAGTGATGATGTAATTTCGCCCGAGTTTTTTCAGCCAAATGGAGATTAGTAATAAACTGATACCCGCTAACAACTGATTGGCTGTTCCGAACAATGGCCATAACAAGTATCCACCTGAACCAAAACCATTTGGTCCTTCAGGAAGTAACACAAGTGCAGCACTTGCACCGACCGCAATGGTTGTTGCCACATGTTTTTTCTCAAGAGACGGAATTTTGTATTCGACTCCAAGTTCTGAAATAATATAACGCATTAATCGAACTGACGTATCCAAAGTAGTCGCTGCAAACGATACAACAATAATCGAAACAATGGTCGAAGCAACATCTGCTGGAATCATCAATCCTTGCGCTAGCCCTGTAGCCCCTTCGATAAAAGCACCTAACCCTGCTCCGTTAGAAGCTTGGAAACTACTATAAGTGGCAAAGAATGACTCGCGATCAGGGAATAACGTAATAACAGCAATAATCGAAATTAATGCCAAGACTCCTTCTCCGACAGCCCCTAAATACCCAACAAAACGAGCATCGGTTTCTTTATCTAATTGTTTTGAAGTTGTTCCCGACGAAACAAGTCCGTGGAATCCGGAAATCGCACCACAAGCAATTGTGATGAACAATAACGGGAACCAAGAAATATCGGCATCTGGATTTGTCATAGGTGCCGTTATCTCTGGGTTTGTAAATAACAACCCAAGATATAAAATACCCAGCCCTACAATCAATTGATGTGAGTTGATAAAGTCACGCGGTTGAAGTAACTTCCAAACCGGCAACGTAGAAGCGATGTAAACATAGACCATCAAAACGATGATCCAAATAAAGAACGCCGTTGAAATAGGATCAAGTCCAAATATTCCTGTTCCGTTTTCTCCACCCATATATTGAACAAGGTCAATTTGCAGGAAACTCACTTGGCTCGCAACAATGGCAGTTATGTACATAATCGCTAAAGCAAATACTGAAGGAATAAGCATTTTCTTGTTTTTCTTATACACAGCATGACCAATCCACATTGCTAAAGGAATCTGGATAAACACCGGTACTACACTAGCAGGATAAGAAATGAATAGCTTAGCAATAACCCAAGCAAATACGGCATTAACCATTAATACTAAAATTAAAATAATAAACAGGAACAATACTTTTCCTCGTTGCCCAATCAAACGGTGAGCAAGTGTTCCCACTGACTGTCCTTTGTTTCGAACAGATAGCACCAATGTTCCAAAATCATGAACCCCCGCTGCAAATACTGTTCCAAGTACTACCCATAACACTGCCGGCAACCATCCCCAATACACAGCAATGGCTGGACCTAAAATAGGGGCAGCTCCAGCGACTGACGTAAAATGATGACCCCATAAGACAAACTTATTGGTAGGCACAAAATCGACGCCATCTTTAAAGCGATGGGCAGGTGTAACGTAATTCGGATCTAGCTTAAAGATTCTCTCTGCTATAAATTTGGAATAAAAGCGGTAACCCAGTATAAAGATAAAAATCCCAATAGCAGCTAATGCAATCGCATTCATTTTTCCAACCCCTTTTTGTCATCTTAAACAAGCGCATGAAAGCGCTTGTATGTTCATCATAGTTGACTGTCAAAAGAATGTAAATGTTCTGACAAATATTTCTTTTTACTTCCAAAGAAATTTATCGCCTAGCTAATTTCACTAGCTAAAAAAACTGTTACTTACAAGTTACTACTGGTTTTTTGTTTTTCTTCATATAGCTTTAATTTTGTATATATTGTTTCCAAAATCGGAACAGGAACGGCCATTTTTTTAGCTTGAGTAAGTAAATAACCTTGTAAATGTTCAAATTCAGTAGGCTGCTGTTTTTCCATATCTCGCTGCATAGATGACTTCATCTCTGGGGCCATGCTATTTATTCGTTTTAACTGAATTTCAGCAATTCCTTGTTGAATGGGCGCATCTATTTTTTCCATTACTGCGACTAGCTCTTCTAGAAATGCTTTTATGGTACGCTGACCTGATTCGAGGTCTCTGATTGGTCCTATAGGCGCCTCCATCATAGAAGTAATGCCTGACATAGCCGTTATAAACAAATATTTATGCCACATGTCTTGGTTGATGTTATCACTCTTAACAAATTCTGCTTTTGTTCCACTAAAGCATCGTTCTAACTTTTCAATACGCTCCGTTTTTTCACCCGTACGTTCTCCGTAAACCAATTGATTGATTGGACTTGTTTGAACGATTGCACCATCTTCTGAAAGAGTCGTTTCTACAAAGCACAATCCACCAAGTACTCGCTCTTCTCCGAATGCCTCAATCAAAAGTTCAAGGTGAGCGATTCCATTTAACAACGGCAAAATCATCGTTTGTGGTCCGACGAAAGGTTGAATATCCTTTATCGCATGTTCCAGATGATACGATTTGGTTGAAACCAATATGACATCAAATGGATGACCGTTATCGTCTTTTGTCAGTAACTTTGGGGTTACGTGAAGATCACCATTTTTGCTCCTAATTTCCAACCCGGTTTGCTGGAGCTTTTCTTTTCTTTGTTCTCTTACTAAAAAAGTGACGTCTTCTCCTTTTTCGAGTAACCGCCCTCCGAAATATCCACCAATTGCACCAGCACCCACTACTAAAATTTTCATCAGTTCACTCCTCTATACGATATCCTGTCGCCAAATTCACTTAATCGTTTCATACGAACATTCTTTTTTATGATGTGATTATTTTAATTGTGAAAATGCGTCATGGCCGCAGTACTAATTTCCCAATCGTTTTTCTTCCCTGCAATGAATAATGTGCTTTTGCAGCGTCCGCTAATGGATACACGCCACCAATCGTTAAGACCAATTCCCCACTCTTCATGTAAGCGAGCAATTCATTAAAGCTGTGGTGGATCAATTCCGGATCTCGCATAATTTGGGGCAGGAAAAAACCAATAACCGACTGATTTTTCCGCATTAACTGTCCCGGATTAAAAGAAGACTGTTCTCCACTAGCCGCGCCAAAGACAATAATTCGACCAAATGGAGCCAAGCATTTTAATGTTTTATTGAATACTTCACCACCGACCATTTCTAGTGCCAAATCTACTCCTCTACCACCGGTAATATTTTTTACTTTGTCGACCCATCCTTCTTCTGTGTAGTTAACTAAATGAGTTGCCCCCATTTTCTGTGCATGAAACAGTTTCTCTTCGGTACTCGCCGTCGCAATAATTGTTTCCGCTCCAAAAATCCGAGCCAATTGTAAGGCAATTGCCCCAACCCCACCTGCAGCTGCATGAATTAAGACGGTCTCTCCTTTTTGAATGCGTCCCATCGTTTTTAATATGTGATAAGCACTCAACCCTTGTAATGGCAGTGCTACAGCTTGATCAAAGTCGACTCCTTCCGGAATTTTGTTTAAAACACTTTCATCAACTGCAGCAAATTCTGCATATCCTGCAGAACCGATTAATGCAACCACACGATCTCCTGCTTTGAAATTCTCTACATCTTTTCCGCTTGCGACAATTACTCCTGCCACTTCTGAGCCTGGAATATAAGGCAGTTCAGTTTGCACAACATATTTCCCTTCACGCCTAGCTGTATCTGCATAATTAATGCCAATCGCTTTTACTTCCACAATTACTTCTGTATCAGCAAAATCTGGTTTTTCAACCTCTACGAGTTGCAAGACTTCTGGTCCACCAAACTCTTCAAATTTTATAGCCTTCATTAATACTCCCCCTAAGAAATATACTGATTTGCCTCTAATACGTTTTTGGCAATTTGCCGTTTCACTTGATCTAGCCCACTTTTTTGCAATCGACTCAATTCATTTGTTATAACTGCCGTGTGACGTGTCAATTGATTTTCTGAAGAAGCAGCCTGCAGTATTTTACGTGCACTCATTTCTACTTCAAGCAAAACATCGCCCGTCATTGCTTGTGCCATTAAAATTTTTTGTGTATGTTGCTCTTGTGTTTCAGATCCAACCGCTTTTGCTGTTCTCATGACAGCGGATTCCAATGAATATAATGCGATACCGATATTTGCCAATGCCATTAAAATTTCTTGTTCTTCCATTAGTTCTGCACTATAGGTTTCATAACAAATTCCGATGCAAAAAAGAAAGACTCGCCGAATTGCATGAATCGCTTCTATTTCATTAGCAAGGACGTCATCGGTTAAGGGCTTTGGCGCTGCCAATTCTTCTACCACAGATGCCATTAGTTTTTGTAATGGCACTTTCCCTTTAGCTGTCTGTTTCAGTAAATTCCCGACGATGAGTAATCTATTCACTTCGTTAGTGCCTTCGAAGATTCGATTGATCCGCGAATCTCGATATAGTTGTTCAATTTTGTATTCTTTTATAAATCCATAGCCACCGTGCAATTGAAGTGCTTCGTCCACTATAAAATCTAATGTTTCTGAACCATGTACTTTGCAAACTGCGCATTCCACTGCATACTCCATTAACTGCTTCGCAATTTCAGGATGATCTTGCGAATCATAAAGATCGCCTAATGCGCTTTCAAGATAGCCAGCAGTACGGTATTGCAACGATTCGGAAGCATAAATTTGAAGGGCCATATTAGCTAATTTTTCTTGTGTCGCTGAAAATTCGGCAATTGCTTTTCCGAATTGACGACGCTCACTCGTATATTTTAATGTAAGCTCTAAACCATATTTTGCAGCACCCATACAGGCAGACCCTAAATTATAGCGACCTAAATTTAAAACGTTTAATGCAATGATATGCCCTTTGCCAATCTCCCCAAGTAGGTTTTCTACAGGTACTTCACAGTCTTCAAAAATCACGGCACGCGTTGAGGAACCTTTAATGCCCATTTTCTGTTCTTCTGGACCAAGCGATAAACCTGGATGGTCTTTTTCAACGATAAATGCTGTAAAAGCCGTTCCATTTACTTTTGCATAAACGATGAATGTATCTGCAAATTCCGCGTTGGTAATAAACATTTTTGTTCCATTTATTATGTAGTGAGTCTTTTCCTCATTGAGTTTCGCTGTTGTTTTTGCAGACAAAGCATCTGAACCTGCACCTGGTTCTGTCAGGCAATACGCTCCGATAAATTCCCCTGAAGCAAGTTTTGGCAAATACGTTTCTTTTTGTTGCGGGGTGCCAAAATAAGTAATTGGTAAAGTTGCGATGCACGTATGATTGGAATGTGCCACTCCATAGCTCCCGGCTGAGCCAAGTGATTCACCCACTAATCCTTTACTAATTTTATCGAGACCAAGTCCGCCATAATTTTCAGGAACACTATGACCGAGTAATCCTAGTTCTCCCGCTTTTTCAAACAAAGTTTGAACCACTCCGAAATTTTGTTTTTCAATCTCTTCATTATTTGGCCGTACTTCTTTTTCTAAAAAGCGTTTTGCTGTTTTTGCAATCAATCGGTGTTCTTCCGTAAAATCTTCTGGAGTGAAAAAGTTACCAGATGCTTGGTATAAAAAAGCTGCACCAGTATAGGCAGAAGTTTTAGTTTCCACTATGGCTTTCCTCCACAACTAAATATTTTTCCAATTTTTTACGTTTATTATCTGGCAACTTTTCACTTTTTTGTGTCTCAAAATTAAAATGCACCGCACTTGCTTCACCTTTTGCTATCAATTCGCCACTCTCTGCATCTTTAATTTCGTGCACAAGTTGGAAACTTGAATTTCCAATATGACTCACTTCTGTCAGAACGATTAATTGTTGATTGTAATGTCCTTGTTTTACAAAGTCGCATTTAATGGATGCCAAAATGATATTCCAATTATTAATATCACCACCAAACCCTAATTCCGCAAAAAAATCAGTGCGTGCTTCTTCTAAGTAAATAAAGTAACTAATATTGCTTATGTGACCCAACGCATCTGTTTCACAAAACCTTGCTTTCACCGGGACTTCAAACGCCATCTTTCTTCCTCCTCTCTGCATCAAGCAATGCCATGAAGAATTAAATCACTATATATTTGAGCTAATTGATCCGCCGAAACCTTACCTGACGGGTTAAACCATTGATAACTCCAATTTGTAACCCCTAAAATAGCAAAAGCGACCAGTTCGGGTTCAAGTCCATCACGAAACTCCTGTTGAGCAACTCCTTCACTTATAATCTCCTCTAAGTTTTTCCTGAAGCTCTCACGTTTCTTTTTTACCTTTACCGCATTGTCTTTGTCTAAGTGACGCATTTCCCGAAAAAACACTTTGCCGCTTGGCCCATGATTTGCAATATCTGCAATTAGTAATGCGATCAGTTGTTCAAGTTTCATACGACTGCTGGGATATTCTTGACGAATAGCTCTTTGTCTCTCTAGTAATTTGTCGATATAACCAATATGAATATCCATTAACAACTGTTCTTTACTTCCGAAATAATAGTAAAAAGTCCCTTTTGTCACCCCTAATTCTCCGACAATATCTTGAATGGAGGTTTCGGTAAAACCTTTTTTCTCAAACAAAAGAATGCTCGTTTGTTTAATTTTGTTTTTCATCATTGTTCGCCGCCATTCGTTTTCCTATAGACTAAAGAACATGCATACCACCATCTACGATAACAACATCCCCCGTTATGTAATCCGATGCCTTTGATGCTAAAAACAAAGCAGTTCCTTTTAAATCTTCTTCTGTTCCAAATCGATTTAAAGGTGTTTTAGCGAGTAAACCTTCTTGGCCTTTTTCCATCACGGCTTTGGACATTTTAGTTGGAAAGAAACCGGGCGCTATCGCATTGACATTAATATTATGCTGTCCCCATTTTGCAGCTAAATCTTTCGTGAACGTGATAACTGCACCTTTGCTGGTATTGTAGCCGATAGTGTCCATCAACGTTGGGTCAATCCCACCCAATCCAGCAACCGATGCAATATTAATGATTTTTCCACTGTTTTGTTCAATCATGGTTTTTCCAACTTCGCGGCTCATTAGGAATGTACCTGTCACATTTACATCCATTACTTTTTTCCACGCATCTAGTGGCATATTAATAACAGGGGCTCCCCAAGTTGCACCAGAATTATTTACTAAAATATCAATTGACCCAAACTTTTCGAGCGTTTTTTGAATCACATTTTCTACATCCCGTTCATTCGTCACGTCACAAGCTACCGCTAATGTTTTTACACCCATTTGCTCGAGTTTGTTTGTCGTTTCTTGACAGGCTTCCAGCTTTCGAGAACAAACGACAATATTGGCACCTGCTTCAGCAAAAGCTTCTGCCATCATTGCGCCAAGACCTCTGCCTCCCCCTGTAATAATCGCGGTCTTTCCTTCTAACTTAAATAAATTCATGACGGTCATCTTTTGTCCTCCTTATAGGCAACTCACTTTATACTGACTAGTCGGTATGTTCAGAATACTTAAACTTCATGTTAGCCCTTTCAATTTTTTATTGCAAGAAGCAGATGACAAAAAAAACAAGCGGATTTATTACCTGAGTAATAAATCCGCTTGCTTCTTACTTATCATCATCTTTGTTTTTTTGTTGATCGTCCTCTTTGGCTGCATTATCCGCTTTTTTAAAATCTTCACTGTAGTGTACTTCTTGTGCTGAGGTTAAATCCAAATCTTTATCTGTCAACTTTTCATGCGGTTCTTTTTCGTTACTCATTTTCACCAATCCCTTTCAGATTTAATCTCTATACTTCTTTACTGCCTTTTTTCCCGCTCAGTTCATCGTTAAACATGTCGTTTTTTAAAAGGGTTGAAATTTGATAGAGATCTACATTTCCACCGGACAAAACCACCGCAATTTTTTCATTTGGCTTTCCAACTTTACCGACCATTACAGCTGCTAGAGCCGTCGCACCTGAGGGTTCTACCAATTGCTTAGTGCGTTCTAGGAGAAATTGAAATGCTTTTTTTATTTCTTCTTCTGTAACTAAGACCAATTCGTCTAAATGCTCTTGTAGGATAGGAAATGTTACATCTCCCGGCTGTGTGGTACGTAGTCCATCTGCCAAGGTTGACGTTCCAGAAATCGCCGTGATCCTTCTGTTTTGAAGCGAAAGATACGTATCATTGGCACTTTCCGGCTCTACCCCCACGACGTGAACTTCTGGTTTCGAATTTTTGACCGCGCATAAAATCCCACTCATCAACCCACCTCCCCCGACTGGTACAACAATTACATCGACATTAGGCAACTGCTCTAAAATTTCTAATGCGATTGTTCCTTGTCCCGCAATTACCGCCGGATCGTCATAAGGGGGAATATACACACCGTTTCTTTCTTTGGCGCGTTGCTTAGCTCTTGGTATCCGTTCATCAGAGGTCAGTCCGCAATACTCGATTTCTGCTCCATAATCTTTAATGGCTTCTATTTTAGCGCGACTCGCATCCTCTGGCACTACAATTACTGCGGATACGCCTAACTGACCAGCAATGTAAGCAACCGCCTGCCCATGATTTCCAGATGAAGCAGCTGTGACAAAGCTTGCACCTGCTGCAACTGCTTGCATCACAGCGTTTGTTGCTCCTCTTATTTTAAATGAACCCGTTTTTTGGAGATGCTCGGCTTTTAAAAACACTTCCCTTTCACAATGCTTATTTAATTGCGAAGAAGTAATAATTGGGGTTACGTGAATGCGATTTTGTATTTTTTCATGTGCTTTTTTTACGTCGTTTAAAAGTACCATTCTATCTACTCCTTTAACTTTTAATATGTTCATATCTTATCACGTCTAACTAGATTAAATTAATTATTCTAATAACTAAAGCGAGTATTAAAGCCCCTTTCTTTCCTGTAAACTAAATTGTATGAGTTGAATTGTATGAGTTGAAAGGGGTGGAGCAATTGTTAAAACGACTGGTAGTCACCGGTTATAAACAACATGAACTTGGCATATTCGACGAAAAAAACCCAGGCATTCGCTTTATAAAGAAAGCATTAGAGAACCGGTTTCGCGCTTTACTTGATGAAGGGTTAGAATGGGTTATTGTAAGCGGACAGCTCGGAGTCGAAACTTGGGCTGCTGAAGTAGTTCTTGATATGAAAGAAGAATTTCCTCAATTGAAATATGCTGTATTGACACCATTCCTCGAACAGGAAAAAAGGTGGAACGAAACCAAACAGGAAAATTACCAGATGATAATCGATCAAGCTGACTTTCACCGAAGCTTAACAAGCAAACCTTACGAAGCTCCTTGGCAGTTTATCGAGAAAAACAAATTTTTTTTACGCAACTCTGATGGCATCTTGATTCTTTACGATGAAGAAACAGATGGTTCACCTAAGTTCATCAAAAAAGAAGCTGAACGTTACGCTGAAAAATGTGACTATCAAGTATTGACCATAACCGGGGATGATTTACGGGTTGTGACAGAAGAAGAACAAATGAATGATTGGGACCATTAATAACGCATATCCCCCTATCCTTAGTTGACTACGCAGCTTCTTTTAGGTAACCTTAACAACTATGTTAAAAAACTATTACCAGGGGGAACTATGAAAAAAGCTTCGAAAGTCTTTTACATTACATTTGCGCTAATCATCTTAACTGTCGCGTTTGGGGTCATTGCACCTGAAACATTCGAATCTGCTACCGGCAGTATTCGCAACTATATTAATACAGCATTCGGTTGGTATTATTTAATGATTATGGGAATTTTGATGATTTTTGTAGGTATCATCATTGTCAGTCCTTACGGGAAAATCCGACTTGGGAAAGACTCAGATCGCCCAGAATTTTCAACATTTAGCTGGATTTCTATGCTATTTTCTGCAGGAATGGGAATTGGTCTTGTTTTCTATGGTGCTTCCGAGCCGTTATCTCATTTTGCTGTTCAACCACCTACAGCAGAACCCGGCACCGATGCAGCGTTTAAAGAATCATTGCAGCGGACCTATTTTCATTGGGGCATACACATCTGGACGATGTACGGAATGGTCGCTTTATCTTTAGCATTTTTCCAATTTAGAAAAGGAGAACCTGCCTTAATTTCTTCAACATTAAAGCCGATTTTCGGAGACAAAATGAATGGACCATTAGGGACGCTCGTTGATGTGCTCGCTGTTTTTGCTACAGTATTTGGTGTGGCAACTTCACTTGGCTTTGGCGCTGCTCAAATTAATGGAGGAATCGCTTATCTGTTCGGTGCACCACAAGAATACTGGGTGCAAATGATCATCATCGGCGTCGTTACTATTTTGTTCATCATCTCTGCATGGTCTGGACTAAACAAAGGCATTAAATATTTATCTAATGTTAATATGATTGTCGCTGTCGTTTTACTGGTATTGGTTTTAATACTCGGACCAACTCTTTTAATTTTGAATATGTTCACTGAAACTTTTGGAGAGTATATCCAAAACTTAATCAGCATGAGTTTTAAATCTGCCCCACTAGATGCGGGAAATCGCAGTTGGTTAGACGGCTGGACAATTTTCTATTGGGCATGGTGGATTTCATGGGCTCCTTTTGTCAGCATGTTTATCGCCCGCATTTCAAAAGGTCGTACGATTCGCGAATTTCTTACTGGCGTAGTAATTGCGCCAACAGTATTCGGCTCAATCTGGTTTGCGACTTTTGGAACAACTGCTATCAATATTCAAAAAAGTGGCATCGACTTGACCGCTTTTCCAACCGAACAGACCTTATTTGCAATGTTCAATGAACTGCCTTTTGGATTTGTCATGTCGATTATCGCAATTTTGCTCGTTAGCACATTCTTTATCACATCAGCTGATTCAGCCACTTTCGTGTTAGGCATGCAATCAACTCGCGGCTCATTATTGCCTAGCAACCAAATCAAGATTTTATGGGGAATTGCGCAATCAATGATTGCTGCTATCTTATTATCGGTAGGTGGTTTGACAGCTGTCCAAAATACAATCATTATTGCGGCATTGCCATTTTCATTCGTCATCATTCTTATGCTTTTTGCTTTAGTTAAAGCATTGAACTTAGAGTTAAAAATGATGAAAAAATAAAAAAACCGGCCTCAGAAAAAATTCTGAGGCCGGTTTTTCTTATGGCCAAATTCAGAAGAGTTGGGGTATAGAACAACTAATGAGTATACTCGGAGGTGTTTTGTATATGCATACAGAAACTATTCGAGAGCCATTAGACGCCTTATTTGAAAATGAGCTGTGCTTTTTAAGTTTCTAAAGTTCTCCGGTGATGAGAAATTTGATACGCATGGTGACGAAAATTTAATATCCGGTCCTCTGAGCATTCAATTCCCGCTGTCATAATTGTTGGATCAAAGACAATATTTTCTGCTTCTTCTGTAGCTTCTGTAATCGTTAAAGTTCCTAAAGTTAGTTTTTCTCGTTCTTTTGGCCACTCTTTTGTCGGGTCATCAGTGGGATCTTCTGGCTGCCCCACTATAATATCCAATCGGAATTTTACAGGTCCTGTTGCGATACGTTCTTCGATTTCCTGTTCAAAAGAACCTGTAGATAAGGAAACTGTATCCAGTGGAGACAAGCTGTCTACTCCTTCTTCGGGTCCCCAAAGATATTTAATCGGCTGCCGCTGATTCTTCTCATTAATAAAATAAAAAACATGAATTGCATAATATTGACCTGTAGCAAAACTAGAAGGAGCCTGCATTTTCCGGATATTAGTAAGCATCGCTCCACTTTCAGGATAGTCCGCTAATAAACTCCCCAGTTCTTTTAAGCTAGGTTTTCCTTTTTTAAACGATTTTACTACACCGAGCATCTCACTAAAGATCTCAGGGGTTTTGGCAAAGAAGATTGGTGAGGTGACACCAACGATATTTGTCACTTCCCCATTTGCTAAAAGGAATTGAACCGCCATTCCTTTAACTGGAGACATTGCATCGGTCCATTTGGGATCTGGAGAAAAATGCGAAAAACGCACCAATGCTTCACTTTCTCCACTTTGAAAGTGAGGTGCTTTAGTTAAATGTTTGGCTGAACCTGTAGCGGTAAAATGAGCACGATAACTCGTCCCTCTCGCATGAGCTCGACGGTAACCCGCTGGTACATCAAACACCTTTTCAATTTGATCAATCGTTGTTTTTGCCAACTTTTCCATTTCATCACCTCTTATGGTCTTTCATACCCCTTTTCTACCTATTAAACGTCTCTACAAGTAAAGTTTAACCTAAAAAAAGACGACCCTTAGAGGTCGCCTTTTACTTATTATTGTCTGAATTCACCGTCGTTAATGTTGTATAGGTAACTCCAGTTGTCTGCTTTGTACAATTGATGGAAAGTAAGTCGGTCTCCTGTACCTAAAACTACTTCTTCATCAACAATCGCTACTACCATTGCAGTCCCTGTGTTATCCAAGTTCAAGTAAACATCTCCAATAGAAGGACGAATTGCACTCTTTTCACGTAATGCTTCTTCTAATTGAGCATCTTGTTCCAACTGATCAGCTGAAACTTTTGATTTATCAAGATAGATAATATCATTGCTGCCTGTTGCTTCTCCAGGAGACATAACAAGAAACTCTTTTGCTTTCACAGTGTTTTGACGCGTCGTAATGACATTGTTTCCTTCAACAGACTCTACTTTTTCGAACTCATTCAATGAATAATGATCCATGTAATCCGGGTCCGGTTTTGTAATTAAGATATACCCGCCTTCTTCAGCTGGTTGATTCTCAAGTAACGTATACCGAGATCCGAAGAACAAGAAAGAGTCCATGTGTTTCGGTTTATAAAGTGTAATTTCTTCCGCCTTGCAGTCTACTTGCTCCATATCTTTTACCCGGAACATCAATACCGACTTTTTAGCCAGTGGTTTTACAGAGTACACCTTGTGTAACTCATTTTGATAATAAACAAATTGTCCTTTTCTTACTTGAAGTAATTTCATCATTAACCCTCCGATACTATCATTGCCATGGCTTTATTCTAGAGGAAAAATCGATAGAAGTCCATGCAGGCACTCGAATTGTTTGGTATGCTACTTATCATCAAACTATTTACGAGGGAGGTGCGCTAAATGAATAACGAAAATCGAGATGAATACATCATCAAAAAATACCAGCAAGATGAACAAATTATGGTCCAGCTTTTTGTTCAATGGTGTATAAATTACGATTTAGATCCAGCTGAACTTTATCAGCGTGCATACCCAGGTCAACTTCTAAGCCCCGTTTTGACTGATGCAATCGAGCAGTCCGACACAGAGGAATTAGCTATTGACCATCATACCTTATTAGACGTTTTGCAGCTTTTTGGCAATGATGATTTGGCTTTTGTTGTCTCAGAAGAAATTGAAAAGCTTTAAAAAAGGAAAGATCTAGTGCAAACACACTCGATCTTTTATTTTGTTCGTTTTCTTAACTCTTTTGCCTTTTGTTCAATATGACTAGTCCGTAAGTTCTCATATCGATTAGATGCGATATTGCTGTAAATTTCATCAAATTTAGAAGTTTCTTTCACAGATTCTGTTTCCGGTTCAACTACTTCTGGTTCTTCTGAACGTTCAACTTGTTCTGCTTCGTTTTTGTTCTCTGTCATTATCAAGCACTCCTTCTCTAGCTTTGTTCAACCTATTTAGCAAAAGAAGCCGGCATTACTACTGCCGTCACTTCACCTGTTGCACAAAGTGTATCTCCCGCGTACACCTCTGTTGTTACTTTAAATTTCTTCGGATGGATTTCTTCAATTTTCCCCACTGCCTTAAGTTCAATACCTTGAGGTGTCGGCTTTAAATAATCAACATGCAAAGAAGCCGTAACAAAACGCGGTGGTGCTTCCCCACTACCTGGTTCAAAACCATTTTTCCGGTGAAGTGCTAAAGAAGCTGATCCGGTTCCATGACAATCTACTAACGAAGCAAGTATGCCACCATACACAAATCCTGGAATAGCTGTGTGTTCTTCTTGTGGCTTATACATCGTCACTGTTTCTTCCCCATTCCAAACTGTCCGAAATTGATGCCCTTCCTTATTAAGTCGACCACAACCATAACACCACGCGAAGTCTTCCGCATACTCATCTTGTATAGCGACGACCGAATGTTCTCCCATGACTGATTCCCCTTTTGTGAAATTCAATAATCTAAACGCAAATTCGTGTAAATAATAGCTTATACAAACAGATTACACTAAATAATCTGATAGTTCAAAAGCCAAAGAAAAAGGCATGATCCTTTTCATCAGATCATGCCTTTTTCTTTTACCATCTCTCGAAAATCCTGAGAGATTTTTTGCACGCGGAAAATCTTATTAAATTCTTTCTACAAACTGAAAATCTCTGACGAATACGAAACTCTCGTCATTGCAGTTTAGTTACGCTGACTGTCATTTGCCAATAAGGCAGTTAGGTTCACATTTACTTCTCAGTGAATTTGTTAGTTCTGCAGTCAGGCTTTCAATTGCACTTCCACAAAAAACTTACATCTTACTGTTTGAAACACTTTCCGGATAGAAACCTGATAAACGATGGTTCCTGACAAGAGTGAATATCGTCAGTAAAGCAAATTTCCCGCCAAGGCTGTGCAGTTTCTCGTTAAAAGGCGATTCTGAATCGAATCCAGTCGTGTCTTTCAACGGTAATTCCGCCTTGTATTTGTATAGTACCCACCTTGATACTAGATTGAAACCTATTTTTTAAATCTTTTTTATATTCTTAACTATTTTTTTTACATTTCTGTACTTGCCGATTATACTAATAATTAGTTCGTTATCCGTAATACATAGAGGAGAGATTTATTTGGTTAAAAGTTTGCCCGCCCGCTCAGCTGTTCCTGTTGAAGAAACATGGGATTTATCTAGTCTAATTAGTAGTTCTCCTGACTTCAACCAACAATTAGAAGACTTAGCACAACAAGCAGAAGCTATAAATAAAAAGTTTCAAGGTACAATTGTAGATCCAGAATCAATCACTTTGGTCTTAACAGCGTATATGAGATTTATGGAAAAAATGGTTTTGTTGAGCACTCATGCAAATTTAACCGCAAGTACAGATCAAACCAATGATGAAGCTCAATTACAAGCGAGCAAATTTGGCGCTACTGCTGCTAAAATCGGAAGTCAACTGTCTTTTATCACGAGTGAACTTCTTGCTCTACCAACCGAAACACTCGAGCAAGCGATGGAACAATCAACGGAATTCAGTGTATTCTTAAAAAAATTATTGCGTAAGAAACCTTACCAATTGCATCCAGAAGCTGAAAAAAGCTTAGCCGCTTATTCTTCTACTTTTAGCGCACCTTATGGACTTTACAATACAACAAAAATGGGTGATATCGATTTCGAAGACTTTGAAGTAAACGGTCAGAAGTACCCTTTAAGCTATGGCTCTTTTGAAGGCGACTGGGAAGCTGAAACAAATACTGAACTCAGACGTGCTGCATTTGATGCTTTTTCTAAAAAACTAAAAGAGTATCAACAAACAACTGCTAAAACTTATGACATGCAATTACAGAACGAAAAAACTACTGCCGATTTGCGTGGGTATGACAGTATTTTTGACTACCTGTTGTTTAATCAAGAAGTAGATCGTACTCTCTACGATCGCCAAATTGATTTGATCACAACTGAACTCGCTCCACACATGCGCAAATACGCGAAATTACTGCAAAAGGTTCATGGTCTTGAGCAAATGACATTTGCTGATTTAAAAATTTCGTTAGATCCAAGCTATGAACCTGAGATTACGGTAGCTGAATCCAAACAGTATATTGATGATGCGCTTTCTATTATGGGACCTGATTACCTGGAAATGATCGATCGTTCTTATTCTGAAAGATGGATTGACTTTGCACAAAACAAAGGAAAATCAACAGGTGCTTTTTGTTCTAGCCCTTATGGCGATCATCCCTATATTTTAATTTCTTGGACAGGTCGTATGAATGAGGTCTTTGTATTAGCTCACGAACTTGGCCATGCTGGCCATTTCTATCATGCGCATCAAGAACAAAACATTTTTAATGGCAGACCATCTCTTTACTTTATCGAAGCACCTTCGACAATGAATGAAATGCTCGTTGCCAATCATTTATTGAAAAACTCGGAGGATCCGAAGTTTAAACGCTGGGTCATTTCATCAATTGTTGCTAGAACTTATTATCATAACTTTGTTACTCATTTGCTTGAAGCCGCTTATCAACGTAAAGTATACGAGCGCATTGATGCAGGACAAAGTGTAAATGCTGGAATATTAAACTCGATCAAACGTAAAGTATTAGAAGATTTCTGGGGAAACACTGTCGAAATAAATGAAGGTGCAGAGTTAACGTGGATGCGCCAACCGCATTATTACATGGGCTTGTATCCATATACGTACAGTGCTGGTTTAACTATCTCCACACAAGTATCTAAACGTATTTTAAAAGAAGGACAACCTGCTGTAAACGAATGGCTAGAAGTTCTAAAAGCTGGAGGCACTAAAGATCCGGTAGAACTCGCACAAATGGCCGGCGTTGACATCACGACCGAACAACCGCTTCGCGACACGATCGCTTACATTGGCGAACTAATCGATGAACTGGTTAAACTAACAGAAGAAATCGAAGCGGAATAGAAAAGCGCAAGCGGCTGTGTAGCTCTGCCGGGCATAAGACAGATTGGCGAAGCGGCGTTCTTTGCCGCACAGCTAAGATGGCTTATGACCCAAAGAGCTAGCCGCTGGAGCCTGGACAATAAGAAAAGCGCAAGCGGCTGTGTAGTCCCGACAGGCTTAAGGCAGAACACGCAGGAAATCCTGATTTCCGTAGTGGGCTGCCTTAAGACCCCGAGGGACTAGCCGCTGGAGCCTGGACAATAAGAAAAGCGCAAGCGGCTGTGTAGCTCTGCCGGGCATAAGACAGATTGGCGAAGCGGCGTTCTTTGCCGCACAGCCAAGACGGCTTATGACCCAAAGAGCTAGCCGCTGGAGCCTGGACAATAGAAAAACCGGACGCAATTCCTACACGCGTCCGGTTTTTTCACGTTGTTTTTTCCGCAACAATAACTGTTCTATCAAAATGGCAATAATGGTTCCAGTAATTAATCCGTTTGACAATGTCGCCGACACAACCGAAGGCAAGTTGGCCATGCTTTCTGGAGAAACAAACATAATACCAACTCCGCTCATCAGCCCGAAAGCCGCCACTTTATAAGAGTGTAGCCTGTCTTTTTCATTTTCCAATTCAACAAAAGCCATCTCGACCATTTTGGTGAATACTGCAAAGATAACAGCATACGCTACAGGAGCCGGTAGAGACGCAAGAATTGCCATGAGTGTTGGAAAAAAACTAATCAGCACTACAAGGATGCCTCCAAAAATAAAGGGTCTAAGCATAGGTGTTCTAGTGGCGCTGACAAATCCAGCCGCTCCTGAAATTGGCACAGGCCCGATAGAAGAAAACAATCCTGCCACAATATGATTAATACCAGAAGCTGCTGATGCTTGTTTAACTCGATCAGGTGCATCAATCGAAAAAGAATTTTTCAATACACTTTCCATAACACGAATCGATGCCATCATATTGGCAAGTAGTAAAATTGTTAAAAACAAGGCCGTTACGAACATGCCACTATCCCAAATTAACGGTCCAAAAACGAGCATCTCTGGTAGAGATATTAACGAACCTGTACCCTCTGCAGTTTCTGGTAATTTGCCAAAAACCCAGAAAATGAACCACCCTGTAGCAATTGCAAACAACACCGAATAACGACTAATCCAAGGCAGTTCATGGTTCATGAAAAAGAACGTTAATACGATTACAATTATACTCCCTAGCAGGACCAGTCCATCTACGGGATCACCTTTTGTTACGATGCCTAGTAAACCTGCGATAATCGACTCACTGATTTGAAGGACCAATAACAAAAGGTAAACAAACGTGATGGTCGGTGTAAATAAAACCTTTAGTTTATCGACGAGTCCTGAATAAGCAAATACGATAAACAAAACGCCACTGTACAATAAACCGCTTTGCAAGGCTTGAAGAGATTCTTCCATAGTTCCATACATAATACCAACTAACCCAGCATAAACAATAAATATCCCCCACCATAAACCGGCTGGTCCTTCGTTAATTGGCATACGGTGTCCGATAAAGGCTTGCACTAAGCAAGCAATTCCTAAAACAAACATCGTGCGCTGTAAGAAGAGGGCAGTTTCTGTCGTATCCATGCCAAAAATACTGGCAATTGCGATGGGTGCTGCGATGGAAGAAGCAATTAAGAAAACCGCCCATTGTACTCCGCCGAAGATATTCTTCATAAACAGTGCCTCCATCTCTTCATTTTCCTCATTGTTTCCAGTATACACCTAGTGAAAGAACCAAAAAAGAAACCTGACGGCTGTCAGGTCTCTTTTTTCTTACGTAATTTCTTTTCGTTTGCGGAGTCTACAGCTTTTTGTGGCTCTAAGATTTCTTCTTCTGTCTTATCTCCATCAAAGCCGTCTTTATAGACAACTGGGTAACCTTGTTCTTCTAAACTTTTCACTTGCTTACGCGAAGCTCTAACTAATAACCGTACAATCAGTACGGACAATATGAATATAATTACCACAGAAATAATCCCAGGGATGTATTCCGATTTGTCATCAGGAAAATATAGAAAATCCATTGTGTTAATTCCCACCTTTAAACCTCAAGTTTCATCTTATTATACATGATTCAAGCTATTGTTTAATTGAGGAACGTGAACATTTCATGGCAGATGGTTTTCAATAGTCAATCACTTTACGAATAGAAAAAGCCGATTTTTGTAGAAACCGGCTTTTTCAAACTATAGATGATTTTCAGAAACAACGGTAAATCGTCTGTTTTGATGCTCTCCACTTTCGATTTCATCAACAAGTGCAATGGCATAATCAGCATAACTAATGTAACTCTTGCCTTTACTATTAACGATAAATCCATCGTTGCCTTTTTGATAACGACCTGTACGGTGACCTTTCGGATCAAAAAATGCCGCTGGTGTTAAATATGTCCAATGAATCCCTTCTGCTTTTTCTAAATTAGCCAAATTTTGCGCTTGGCTACTAGCTATCGATTTAAATGCTTCAGGAAACTCTGGAGTTTCCGCTAGCCGCGTCGTTCTTGCTTCGTCTACAAACAAACTGCCAGCAGCCCCAACTACAATCAATCGAGTGTTTGGTGTTTCTTTAAGTGCATTGATTAAAATTTTACCGGCTTCAATATGCTGCTCTGCTTTTTCAGGTGGGACACCAAATGCATTAACTACTACATCGAATGGAGATAGATCTTCCGCAGTTAAACTAAAAACATCCTTTTCTATAATCGGGACGTTTAGATGTTCGGCTTTTTGTGAATCTCTAACAATTGCAGTTACTTCATGACGTCTTCTTAATGCTTCTTTTAAAATCAAGTTCCCCGCTTTGCCTGTGGCCCCGATAATCCCTATTTTCATCTTATTCTCCTCCAGTCTTTTTTCTCTAGACAGACAATAAAACAATCAGCTTTCTCTTAAGTAATTAGACAGTAGCGATTTCTTGAAGTTTCTTAGCATTTACTTAAAGAATAGAATGAACCTATTTGGTATACAAACTATCTGCTTATATCTGCACATCAAATGTGATAAGTTTTGCCGATTACTGCAAACTCAACTTCACCAGTATAAGTCGATTTTGCAGAGGTTAAAATTTCATTTAACTCTCCATATTGCGGAAGGTGAGTTAGCAGCAATTGCTTGGCACCAGCCTGTTCTGCAAGTTTCCCTGCTTGGCTACCACTCATGTGTCCCCCAATAATACCAATATACTTTTCGTATAGATTTGACTCTGCGACTAAAAGGTCCGCATCCCGAGAAAAATCGATCAATTCATCTTTCCAAGCGGTATCTGCAGTAAATACAGCGGTTCTCCCGTTCGCAGTAAACCTCATAGCTAGACAATAGACAGGATGAATCGTTTCGCAAAATGTAACTTTCCACGGTCCGAGTTCGAGTGTTTCCGAAGCTTGTATCGCACGACCTTCTGTAACCCCTTTATAAGAAAGCTTGTTAAACTCTTCTAAATCTTTGTCATGCGCATAGATGTATAGTGGCGTATTCCACTCTTTCAATTGCATACCAACCATGGCTGCGTGTTGCAACACACCGATATCCGCTACGTGATCTGGATGATAATGACTGATGATTACCGCGTCTAACTCACGCAGTTCCGTATAATTTTGAACAGCTCCTAATACACCACTGCCACAATCTACTAAACACCGAAAACCATCTTGTTCGATTAAAAATGCGGAAGTCGCTTCATTTTTGTTGGGATAACCTCCCCAAATACCTATCGGAATAACCTTCAAAAAAACCACTCCTCACTTCACTTTTCTTTAGTATAACTGATTGGGGAGACGTTTTTTTGTTTAAGCTCCAATCCACCGTGGTATGCATAGTAATAAGAAATTAATTGGAGGGATTACATTGACTTTGAAAATGACAGTCGAAAACGCACTTCAAGCCAAATCGGAAATTGAGAAATTAGAAACACAAGGCTATACCCACGATGATATCTACATTTTTGCGCATGATAAAAAACGTGGCAAAGATATTACAAAAGCGTTGGACACAGAAGAAGTAGGCATGAAAGAACAAGGCTTTTTAGACAGTATGAAAAACATGACTGTTTCACGAGGCGACGAATTACGCGCTAAAATGGCAGCAGCTGGTTTATCGACACAAGAAGCAGCAGAGTACGAAGAAGAGCTTGATAAAGGCAAATTAGTTATTATCGCAAACAAAGATTTAAACTAGTTATCGATTCAAGCATCGTCAGTCTTAACTGGCGATGTTTTTTGTGTACTTTTTTCTATTTCCTTGTTATTTTAATTTGTTTATTACATACACTTTACTCTTAAAATCACAAAAACACTTTCATTATTATTGGGCTTTCAATTGTAGAGCTTTCCTACTTTTGTTATATTTAAATAGGAATTTTTCAATTTTTAAAAAACTTATCCATGCACTAACATCATCTAGGAGGAACATCATGAAAAGTTTAAGAATGGGTAGTGCCTTTGTTGGCATCATCGTCGGAGCCGGATTTGCTTCTGGCCAAGAAATTCTCCAATACTTTACAAGCTTCGGCTATATGGGAACCGTTGCAGCAATTCTTGCAACCGCTTTATTTGCCTATCTAGGAATGAGTTTAACTCGACTTGGAAGTCGGATGAAAACAACATCACATAAAGAAGCTATTTTTGGAATCAGTGGGAAAATAATTGGTTCTATCGTGGATTATATTATTATTTTAACTTTATTCGGAGTAGGCGTTGTGATGATCGCGGGCGCAGGTTCAATTTTCTCACAGCAATTCAATTTACCCGCTCCACTTGGCAGTACAGTCATGGCGATTTTAGTTGCTTTAACGATTATGTTAAATGTAAAAAAAGTGATTGCCATTATCGGTAGCATCACGCCATTTTTAATCATCGCCGTTATTGGACTAGCTGCTTATAGTTTACTAACGATGGACACCACATTCGCCTCATTAGACCCAATTGCTAACGATCAAGATTCTGCTTTGCCAAACTGGTTCTTATCTGCCATCAACTATGTATCGTTTAACATTGCTGTTGGAGCATCAATGGCGATCGTTATGGGAGGAACTGAAAAAGACGAAAAAGTTGCCGCACGCGGTGGTCTCATTGGCGGACTCATTCTAGGTGGACTAATCATATTAAGTCACTTAGCAATTTTCTCACAAGTGGATGGTGTCGGTAGTTCAGCAATGCCATTGCTTCTAATCGCCGATAACCTATCGCCGATTCTCGGCATCTTTATGTCCTTTATTCTTTTCGGTATGATTTACAACACCGCAGTTAGCATGCTCTTTTCATTCTCAACACGCTTTGTAGTGATGGGCACAACAAAATCCCGAATTTTCATTACTGCCGTTGTGCTTGTCGCCTATATTCTGAGCTTTTTAGGTTTCAAAAACCTGGTTAGTTTGTTTTATCCAACCATTGGTTATCTCGGTCTGTTTCTCGTCGGAGCTTTAATCGTTGCCGACATCCGAAAGCCACATAAAAAGAACCTTTCCTAACTAAATATCTTCCCAAGTCGTCAAAGCCTGATCTACTGCTTTGACGGCTTTTTTATGGTACGGTAAAAAGAAAAGCGGAGGCAGCCATGTAGATTCGACGGGCATAAGACGCATCGGCGAAACGGCATGTTTTCAGCCGTACAGTCGGTGTGACTTATGACCCCGAGAATCTGGCTGCCGGAGCTAGACAATAAGAAAAGCGAAGGCGCCCGTTTAGCTCCGACAGGCTTAAGGCGGACTAGCAGAACAAGGAAGGAGTCTAGTGTATGAATCAATTTATCAAAACACCTCAACAACAATTACTCATCGATCAAATCCGTTCTTTACAGCCGGTTTTCCAATCTCGTGAACCGGAACTGGATAAGCGTGGCTCTTTCCCTTTTGACAACATCAACGATTTGAAAAAAATGAATTATCATACCTTGACCCTTCCCATAGAAAACGGTGGACAAGGCTTCGGTCTATACGAATACGTCTTAGCCCAAGAAGCGATAGCGGAAGGTTCTGGAGCAACCGCTCTGTCAATTGGATGGCATGTTGGCATTGTGTTGGAGTACGCTGAAAATCACCATTGGCTGAAAGAACCTGTAGATTGGCTAATGACGGAAATCGCTAATGGCGCATTTATTAATACCGCTGCAACAGAAGCAAACGCTGGTAGTCCTGCTAGAGGCGCATTGCCTCGCACCACTGCTGTTAGTGATGGGGATTTCTATATTGTTACTGGGCAAAAAACCTACACTTCCATGGCACCTGCACTCGATTATATTTTTGTCACGGCCACTACGGAAAGTGATGAAGTTATCACAGTTGTGATTCCCCGGCAGTTGGATGGGGTATCCATAGATGAAACGTGGGACATGTTAGCGATGAGAGGCACTGCAAGCCATACATTGATCCTCGATCACGTCCGCATTCCTAAAACACATATACTAAAACGTTCAGGAACTTCAGCATCCACTAAAGGTTGGCTACTTCATATTCCTGCCTGTTATATCGGCATTGCTGCCGCTGCAAGAGCTTATGCAGTGGAGTTTGCAGCAAACTATACGCCAGCATCACTTGGAAAACCCATTGCACAGACACCGGCCATCCAACAAACGATCGGTGAAATGGAACTCCAGTTGGCTACCGCACGGCATCTGTTATATGGCACTGTAGAACGTTACAATTTAACAGACAACAAAGCCGGAATGGATGAAGCGTTAAATATAACAAAAATAGCCGTGACCCATGCCGCTATGGAAATCGTAGACAAAGCGATGAAAATTGTCGGATCTCGTGCACTTTCTGAAGGCAATCCGATGCACCGCCATTACCTTAATGTTCGGGCTGGCCTTTACAATCCACCTATGGAAGATATGGTTAAAAGCCAAATGGCCGTAAAAGCCATCCAGCAGTTTACTCAACAATTGGAAACAGAGGTGAAATAAGTGACGAACACAATCATTTGGATTGATGATACCGAAATACACACTTCTAATTTTAAAGAAGAAACGAATAAACAGACCAATGCTCACCAGCACAACCGAAAAATCGCCTTCAACTTTAACGTTGCAAGCGAAGAGTATCATCACATTGCTACACTTTTGTATAAAATGAATTTCCGAATCCGTATACCTTCTCTAAATGCAGAATTTAACGCCTCCATTACGGATTACTCCACATCGATTACTGATTTGTACAAACCCAATCAAGTAGCTGACTATCATTTGGAGTTGACTGAAGTAAACTAGTTCTAAATAAAAAAATCCAGAT
>NZ_AEPB01000036.1 GCF_000189395.1 Planococcus donghaensis MPA1U2 | reverse complement strand
GTAATGCTGATCAGTAAATTGTAGTCACGAACACTGAGATGAAAAACCACTTTGCTCTGATTGCCAAAGGCAACCTTCGCAAAAGCCGTTCTCGCACCGAGGTGCTCGTGACGTCTTTCGTTGACGTTTTGCTGTTCAGTTTTCAAGGTTCAGTTTGTCGCGCTCATTGGCGACTCAATTAATATACCACGCTCATATATATAGAGTCAACACTTTAATGAACTTTTTTCGTAAATTAAGTATAACAGATTTATCTAATTATTCAGATTACATTTTCGTTACAAATAAGTAAGGAAGTTTCCCCTTTACATTGCAGAGTTCCCCTTATATTTCTAAGCTTTCCTTTCTTGTTCAGGAATTGAAATTTCTCAATAATAAAGTCATGGTTCTATTCTCACCCTTCTCATTTTAAAAGCTCGAAACTCTTTCCCCACTTTCCATTAGCCTACAGTCCCATTCGAGTTTCTTCTATAAAATACAGTTTTCATTTTTTGTTAGCTCAAAGAAAAAAGTCCACCAAGTAAATTGGCGGACTTCCTATCTTACGCTAAGAAAATAAAGTAAAGAACGAAGATGACAAACAATCCATACATAATCGGATGAATCTGTTTTCCTTTTCCTGCTACAAGCATTGTGATTGGATAGAAGATAAATCCAATGGCAATACCTGTTGCGATACTATAGCCAAGTGGCATAGCGATCATCGTTAGGAAAGCAGGAACTGCGACTTCAAATTTTGTCCAGTCAATTTTCCCGAGCGCTGAAACCATCAAGACACCTACGATGATTAAAGCCGGAGCTGTCACGGCACTAGTGATTACTTCAAGGACTGGATAAAAGAAAATCGAGATAAGGAACAGCACACCTGTTACTACAGCTGCAAAGCCAGATCGTGCACCCGCTGCAACTCCTGCAGATGATTCAATATAAGAAGTCGTTGTTGATGTTCCGAAGATCGCTCCGCTAACTGTCGCAATAGAATCTGCTAGTAATGCTTTGCCTGCTCTTGGAAGTTTGTTGTCTTTCATCAAGCCTGCCTGATTAGCCACAGCTACTAAAGTTCCAGCAGTGTCGAAGAAGTCAACAAATAGGAAAGTCAATACAATAACGAGAAACTGAATATTTATCAATGACCCAAAATCGTTAAAGATTGGTTCAAGCGCTACACCGAAAGTTGGAGCCATGCTTGGAACGTTCAAGTCAATAATTGCACTAGGCCAGTTCACAACACCAAAGATCATTCCAACTACCGCTGCGATTAAAATCCCAAAGAAAATTCCACCTTGGATACCGCGAGCCATAAAGATTACAGTTATGATTAATCCAAAGATTGCTAACAACGCTGAACTGTTTGAAAGATCTCCTAGTCCAACTAAAGTAGCTGGATTGTCTACGATGATATTTGCATTTTGTAATCCGATAAACGTAATGAATAAGCCAATCCCTGCTCCTACTGCATATTTTAATTCAGCAGGAATCGAGTTGATGATTAGTTCACGAAGACCTGTTAACGTAAGAAGAATAAAAATAAGTCCTGAAAATAAAACGCCTGTTAATGCAGTTTGCCAAGGAATCCCGTAAGTTAGAATAACCGTGTAAGCAAAAAATGCGTTTAAGCCCATACCTGGAGCAAGCGCAATTGGATATTTCGCGAGAATCCCCATTATTAAACAACCGATTGCAGCAGCTAATGCTGTAGCCATAAATACGGCTCCATAATTCATCCGCATTGAATCTGGAAGATCGGGTACTGACTGTAACGTTAAAGTTAACGGGTTGACGACAAGAATATATGCCATCGCAAGAAACGTTGTTAAACCGCCAATAAATTCACGGCGGTAATTCGTTCCTAGTTCTTCAAACTGAAAATACTTTTTCATGCTGATTCCTCCGACTTGCCTGCGTATAAATCCTACAAAAGAAAAACGCACACAGCAGATTGCCGTATGCGTTCGATTTATCCCTTCACATAAAAAATGAAAGGCATCCCGCTCAATAGTGAACAGGATTAAAATCGTAGTCGAGTTATTTACGGTAACTCGGTAGAAACTTTCGGGCCATATCCCCGACATTATACGACAAGCTTATTTAATTTCTATCGTAATATATCATGTATAAAACGAATTAACAATACCAAACACGAACATTTTTAATAAATAATACAAAAAAGTTCGTGAAAAAGAAAAATGCCGACTGATTTAGTCGGCATGCTATCTTTATTCCCACTCGATTGTTGCTGGTGGCTTGCTCGTAATATCATACAATACACGGTTAATGTGATCTACTTCATTGACTAAACGAACACTGATTTTCTCTAAAACTTCCCAAGGAATACGAGCCCAATCAGAAGTCATTCCGTCAATTGATGTTACTGCGCGAATACCGATTGCGTAATCGTAAGTGCGGGCATCGCCCATTACTCCTACGCTGCGCAAATCCGGTAACACAGTGAAGTATTGCCAAATGTCACGATCGAGGCCTGCTTTTTTGATTTCATCGCGTAAAATCCAGTCAGACTCACGGACAATTTCTAATTTTTCTTCTGTTACAGCTCCCATGATGCGAATACCAAGTCCTGGACCCGGGAACGGCTGACGCCAAACGATTTCTTCTGGCATACCAAGCTCAGTACCAAGAACACGTACTTCGTCTTTGAATAATGTATTTAACGGTTCGATCAATTTAAACTGCATGTCATCCGGTAATCCCCCAACATTATGGTGGGATTTAATCGTTTGTGCAGTTGTTGTTCCACTTTCGATAATGTCAGTGTACAGCGTTCCTTGTGCAAGAAAGTCCATACCCTCGAGTTTCGAAGCTTCATCATCAAATACATAGATAAATTCGTTCCCGATAATTTTACGTTTTTTCTCTGGATCAGTAACGCCTTCAAGTTTACTCATGAAACGATCGCGTGCATCGATTTTGATAACGTTCATGTTGAATCCGTCAGCAAAAGTTTTCATCACGCTTTCTGCCTCTCCTTTACGAAGAAGACCGTGATCAACAAACATACATGTTAATTGATCGCCAATTGCTTTATGAATCAAGACAGCAACGACAGAAGAATCTACTCCGCCACTAAGTGCGCAAAGCACTTTTTTGTCGCCGACTTCTTCACGGATTTTTTCGATTTCTAATTCAATGTAGTTTTCCATTGACCAGTCATCTTGCATTCCGCAAACGTCATAAACAAACTTGCGCAATAAATCATTGCCATAAATCGAGTGACGTACTTCCGGGTGGAATTGAACGCCATAGAATCCGCGGCTTTCATCTGCCATTGAAGCAATTGGGCAGCTTGCGCTTGTTCCAATCACATCAAATCCTGGAGGTGCAGCTGTAACTAAATCACCGTGGCTCATCCAAACGATTTGTTCTTCCGGAAGGTCTTTAAAGATTTTGCTTTCTTTCGTCAACTTTAGTTCCGCTTTGCCGTACTCACGGTTTTGTGCTTTTTCTACTTTTCCTTCTAAATGGAGAGCCATTAATTGCATACCGTAGCAAATCCCTAAAATCGGCAAGCCCATTTCAAAAATCGCATCATCAATTGAAAATGCATTTTCATCATAAACAGAATTGGGACCACCAGAGAAAATAATTCCCGTAGCATTCATCTCTTTGATTTCTTCAGCAGTGATTGTGTGCGGGTGAAGCTCGCTGTAAACACCGATTTCACGGATGCGGCGAGTGATCAACTGATTGTATTGACTTCCGAAATCCAAAACAACGATTTTTTTCTGTTCTTTCAACATAGGACTAACTGGCAAAACCTTCACCTCTTCTATTCGATTCAGGTCTCAAAATAACAAAAGAACGCGAAAAATGGACCTCGCGTTCTTCTGCTCTACATCAAAAAGGCGAATGCACACGTCAAAAAGCGTGCGTCATCCACCTTCATAGTCAAGTCATTTCCGGGGACTTGGTAGAGACATCCGATCCATATTATCGGACATATATGAGGGCACCTGTAATTTATAATTTAATCAATTGTACATTTTAAAGGTTGTAAAATCAACCGCTTGTCCGATTGATTAAATTTTCCCAACTTTCCTTTAACTCATGCCAGTCAATGGATTCAGCATCTCCCCCATAAATCATCCGTTCATAAGCTGCGGTCAATTCAGACATTTCTCGTGTCCCAAAAAATGAATCAATGTAAGCTGCATATGATTTTAAGGTTTGGCCTGACTTCCGGTGGATGCCGTATAATTCTAGTTGTTTCAATAATCTTAAGTAAGCTTTTTCAAATTGAACCGGTTCTTGCCCACGCATCCGGTAATAAGAAATAAGAAATTTAGGCATCCACCTGTGACGAATTTTGAAAAGAATAGCTCCTATAACACCCAACACAATAAATGTCCAAACCAGTTTCCAACGATTGGTTGAAATATAATCCGTAAGACGATTCCAAAAAGCAGTTTGCGAAGACACCACAACTTCTTCATCTTCTGCACTTTCAGGTTCTTGTGCCTCTGGACGCTCTTGAGGATCGGGTTGTTCTGGGTCCGTTGGATCTAGCTCTAAGTCAAAATCAATAGATGATGAACCTGTAAAACCAATCGTAGGTTCAAACAACATCCATCCTACGCCTGGCATATAAGCTTCTACCCACGAGTGTGCATTGTTATTTGTTACCTCATAGATGTCGGTTTCTCCTTGCGAATCGATTAGTTCTCCTTCATTGAAACCTTTAACCCAGCGAGCGGGGATATCAAGCGACCGTAACAACACAACCATAGAGGTTGAAAAATTATCACAATAACCTCTTTTCGTTTCAAATAAAAACTGATCTACGTAATCTTCATCTTCTTTTGGAATTGGAATATCCGTTTGACTATAAGTAAATTCAGCTGTATTGAAATACCTTTCAATAGCTAACGCCTGATCGTAAACCGTCTCACTATTCGCGGTTATTTCAGCAGCTAAGTCACGAACCCTCTCAGGAAGTTCATCCGGCAATTGTACGTAACGATCAAATTCCATAGGCAGTTCTTGTAATTCTTCTTCACTCGTTTGCCGCAATGTTTTTAAACTATAACTAGGCTCAGCAAAAGAAACTTCATATTCTTCCGGTTCCAATTCTTCTCCATTTTGGTAAGTTTCAAAGCGTTGATCCGCTGAACTATATTGATATTCTGGAGATTCTTCCATCGAAAAAGATTCGGTTCCGTAAGGATATAGAACAAAAGGAAATTCCTGCTCCATCGAAACGACTGTCGTTTCCAATTCTTCTCCTAAGACAAACTCTGTATCTACAGTTTCATTGTTTCTGTAAATCACTGACTCACCTACATTTTCCGTCAGCTCCCAGCCTTTTGTCGTGTAAGTATCTTTCGACTCAACTTTCCAGTACTGACCTTCCGATACTTCTGCACGGAAGACTGGCGTATCGTCCCCTATAAACGAACCACCTAGGCGTGAATCATCAACTCCGTATCCAATTCTTCCTACATTGCCACCACTTCCCGGACCACCTTGTCCTGAGAAGGAAGTGAGAAACGGAACTGGGTCTGGCCAAATCGGATCTGATTTCGGCAAATACAATGCAAACGCCGTCGAAACTGCGATTCCTAAAACAAGTGGTACTGTAAACAAAGCTACTTTATCAGCATGCTCTGATATTTGGTGACTTTCCATCCATCGTACTAAATACAATAGACCTGCCAGCAAAAGACCAATAATCATGATGCGAACAATGGCTGTTTCTCCTGAATAAGGACTGAATGTATCCAACACTGCGATAAATACAACCGTTAATATATAGAACAAAAAAATGCTGGACCTGAAACTAACCCAGTAATGAATCAAGTATATGGCCATCCATAACAATACAAAAAACAAGATGGTTCGGAAAACATCTGTTGTTTGTTCCCAATTTTGACTAATCAAAGCCGAAAAATTCATACTAACATTTGATTGAAGAAACTGTATAGCTTCGCCTGTAAAAAACACGTTACCTGTATAGACATAAACCACAAACCATAAAATATACAAAACTTTTATGGGTCCTGAAAACCACCAAGGAACTCTCAAAAAAGCCATCAATAATCCACCCGCTATAAAAATTAAAAACAAGGCTTGATGACCTGTTTCGGTTAACACAATAACTGGCGTTAACCATTCAGCTAGCATAAAGAAAACTAATATATACAAGATGGCCATGAAAAATTTGTTTTTTCTAATGGAAGTCATTGTCGGCTCACCTCCGTAAATACAGTCGCAAAGTTCTCAGGACCCACACGTTTCACAACAAATCCTTTCGAACGAGCGAATTGATGCACTTTTTCATCTTCTTCTAATAACGTTTCACCTTTCCTCACAACAACTAAACACATGCAATTACTCAAGGTTTTAGCATTTTTTTGAATGGATTGAACCATTTCTATTGTAAGTTGACTCGTCACATATAACAGGCTTGAAGTATTCATTTGTTGAAGTTCTTGTCCAATCGCTTGATCTACTGGTTTGTCCAAGTCACTTTGCACTTTTGCTAAATGATACATAATTCGTTGTAAATGAGCTTCTGTGTGAACGACGGGGAAATAATTACGCTTTTGACCAATGGATAAATAAGCTAAGCTTGAATTAGCGTGTACAATTGACTTTAATATAGACGCGACTAACTCTACTTGCAATTCAAATTTCTCCGAGTCTCTCCGATCGTCGAGTAAAAAAAGATCTTGAGACTGCCGATCTTCAAATTCTTTCGTGCGCAAAGTTTGCGTACGCGCATAGGATTTCCAGTGAATCCATGAAACTCGGTCCCCCGGTTGGTAATCACGAACACCGCTTGCCATTGTGGTGTCTTTCACTAAAGTAAAAGGTGCAGCCATCGATCCATGATCATAACGTGATTCTATGGGACGGTATGCCATTTCTACTGTATTGGGATAAACCAAAATCGTTTGTTGGACCGGTAATAAGCGACTTTTTTTCACCCACCCAAAGAAATCCGAAATTTCTAAACAAACCCCTTCTAACACATGCTCTCCTCTAGGCATATTTTCTATAACATACGTCCAAGAATAAGATCTTCGAAATCCTGGAACAATCATTTTCGGTCGCTGATTTGTGATAATTTTGTTCAACGACGGAGAATGGGTTTGTTCACTTAATACGGTATAAAGGAGCGGGAAAGGATTTTTTCGATAAATGGTAACTTTCGCAGAAAAGTCTCCACCCTTACGTACTTGTGTCGTATGAACTTCTCGGGAAACTTCAATTTTCTGCAAAGGATAGAAAGCTAACAGCACGGAATAAATGATGAACGGCAATGACATATAAAAAATAAACCAGCTAACAAATCCACCTTGGAACATAGCAAACGAAAAAGTTATAAATAACAGTAAAAGCACAACTATAATGCGACCCCATAAAGCGGTACTGTTTTTCAGGTGCTTCATTTACCAACAAACCTTTGAACAGGTACATGAGTTTTCGCCAAAATGCGTTCTGTAATCTCTTCTACCGTTATTCCATCGTAACGAGCCTCTGAGCGCAACATAATACGATGCCCAAAAACAAATTTTGCTAAATACTGAACATCATCAGGCGTTACATAATCCCTGCCTTTCAATAATGCATAAGCTTGCGAAGCTTTCATCAACGCAATTGACCCTCGCGGACTGACCCCTAAATACACATAGGCATCCTGACGTGTTTGCCGAGACAAATCCACAATATAACTTCGAATGGTTTCATCTACTTTAATCGTTCTCACTTGGGCTTGCAGTTCTAACAACTCTTCGAGAGAAATGACAGAAGTCAATTCTTCAATTGGCGCAGCAACTTGTGCACGGTTTAATACTTCCATTTCTTCTCTTGACGAGGGATAACCCATTTTGATTTTCAATAAAAAGCGGTCAAGCTGTGCTTCCGGCAAAGGGTATGTTCCTTCGTATTCAATTGGATTTTGTGTAGCCATGACAAAGAACGGCTTCGGGATTTGCATTGTGACTCCATCAATTGTGACCGAGGCTTCTTCCATTGCTTCTAAAAGAGAAGATTGTGTTTTCGGGGAGGTCCGGTTGATTTCATCTGCTAAAATAATATTGCCCATAATGGGACCCGGTCGAAAATGGAATTCCATGTCTTTCGGATTGTAAATAGACACACCAATCACATCTGACGGCAATAAGTCAGGTGTAAATTGAATCCGTTTAAAATCAGCACCCACCGATTTTGCTAAAGCACGAACCAACATTGTTTTACCAACACCTGGAACATCCTCCAATAAAACATGGCCATGAGAAAGCATTGCCACTATGCTAAGCTCGGCAATATCACGCTTTCCAATAATCACTTTTTCAATATTATCTATTACTTTTTCCAATCGCTCTTTAGCATTCATTTATAAGTTCCTCCAATTTAAAGCAGAAAATGTTTTGAATTATCACAATCTTATCGTAATCATAACGAAAAGCCGCTCATAACTCAACTGCACGAGAAGTTTTCTCGATTCGTTATTCCAAATAAAAAAGCAGGGATCCACTATGATCTCCTGCTTTTTCGCAAATTTATTTCCAAAAATCATCAAATACTGTAATTGGTAAATGACGCTTATGCTGTGTTCTTAAATAATGACCTTCTAGCTTTTCTTGTGCATCTGCAGGTATTTCCTTACCTTCTAAATAGTCATCGATTAACTTATAAGTTACGCCTAAAGCTACTTCATCCGGAAGTGCTGGCTTGTCTTCTTCTAAATCTGCAGTTGGAACTTTTAAATACAGATGCTCTGGACTCCCAAGTTCTTGTAGCATCGCTTTTCCTTGACGTTTGTTCAAACGAAATAAAGGAGTTAAATCAGCTGCCCCATCACCGAATTTCGTATAAAAACCTGTGATGGCTTCTGCTGCATGATCGGTTCCAAGTACGGCTGAACTGTGCATTGCTGCAATCGAATATTGAGCTTTCATCCGTTCACGTGCTTTTTCATTGCCTTTTGCAAAATCGGTTAATTCGATCCCTGCTTCTTTTAGTGCTTGCTCACTAGCATCAACCGCGCCTTTAATATTTACCGTATAAAGTTTAGTTGGTTGGATAAAGTTCATTGCATCTTTAGCATCATGCTCATCAAGTTGAACACCGTAAGGTAAGCGAACTGCATAAAATGCATAATCATTACTTCCCGACTCTTCATTTAATTGATCAATTGCCATTTGCGTTAACTTGCCAAGCAATGTCGAATCTTGACCACCTGAAATTCCGAGAACATATCCTTTTAGAAACGTATGGCGTTTCAAGTAATCTTTTAAAAACTGGATTGTCCGTTCAATTTCTTCTTTCGGTTCGATAGTAGGTTGTACTTTTAGTTCTTCAATAATTTGCTGTTGTAGAGTAGACATTAAAATCCTCCTTATTCTCCAGTAAATTCGTGAATGGCATCTCGTACTTCTTGAATGTTGCGCATTTTGTTATCCCAGCACTTTTGACTTAAATCCACTGGGTATTCTTCCGGGTTGAGCGAACGTTTGTATTCATCCCACAACAAGTCCATATTTCGAATTGCATAGTTCTGCATTTCTTGGACACTTGGGTTAGTATAAATAATTTGGCCTTCTTCAATAACTTTTCGATGGATATTTACCGCTTCAAAATTCGTGACAAACTTCGATACAAAAGTATGAACCGGGTGGAACATTTTCAAACGCTGTTGTGAAGCAGGGTCTTCATCGTGCATCGCAATATAATCGCCTTCTGACTTTCCATTTTCCTTATCGATAATGCGGTAAACATTTTTAAGTCCTGGAGTCGTAACTTTTTCTGCATTTCCTGAAATTTTAATGGTATCTTCTAGTTCACCTTTATCGTTTTCAATTGCTACTAATTTGTAAACTGCGCCCAATGCAGGTTGATCATAGGCGGTGATTAGTTTTGTTCCAATACCCCATGCATCTACGCGAGCACCTTGAGCTTTTAAGTTTAAAATCGTGTATTCATCCAAATCATTTGAAACGACTATTTCTACATCCTGAAAACCTGCCGCATCCAACATTTTGCGTGCTTCTTTAGATAAAAAGGCAATATCTCCACTATCTAGACGAATTCCTTGGAAATTGATTTTATCTCCAAGTTCTTTGGCTACTTGAATCGCAATCGGCACTCCCGACTTTAATGTATCGTATGTATCTACCAAAAAAACACAGTTTTTATGGCGTTTTGCGTAAGCATGAAATGCGTCATATTCATTTTTATAAGCTTGAACCATAGAATGGGCGTGAGTTCCTGCTACCGGAATTCCAAATTTTTTACCAGCACGCGCGTTACTTGTGGCTTCAAGTCCTCCAATATAGGCAGCGCGCGATCCCCAAATGGCCGCATCCATTTCTTGAGCGCGTCTTGTTCCAAATTCCATAACTCGTTCGTCTTTTACAATTTGCTTGATTCGACTAGCTTTAGTCGCGATTAAAGTTTGATAATTAACGATGTTTAAAAGTGCGGTTTCGATCAATTGGGCTTCGACAAGTGGAGCTTCCACACGAATTAATGCTTCGTTTTGAAAAACAAGTTCACCTTCCGCTACTGAATAAACATCTCCTGTAAACCGAACCGTTCGCAAATAATCGATGAAATCTTGCTTATAGCCAAGCTCTTCTTGAAGATAAGCTAAATCACTGTCCGTAAACTTGAAGTTTCTCAAGTAGTCTAAAATGCGTTCCAACCCCGCAAACAAAGCATAACCATTGCCAAAAGGTAGTTTACGGAAAAACAACTCAAAAATCGCTTTCCGTTCGTGCATCCCATCTGCCCAATAAGCCTCCGACATATTGATTTGATATAAATCTGTATGTAGTGCCAAACTGTCATCCGCATAATGCTTATCCATAAAAGAGTCTCCTTCTTCCACTATCAGTAATGCCACTAATTATACACCAATATTGGTAAGACCAAAATAAAAGTCAACTTTATAAGCGAGACTGCTATTTTTCATCTATACAATAAACTTTTTTGCTCTTTTTTCTTCACTAAGTGTATAGGTTGACATATAGGAGAGAACGTGAGATGATAGCTTAGTTAACACAAAGGTAACTGGTAAATTTTGATAATCTGGCATTCTACGATAATGTTTTTGAGAATACTTATTCACACTGGAGCGATTTAAGGATCGCGAGGACGTAAAAGAAGGTAGGGTTTACGTTGCTTAGGTTAGAAAGCACCCAGTGGAACAATGACCGCGGTACTGAAAGTAATACTTTCAATGGAAATGATTCCCCAGTAATATGGGTTGAAAAATTGAGTCAAAACAAATTATAGTTACCTTAAACAAACAAAGGGATGTTCTCAAATCGAGGACATCCCTTTTCCAATTCTTTTAACATTAGTATTTTAACGCAACATTTTTTAAAGCCGTGTAATTGCGCAATGCTTCAAGACCTTTTTCACGCCCAAATCCACTTTTCTTAAATCCTCCGAATGGCATTTGCACACCACCCCCAGCACCATAATTATTGATAAAGATTTGACCGGCACGAATTTTACTAGCCACTCGGTGGGCACGTGCCCCGTCTTTTGTCCAAATACCAGCTACTAGCCCATACTCCGTACCATTGGCCAATTCAATCGCTTGTTGTTCGGTTTCAAATGCAAATGCCGCAACAACTGGTGCAAAAATTTCTTCTTGAGACACATAACTATTTGGTGCAAGTCCATCAATGACAGTCGGTTTAAAAAAGTAGCCATTTTCGAGCCCCTCTGTTTCTTGACGCTCGCCGCCTGTTAAAAATGTTGCTCCTTCGTTTCGGGCAACGTCCATGAATTCAAGAATACGAGAAAATTGTTTTTCATTTAAAATCGGACCCAAATCCAAATCATCTATACCTTTACCAATTTGGATTTCTTCCATTTTTACAACAACTTTTTTTAGAAATTCTTCTTTAATAGACTGTTGCACCAATACACGAGATCCTGCCGAACACGTTTGTCCGGCATTTTGAATAATCGAACGCACAACCCACTCAACCGCTTCTTCTTGATCGCAATCTTCAAAAACGATGTTTGGTGACTTGCCACCTAGCTCAAGCGTAACCGGCTTAACGTTTTTCGCAGCACCCATCATAACAGCAGAGCCTGTTTGAACCGAACCTGTAAAAGTAATATGATCAACATCTGGATGTTCAGATATCGCTGCACCTGCTTCAAAACCATAACCCGTCACCAAGTTAAAGACACCTTTTGGCAATTGAGTCGCATCAAATATCTCTGCTAATTTAATCGCCGTTAGCGGTGTATCTTCTGCAGGTTTTGCAACAACTGTGTTTCCTGTCGCAATCGCAGCTGCAGTTGAGCGTGAAATGATTTGTAACGGATAATTCCACGGCACAATATGAGCTGTTACGCCTACAGGTTCACGCAATGTATAATCGAGAATTCCAGGTTGCACTGGTATCGTTTCACCAAAAATTTTATCCGCCATTCCCGCGTAATATTCAAAATATAAAGCAGATGCCTCAACATCTTTACGCGCTTGCGTTAACGGTTTTCCGGTATCGAGTGTTTCTAACAATGCAATTTCTTCTAAATCAGCACGTAATGCTGCAGCTACTTTATGTAAAATTCTCCCTCGTTCAATCGGCGGGAAAGACTGCCATTCTTCTGACTCAAATGTTGTGCGGGCCGATTTAACTGCAGCATCAACGTCCTCTTTTTTTCCTCTTGGAACTTCTGCCAATACTTCTCCGGTTGCTGGATTTTTGGTTTCAAGTTTTTCGTTGCCGATGCTATTTACCCATTCTCCATTGATATACATTTGCTGTTTTTTCACTGATTCGGTTCACTCCCCAATTAAATTCCGCGTCCTCCGTCAACATTTACAACGCTACCTGTCATCATTTTCGCTAAATCTGAGCTGAGGTATAAGACACAGTTAGCAATTGCTTCTGGTGTAATCAATTCACCTAACGGAACACTTTTACGGAATATATTTTCTTTTGTTTGACCTTCATCAACACCCGATGCGGTAAATTCACCTAGCATTTTCGTATCTGCAGGACCAGGATTTATCGCATTCACCCGAATATTATAAGGGGCTAATTCGATAGCTAAAGCTTTCGTCAATGAAATCGTTGCTCCTTTTGACGCCACATATGCATTTAATCCTGGTCGTGGACGGTCAACAGAAACAGAAGCAATATTAATAATCGACCCGCAATTCTGTTGCTTCATATGTGGAACTACTGCACGAGACGTTAAAAATACAGCTGTTGAGTTGATCGCCATAATACGCTCCCAATCTTTGAGTGTCACATTTTCAATATCTGTTGCTGCTTGTGCAATTCCAGCTACATTTGCTAATACATCAATGCGACCAAACTTGTCTGCCGTTTTCTTAATAGCCGCTGCTACACTTTGTTCTTCTGTTAAATTGCCTTGAAGAACGAGTAATTGCTCGGGGTATTGCGCCTCTAACTCCTGTAGACTATCCACATGAAGATCGATAGCCGCAACTTTCGATCCTTGTTTCAAAAATTGCTCAACAACCTCTTTACCCATTCCCCCGCTTGCACCTGTCACAATCGCTACTTTATTGTCTACTGCCATTAATTTCCCTCCTAGTTTTTCACCAACATCAGGACTTTCTCAGCAATAGCTGAACCTACTTCTTGTGTCGTAGAAGTGCCGCCTAAATCTGGCGTTAATACTTTTCCTTCTTGAATTACTTGTTCGATCGCATCGACAATAGCAGTCGAAAGATCTTCACGACCTAAATGATTCAACATTAATGCAGCTGACCAAATTTGAGCGACCGGGTTAGCAATTCCTTTTCCTGCAATGTCCGGCGCTGAACCATGAATCGCTTCAAACATAGAAGGGAAATTGCCTTCGGGGTTGATATTTCCTGATGGCGAAACGCCTAATCCACCTACTAATGCGGCTCCTAGATCCGTTAAAATATCTCCGAATAAATTAGAAGCGATTACGACTTCAAACGATTCTGGACGCAAAACAAAATAGGCAGCTAAAGCATCGATGAAATTACTTTCTAGTTCAATATCTTTGTAATCTTTTGCGACCAATTCAACAACTTCGTCCCATAACTTCATCGAATGAATAATCGCATTGGATTTTGTGGCACTCGTCACTTTTGATTTGTTGTTTTTTTGCGCGTACTCAAATGCGTATTTGGCAATTCGTTCGACACCTTGTTTTGTAATCACTGTATTTTGAATCGCCATTTCTTGCGAATGTTGCTGATACAGGCGACCGCCGATATTTGAATACTCGCCTTCTGCATTTTCACGGAATACCATAAAATCAATTGGTTGCTCATTTTTTAAAGGAGACTCAATACCAGCCAATCGTTTGATAGGTCGCATATTGACGTATTGTTGAAAGTTTTTACGAATCGGCATAATCAGTTCCCAAATGGTTATTTCATCGGGCACACGTTTATCACCCACAGCTCCAAATAAGATGGCATCAAAATTTTTCAATTGATCCAAGCCATCCTCAGGCATAATATATCCGTTGGCTAAATAATATTCGCTGCCCCATTCAAATTGTTCAAACGCAATGTCGAATGTTGGATCTTGCTCCTTTAACGCTTCCAAAACCTTGACTGCTTCTTTTGTAACGTCGGGACCAATTCCATCTCCAGGTAGTACTGCTATTTTATATGCTGTCATAAATTCTCCTCCAATAGTTTAGTCACCAATAAGGAATAACGTGATTGCTGGAATAAACGAAATGATCAAAACATCGACAATCATCACCAAAATAAATGGCACAATCGCTTTTAACAAACTTTCAAATTTGGTTCCAGCAATATTTGCTGCAACAAATAAATTGACGCCAACTGGAGGAGTGATAAACCCAATTCCTAAGTTAACAATCATAATAATACCGAAATGCACCAAATCAATTCCAAGAGCATTGGCAATTGGTACAAGAATCGGCGTTAAAATAATGATGGCTGCTGAAGTTTCAAGAAACACACCACAAATTAGCAATAACAAGTTCAAAATCAACAAAGCAATAATCCAATTATCTGTCACACTAAGCATTAATTCTGTCAGTTCGGCAGGAATTCGCTGACGCGTTAAGTAATAACCAAACACCGAGGCACCGGCAATAATAAACATAATTACCGAAGTGACAATTACAGAAGAAGAGAAAATCCTAGCTAAATCGGTCAACTTGATTTCGCGGTATATGAAAATACCGACGAATAATCCGTATACGACTGCGACTACCGCAGCTTCTGTTGGAGTGAAAATTCCTCCATAAATTCCTCCTAAAATAATTACCGGCATCATTAATGCAAGGAATGCGTCGAGAAACGCTTTAAAGAAATCTTTCAAGCCAAATTTTTCGCCACCCCCGTAACCTTCTTTCAAGGAAATCAAGTAAACGAGTAAAATAAGCGAAACCATTACAAATAATCCTGGAACAATACCTGCGATAAACAATTCACTGACTGAAACTCCCGCTGCCACTCCATAAAGTACGAGAGGAACGCTAGGTGGGATCATAATCCCGATGGTTCCACCAGCAGCTTGAATAGCTGTCGCAAAACTTTTATCGTAGCCTTTGTTAACCATGGCTGGAATCATCAATGCACCTACCGCAGCTGTTGTGGCTGCTGCCGAACCTGAAATTGCTGCAAAAAAAGCACAGGCAACGATTGATACAATTCCGAGCCCACCTTTCACACGCCCAAAAATAACATTTGCTAAATGAATGAGTCGGCGGGAAATCCCACCACTTTCCATCAGTTTGCCTGCCAAGATGAAAAAAGGAATCGCCATAAGTGGGAACGAGTCCACCGAATTGAACATTCGCTGAATAATAACGATTAATGATACATTGCCATCGATGAAGAAAACGAGCGTTGAAGCAAGTCCAAGCCCCACAGCAATCGGTACATTAATTAAAAATAAAGCCATCAATAAAAGAAACAATACCAACGCCATCTCTAGACACCCCCGCTTTTAAAGTCTTTGGAAAATTGCGAGGCCATATTAATAATTAAAATTGCCCCACTCACGGGAATTACCATATAAATGACGCCCATCGGAATCCGTAAAACTGGAGAAGTTTGAGACATCCCTTGCATCGCAAGGTCGTATCCTTCTACTACCATTAACAAGAAAAAAAGTAGACTTGCAAATGTCGCAATACTATAAAGCGCTTTGCGGACAGGAACCGCAAATAATTTCACAAAAAACTCCATTCCGATATGGGCTTTTGAAGACATCGCATAAGCTGCTCCTAAAAACGTTAGCCAAATCAAACTGTATCTTGCCAACTCTTCTGTCCAAGCTAACGGTGAATTCAAAACAAATCGGAAAATCACTTGCAGAAACACCACGGTAACAAGCAATGCCATAATAAGATTTAATACATGCTTAATACCAAAATTCATATAACCGATCCATTTATTCATTTTCTTGCCCCCGATATAAAAAAGAGAGAATGGATTCTCTCTTTTTTGAATTAACGTATTATTTTATTTCTGTGCGTCTAAAATTTCGTTTAATAGGTCTTGGTGTTCGATTGTGTCATAAACAGGCAGAACCGCTTCTTGGAAAGGAGCTGTATCGATATCTTCGATAATTTCCATCCCTTGGTCTTTCAATGTTTGAAGTGATTCTTTCTCCATTTCAACGATCAATTCACGTTCTTTTGCGCCTGCTTTTTGTCCTTCTTCTACAACGATATCGCGCAGTTCTTCTGGCAATTCATCATATGTTTTTTGGCTAAGCATATAAATGGCTACAGAATAAACGTGTCCTGTTAAACTCATGTATTTTTGGTTTGCATCATATAAACTAAATTGGTCAGCAACAATCGCTGGATTTTCCTGTGCATCAACTACACCTTGTTGCAAAGCAGTAATTGCTTCAGTCCAAGCCATTGGAGTTGGTTGTGCTCCTAATGCTTCAAAAGCAGCTAAATGAATTTCATTTTCTTGCGTTCTAATTTTCAAGCCTTTTAAATCTTCAGGTGTTTCGATTGGACGGATTGCATTGGTAATATGACGGTAGCCATTTTCTCCCCAAGACAAACCGATGATACCGTTTTCTTCCATCTTAGCAAATAACTCATCACCAATATCACCTTCCAACACTTCTACTGCTGATTCGCGGTCTTGGAATAAGAATGGAACATCCAAAACGCCTAATTCCGGTACAAAGTTTGTCACTGGCGCAGTTGAAGAAACAACTAAATCGACGGTTCCAAGTCCCATCCCTTCTGTTAATTCACGCTCAGCACCAATTTCACTATTTGCAAAAATTTCAATTGTTACTTGTCCATCTGTTCGTTCATCAACAGCATCTGCCATTTCTTGCAGCGCTATATGATATGGGTGGTCATCAGGTAATGAATGTCCCGCTTGAAGCACGAACTTTTCATCTGAGTCTCCACCTGATGATTCACTATCAGAACTGCCACACGCCGTTAGTGCGAGTGCACTTGCCATCATAATTGAAACAAATCCAAATTTTTTATTTACCAATGTTATTTCCCCCTTTTATCGTGCCCCGACATTTCAGTTGACCTTCATTTCACTGAAAGTCAACTGACTGCCAAAGTCTGTCTTAATCGGTCTCATTTATGAACGATTCAAGTAATCCGTAACGGCTCCTTTTGATGAACAAGAAACATTATGCGCGTATTTCCCAAGCACACCTTTTTTATAAAGTGGTGGAGCTACCCAACGTTTACGGCGTTCTTCTAACTCCGCTTCTGATACATCCATCGAAATTTCTTGCAGATCGGAATCGATTGTCACGATATCTCCTTCTTCAAGCAACGCAATCGGCCCACCAACTTGAGCTTCTGGTGCAATATGCCCCACTACTAAGCCATGAGTTCCACCTGAAAAGCGGCCGTCCGTCAATAATGCAACCGATGCGTCCATGCCTTTACCTACAAGAATTGCAGAAACCGACAACATTTCCGGCATGCCTGGACCACCTTTCGGTCCTACGTAACGAATAACTAATACATCACCTTCATTAATTTCGTTAGCCATAACAGCATCAGTCGCTTCTTTTTCATTGTTGTAAACACGAGCTGGACCTGTATGACGTTTAACTTTCACACCGGATACTTTTGCTACTGCGCCGTTTGGAGATAAATTCCCTTTCAAGACAATCAGCGGGCCATCTTTACGTTTCGGATTATCGAAAGGCATGATAACTTGCTGGCCTTCTTGCAAGGCCGGCGCTTCGTTTAAGTTTTCTGCTACTGTTTTGCCAGTAACTGTCATACAGTCGCCATGCAAGTAGCCTGCTTCTAGCAACATTTTCATAACTGCTTGAACCCCACCAACTCGGTGTAAATCTTGCATAACGTATTTGCCACTTGGTTTTAAATCAGCCAAATGTGGAACCGTTTTTTGCAAGCGATTAAAGTCATCAATCGTTAAGTCCACTTCTGCTGCGTGCGCAATTGCCAATAAATGAAGGATGGCATTTGTCGATCCACCAAGCGCCATAACTACTGTGATTGCATTTTCAAATGCTTCTTTCGTCATAATGTCTTTTGGATAAATATCTAGTTCCAGTAAATTATGTACAGCTGCTCCTGCTTTTTCACAATCCGCTAATTTTTCAGCTGATACCGCTGGATTTGAAGAACTTCCTGGCAAACTCATTCCCATCGCTTCAGCAGCAGATGCCATTGTATTTGCTGTATACATTCCGCCACATGATCCAGCACCAGGACATGCCCCGCACTCAATATTGCGCAATGTGCTATCGTCCATGTCGCCATTGTTGTGCTGACCTACACCTTCAAATACGGAAACAATATCAATATCTCTATTATTGTGGCGACCTGGTGCGATTGTTCCTCCGTAAACAAAAACAGCTGGAACTTCAGAGTTGGCAATAGCGATTAAGCAACCTGGGATATTTTTATCACAGCCACCAATTGCGACTAAGCCATCTAAACTTTCTGCTCCTACAACTGTTTCAATTGAATCCGCAATTACATCTCGGCTTGAAAGTGAATACTTCATGCCTGCTGTCCCCATGGAGATTCCGTCAGAAACAGTAATCGTATTAAAGATAAATGGGACGCCTCCAGCTGCTCTAGCGCCTTTTTTGGCACTAATTGCTAAGTCATCAATATGTATATTACACGGTGTCACTTCACTCCATGTGCTAGCGACGCCAATCATTGGTTTTTTAAAATCTTCGTCTGTTACTCCTACTGAACGAAGCATTGCTCGGTTCGGGGCTCTCATGGCTCCTTCACTAAAAACTTTGCTATTGATGCGCAAATCTTTTTTCATAATTTATCCTATCCTTTCTTTTCTATTTATTATAGAGCACATTTATCAGAATTCAACGAATAAAAGAATAATATTTCATTATTTTTTTAATCGTCAAATAATTTACAGGTGTATGCGCTTCCATATCCACATACCCATTTTCTTCCTTGTTATATGCAATATATTTCTATATAATTAGTTTGTCTAGAATAACATTTCATTACGCGAACATTTCGAGTTAAAGGGGATGAGGGGTTTGTTGATCCGGGAAGCTAAGAAAAATGAAGTTCATTTATTAAAAGAGCAACGGTTTGCCGCTTATCAATCTTTCCAAAAAGAGCTCTCATCGAAGCAATGGGAACGACTAGAATCCAATTTGGCTTTTGCTAGTAATTCGCCATCTGGCATGGAGGTATTTGTTGCCGAAATTGGTTGGGAGATTGTTGGGAGTGTTGCTTTACTTTCCTCTGGATCTACTATTTGTACTGAAAAACAAAAGCTGAGTGAATACCCTGAAATTTGCTTGTTAGCAGTGACCCCTGAGTTCCGCTCACGTGGCGTTGGCAAAGCACTTATAGAACATTGCATCGACATGTCTAAAATTCGCAAACAACAATCCATTAGGTTATATACAGGATGTTTTATGAAGAATGCTATCGATTTGTATGAAAAGATGGGCTTTACACACGTTGCGTCTCTCGACTTTAAACCGTTGGATGACGACTTCACCGTTAGTGCTTTTCATTTAGATATATAAGAAACAA